>DCIH01000093.1:0-24479 GCA_002317575.1 Verrucomicrobia bacterium UBA1731 | reverse complement strand
CCGAGCCCGTGCCGAGCCCGCCCGGCCGCTGCACTGCGTGCGTCGCGTCCATCACCACGGGAACGCCCAGTTCGCGCATGATGATCAGGTTGCGCATGTCCGCCACGAGATTGCGGTACCCGAAGCTCGCGCCGCGCTCGGTGAACACGATGCGGTTGTTGCCCGTGGACCGGATCTTCTCCGCCACCTGGATCATGTCCTCGGCGGCCATGAACTGGCCCTTCTTCACGTTCACCACCGCCCCCGTCTCGCCGGCCGCCACCACGAGGTCCGTCTGTCGCGCGAGAAACGCGGGGATCTGCAGAATGTCGCACACCTCCGCGGCGCGCGCGCACTGCCACGGTTCGTGCACGTCGGTGAGCACGGGCACGCCGAACGTCTCGCGCACTTCCGCGAGAATCGCGAGCCCTTCGTCCGCTCCGGGACCGCGATAGCTCTTCACGCTGGTGCGGTTCGCCTTGTCGAAGCTTGCCTTGAACACGTATTTGACGCCAAGTTCGTTTGCGAGCGCCGTCAATCTGCGCGCAATCGAAAGAACCATCTTCCGGCTCTCGATGACGCAAGGCCCCGCGATGAACGTGAGTTCACCGTCTCCGAAATTGACGCCTTTGTCAACTTCCACTCTGTTGAATTTCATCGACCCTCCGGCGCAAAGCACTTCAAGCGCTTTGAACAGTTGTTATTTTACCACGTTTCAGAACCAAGGGCGCGCGCTTTTTTTTTGCCGAAGCGGCATACAGGCGACGCTGTTCGCGCGCCTGCGCTTCGAGCATCGAAAAACCATTCTCGACGCGGCAGCCGGCGGCGCGCGCGCGCGCCATGAGCGGTGTTTCCGGCGGCGCGTACACGAGGTCGTACACCGCCTCGTCGCCCGCGAAGGCGTATTCCGGAATCGGATCGACGGGCGTCGCGTTCACGACCACGCGAAAACCGGGCGTCAGCGGCCGGCGATGAAACGTCTCCACGGCGGCGCCCAGCTTTTCAAGCGCGTACACGACGGCCTTCGAGGCGCCACCCGCACCCAAGACGGCCACGCGCTCGCCCACGAGCGTGTCGCGCCCCAGGAAACGCAGCAACGCTTCGGAAAAGCCCGCGGCGTCCGTGTTGTGCCCCACGTAACGCCCGTGCTCAAGCACCACGGTGTTCACCGCGCCGACGGCCTGCGCCTCGGGCGCGATCTCGTCCAGAAGCGGCATGATCGCCTGCTTGTGCGGAATCGTCACGGCCATGCCGCGCATGCCCGTCGCCTTCATGAAGGCAAGCGCCTCTTCCGCCGTTTCGGCCGGCATCGGCACCATCACCGCGTCGGCCGCTTCCGCCACGAACGCCGCGTTGTTGATTTCGGGGCTGCGCGTCGTCTTGAGCGGCCAGCCGGTGACGCCATACAGCGCGGCGTCACGCGTGACGCCGCGCACGCGGAAGTCGCGCACGAGATCACGCGGCGTCACATGGCCGATGCCATCCAGGCCCGCGGCGGACGCGTAGGTCCACAACGACCGCGTGCGCGCGGCGAGCGCGCGGGACGCGAAACCGCGCGCGCCCATCGCGCAGACGACGTGCGGCACGTCCGTGAAGTCGGCCGTCTCCGCGAAAAGCGCGGATATGTCGGCGAGCGACCGCGGCGTGAACGCGATCTTCGGGATTTCGTCCGAGTCGCCGCGCAACGCGCGGCAGACGGACGGCACGCCCGCGACCGGTCCGTCGAACCGGTGCACGGAACGGACCACGCGCACGCCCGCGGCGCGCGCCAAGGCAGCGAGATCGTCCCGGCGGAAGTCGTCTTCGAAATCGACGTAGGCGAACCCGCAGCCGGGCGCCAACGCCCGGCGGAAGAAATCCGCGCGCGTCTCCTCGTCGCCCGCGAAGGCGCCGCCGTCCGCCTGACGGCGGAATGTCAGGATGACGGGCACGCCGACGCGCGCAGGAAACGCACGGACGGCGTCGACGTCGCGCTCCGAAAGCAGATCGGCGCGCAGCTCGACCATGTCCGCAAACAAACGCTGCGCGCGGAACTGCGCGAGATCTTCTTCGAGCGTGGCGCCGGTGAGCGTCAGGCACACGCGCGGCCGCGCCGCCTCGTCCGCCAACAGAAGATCCGTGAGAACGAACGCCGTCACGGCCTCCACCACGGGCACGGCGCGCACGACGATGCAGGGATCGTGCCGGCCCTTGATTTCGCACGGCGTCTCGACGCCGCGCGCCAGGTCGACGCTCGGCTGCGGACGGAAGACCGTGGGCGTGGGCTTGAGCGCCACGCGAAGCCGGAGCGGCATACCGCTCGTCATCCCGCCCAGAATGCCGCCGTGGTTGTTGCCGTCCGTGACGACGGCACCCTCCGCGTCCAGACGGAACGGATCGTTGTTCTCGCTGCCGCGCATCTTCGCGACCTCGAATCCGTTTCCGAATTCGACGCCCTTCACGCCGGGAATCGCGAAGAGCGCCCCGGCGAGCTCCGTCTCCACACCATCGAAGAGCGCGCCCCCGACGCCAGGCGGCAAGCCCGTCGCTTCACAGACGATCGTGCCGCCCACGGAATCGCCGTCCGCCTGGGCCGCGCGGATCGTCTCGGCGAAATCGTCCGCCTTGCCGCCGATCGTGTCGATCTTGGCCGAGACGCGAATGCCGCGACGCTCCAGCCACTGCAGGCATGCGCCCCCGGCCGCGCACAAGGCCGCCGTGAGGCGTCCCGAATTGGAACCGCCGCCCGTGGGGATGCGGCCCATCCGAACCCACTGCGGGAAATCGGCGTGGCCGGGACGCGGCACGGTGCGCTCCGCACCGTAGTCGTTCGGACGCCGGTCGACGTTCGCGATGCGTCCGCACAAAACGCCGCCCGTGGTGACGCCGTCCGCCAGACCGGACGTGAAAACCACGGCGTCCGGTTCCTTGCGCGCCGTCGCCAGCGGACTGCATCCCGGCGCGCGGCGCGCCATGAACGCGGCCAGTTCCGTTTCGTCGATGCGGAAGCCCGCCGGAAAATTCGCCAGTTCGAACGCAAGCGCGGACGCGTGCGACGCGCCCGCGACGGACAACCTGAGAAAATCGCCGAACGCCTTGTTCATGCGTCCGACTCCTCGGCCGCGATGGCGCGGCGTTTCGCCTCGGCGCCTTCGGCGATCATGCGCTCGAGCGCGGCGCGATCACCCGCCGCCAGCGCGGCGCGGAACTCGGCGAGCCGGGACAGAAGACCGTCAACCTTTTCGAGCAGCGGCGCCGGCGCGCCCAAATAGAGCGCACTCCAGATCGCGGGATCCATCGTGGCGATGCGCGTCATGTTCGCGAAACTGCCGGCGGCGAAACCCGTTGCCTCCGCCACGGCGGGATCACGGCTGTAGGCGGTGGCGATCACATGTCCGAGCTGACTCGTGAAGGCGATCATTTCGTCGTGGTGCGCGGCCGTCGTGACGACCGTGCGCCTGAATCCGAGTTCGGCGAAAAACGCCTTAAGCCGTTCGACGACGGCCGCCGGCGCGTCGGCGTCGGGCGTGAGCACCATCGACGCGCCGCGGAAAAGGTTGGCGGACGAATTGGCGTAGCCCGCCACCTCGCGCCCGGCCATCGGGTGCCCGCCCACGAAATGCCACCCGTCCTTCGGCACGGCGCGGACGGCGGCGACGATTTCCGATTTGACGCCGCACACGTCCACGACGATTGCGCCCTCTTTGAACCGGGCGGCATTTTCGCGTACCCACGGGGCGATCGCCTCCGGTGGCTGCGCGACGAACACGAAATCGGCCTTCTCCACCCCCGCGCTTTCGCCGTGGTGAAGTCCAACCGCCTCGTAACCGGCAGCCAGAGCCGCCTTGTAGATTGAACCGCCGATGAGCCCGAGGCCCGCCACGGCCACGCATCCTTTTGCCGCGGCGCGCGGCGTCTCGCCCGCGTCGCGTTCGAGAATGCGCTGCTGGCGCGCCTTAGAGATTTCGAATGTCGCGGCGAAAAGCCGCTGCGCGTCTTCCGCGTAATCGGGGCCGACCATCTCGGCCACATGGCCGAGAATCGCCTGTTCGCGCAATGGATCGAAAACGGGTGCACCTTGCGCGCGCTTGCAGGCGGCGATTTCCCCGACGATCTCCATGCGCCGCGCGAACAGGTGCGCAAGCTCTTCGTCGATGCGGTCGATTTCCGCCCGCAAGTCGTTCATCGGTTTCATGGCGCCAAGTATACCACGTTCACACAATCGCGGCGGCGCTGGTGCCAAAGGCGGGACTCGAACCCGCACGACGGAAACCCGTCAAGGGATTTTAAGTCCCCTGTGTCTGCCATTCCACCACTCTGGCGAAGAAATCAAACCTTCAGGAAGACTTGCTTCTTGTACAGGAAGTACAGGAAGAGCCAGCACACGGCCACGTAGCCAAGCTCCATCACGACGCCGCCGACGAGTTCCGGACAAAGCCCCGCCACGCCCTTGAAGAAGAAATCGCGCACGTGGCCGAAGCCGATGACGCTCTGCGCGAGGTAGATCGTGATCGAATTCATGCCGATCACGCGGAAGAAGAAGCTCCACTTCGTCCAACCCTTCACGTCCACGAGCCAATAGAACAGCGCGAAAATCGCGAAGGAATACGACCCCGCCACCAGCACGAAGCTCGGGGACCACAGGTTCTTGATCACGGGGCACACGAGCGAGAGCAGAAGCCCCGCCGCGAGCGACACCGCGCCCGCGCCGAGAAGCTGCAGTGCCTTGCGCCCCGTCGCCGCTGCGCCGCCGCGCCGCACGAGATCGCCCGCGAACATGCCGAGCGTCGCCGTCACGACCGAGCAGAGGAGCCCGCCCAGGCCCTCGTTGTCGAACATTCCCGGCATGAGCGCGTGCTTGCCGAGCACCACGCGGTCGAGCCAGCAGCCGACGTTGCCCACGGGCGAGAACGGACCCGTGCCGAAGCCCCCGTATGTCGCCTTCCAGCCCTCGTTCGCCCAAACGAACGTCGCCGCATCCGGCGCCGGCACGAGCGCCATCACGAGCGTCACGCCGACCAGAATCGCCGCGCCCACGGCAAGGCGTCCCCACGCCTTGCGAACGCCCAGATACAGCCACGCCGCCACCATCCAGCCGAAGCCGATGTAGCCGAGCACGCTCGGGATGCGGAACGTCGCGAAGTTGAGCCGCGTAAGCAGCCCCTGGTAGAACCAGCCGAGCAGAATGAGCGTCACGCCGCGGCGCAGCGCGCGGAGCGCGACCGCCTTGCGGGACATGCCGCGCTCCATGCTCTTCGCGCAGGAGAACGGGAAGCTCGCGCCCGCGAGGAACAGGAACGTCGGGAAGATGAGATCCATGAACTGGAGACCGTTCCACGGCACATGACCGAAGGACTTGTGGAAATCCGGGCAGCCGAAGAGCGCCGCAATGGCGCACACCAGCCCTTCGCCGCCCATGATGAACAGCATGTCGAAACCACGCACCGCGTCCAACGACGCCAACCGCTTCCCGTTCATGTCGACCATCCTTCCGCGCTCACGCCTTGCCGGCGCACCCGAACACCTTCATCTTCGTCATCACGGCTTCCTTGATCTTCGCGACCCGGAGGTTGCGCGTCTCGAGGTAGCCGAGCTTCTTCTCGAGACCTTCCGCCATCGCGGCGTCGCCGGCGAGGCACAGATCCGTGAACACATTCACCTTCGCGATGCCCTCGCGGATCGTGTTGCGGAAATCGTCGTCCGAAAGGCCGCTGCCGCCGTGCAGCACGAGCGGCGCGTCCACCTTCGCGCGGATCTCCATCAGACGCTTCACATTGAGCATCGGCTTCTTCTTGTACACGCCATGGGCGCTGCCGATCGCCACCGCCAGCGCGTCCACGCCCGTGGCGCGGATGAATTCGTCCGCCTCCTCCGGCGTCGTGTACATGTCGGCGAGCGACTCGTCGCCCTTCGCCGCCTCGCCCACGTGGCCGATTTCGCCCTCCACCGTGGCGCCGAACGCGTGCGCGATCCTGACGACTTCGGCGGTCTCCGCGAGGTTCTGGTCGTGCGGCTTCGCGGACGCGTCGAACATCACGCTCGAGAAACCGAGCTTGAGCGCCTCCATCGTGCATTCGAAGGTGAGACCGTGGTCGTAATGGACCACCACGGGCACGCTCGCGCGCTTCGCCGCCGCGACGAGGCCGGGCGCGATGAGTTTCAGTTCGCCGTACGGCAGCAGCACTTCGGCGGTGCCGATGATGATCGGCGCGCGCAGTTCCTCCGCCGCGCCGATCGCCGCCTCGAGCATGTCCGAATCGGTGGTGTTGAACAAACCCACCGCGTACTTGCCGGCCTGTGCCGGTTTCAAGACGTCATTCAAATTGGCCAACATAATCCCTGAGCTCCTTTTCCGTTGAAACGCCGTCCGTCGCGCCCGGCGCGCGCATCGCGCCCGCCGCCGCCACGGAACCCAAATCCAAGATCTCTTCGTCCGGCTGCCCGCGGGCGATGCCCGCGAGCGCGCCCGCGCAGAATGCGTCGCCCGCGCCCGTCTTGCCCTTGATGGCCGAAGCGGGCAGTTTCACAGACGGCTTTTCGCTCCAGCCGCGCGGCGACAGGCACACGCCCTTCTCGGGCAGATGCACCACCACGCGGTCACGGACACCGCGCGCCCGTAGCGCTTCACAGACGGTATGCAAATCCGTTCCGGATGTGACGCCCGCCAGACGCTCCGCCTCGATTTCGTTCACGATCAAGTTGTCCACGAACGGCAGGCATTCGCGCACGAGCGCGTAGCGGTCGGAATTTTCCGTGACGAGATCGATGGAGGTCACCGCGCCGCGCGCCTTGAGCTCCTTGAGCATCCTGAGGCCGTCGCCAGCGTCCACCTTCGCGAGCAGCAGGAAGTATCCAAGATGGACGAGATCGCCGGGTTTGACGGCGTTGAAGTCGAAATCGTCGAAGCCCCAATCCGCGCTCGCGCCCGGATACGTGAAGAACGTCCTCTCGCCGCCGGGGACGCTCATCACGTCCGTGAAGCTCGTGCGGTCGTCGGATTGGCGGATCTGCGACACGTCCACGCCGTTCTTCGCCATTTCGGCACACGCGAACGAACCGTCCTCGTCACGGCCGACCTTGCCGGCGGCGAAGACGGCGAGTTCGGGCGCGAAGCGCTTGACGTCGATCGCCACATTCGGCACGCACCCGCCGGGCGCGCGCGAAATGCCGCGGATCTGCGTGAGTTCGCCGGCTTTCGGATAGGCGGCGATTTCGTTCAGCTTGTCCACCAGCACGGAGCCGGCGACGAAGATGGAGGGATACGCCATGGAATCCTCAAAGCGCCGCGACGCATTCGATTTCCACGAGCACGTCCTTCGGCAGACGCGCCACCTCCACACAGCTGCGCGCGGGCTTCGTGTCGCCGAACATTTCGGCATAGACGGCGTTGAGCGCCGCGAAGTCGTTCATGTCCTTGATGAACACCGTGGTCTTCACCACCTTGTCCAGCCCCGCGCCCGCCTTCTCGAGCACGTTCTTGAGATTCGTGATCGACTGGCGCGTCTGCGCCTCGATGCCGACGGCCGTGACGGCGTTGACGGCGGGATCGATCGGGATCTGGCCCGAGCACCACACGAATCCGCCGGCCTTGATGGCCTGGGAATAGGGACCGAGCGCCTTCGGCGCGTTTTCCGTGGACACGATTTCCATGTGCGTCTCCTGATATGGTTGGAATGGAAGCGTCAGATCACTTGACCACGCCGAAACGGTATTCCGTGTGGCTCTTGAACGTCTCGCCGGGACGCAGCACCGTCGTCGGGAAATCCGGGCGGTTCGGCGAATCCGGGAAATGCTGCGTCTCCAGTGCGATGCCCGCGTACTGCGGAAGCTTCCTGCCCGCGGCCTTGGCGTTCATCGTACCGTTCATCGCCTGCGCGCCGTACATCTGCATACCGGGTTCCGTGGTCCACACCTCGAGCGTGCGGCCGGACACGGGATCGCACATGGACGCCGCCGGATGGAGCTTGCCGGGTTCGCCGCGGAGGACGAAGTTGTGGTCGTACCAGCCGCTGCCCTCCTTGAGCTGCGCGTTCGTCGCCGCCTCCTTGAGCGCGGCGCCGATGGCCTTGGGCTGCGTGAAATCGAACGGCGTGCCCTTCACGGGCGCGTTCTTCACGGGAATGAGGTTCTTCACCTCCGTGTATTCGTCCGCGAAGATCTGGAGCTGCTGGCCGAGCACGTCGCCGCTCGCCTCGCCCGCGAGGTTCCAGTAGGAGTGGTGCGTGGGGTTGATCACCGTGGGCTTGTCCGTAGTGGCCTCGTAATCGACCGACCAGACGTTGTTCGGCAGCACGCGGTATGTGACCTTCATCGTGACCGTGCCGGGAAAGCCCATTTCGCCGTCCTCGGAAACATAGGTCATCTCAAGACCGGTCACGGGGCCTTCGCGAAGCGGCTTCACGTTCCAGAGCTTCGTGTCCCAGCCGTCCGGGCCGCCGTGCAGGTTGCACTTCTCGCCGTTGTTGTCGTTGTTGAGCGCGAGCACGTATTCCTTGTCGTCCAGCTTGAATTTGCCCTTGGCGATGCGGTTGCCGAAACGGCCGATGAGCGTACCCATCGAGAATCCGTTCGCCTCGTACTCCGCCGCCGTGTTCCAGCCGAGCGTCACGTCGGCGAGATTGCCGAACTTGTCCGGCGCATAACAGCGCACGAGACGCCCGCCGTAGTCGGAGAAATCGAGCACCAGACCGCCCAGGCCCTGCACGCGCCACACGCGCGCCTCGCGGCCGTCCTTCAGCTTGCCCATGCTCTTCGGGGCCGCCAACCCGCGCCCCATCATCTGAGGACCGAACGGAAGACCGGCGCGACGCTTGGCACGGCGTTCTTCAAGGCGCTTGATACCCTCGGGCGGAAGCGCTTTCGGCGGCGTCGCAGGCGCACCCGCGCGCTGCGGCGCGTCAACGGGCGCAACGGGCGCCGGACCGGCGGCCTTGGCCGAATCCTGCGCCCAACTCGTCACGGCCGCCAACACGGCCGCCATCGCGAAAACCGACTTTTTCATGACATTGCCCTTTCAAATGACGTGTACTGACATGACATTCGGGGATTATAGCACAAACCACGCGCGACTGCGGAGAACTTTTCGTCCTGTGCGCGCGTTTCACGTGATATACTAACGAATCGTTCCAGAACGACACGCAAACAGGAGCACGATGAACAGCACGAACAACGACATGCCGGCGAACGCCGTCAAACGCCCGTGGGGATGGTACGCGACCACATTGCAGATGCCCGGATACAAGACAAAGGTGTTTTCCGTCGATCCCGCCGCCCGTCTGTCGCTGCAAATCCACCACCGCCGCAAGGAAATGTGGTCCATCGTCCGCGGCGAGGGTCTGTGCACCGTCGGGAACAATCTCATGCAAGTCAGCGAAAACTCGCTCATATCCGTGCCCCGCGGCGCCAAGCACCGCATTGAAAACCTGTCCTCCGACACGCCGCTCGTCGTCTCCGAGGTGCAGATCGGCGATTACCTGGAAGAAGACGACATCGTGCGGCTTGACGACGACTTCGGCCGCTGACGCCCCACCCCCCGAACGGTGAAAAAATGCAGAAGCTTTTGACGGCATTCCAGGACGGCGGCCCCGTGATGTGGCCGATCCTCGCCCTTTCGATCGTCGGATTGACGATTCTCGTCTTCAACTTCATCGCGCTCATCCGCGGCAGACGGGATTTCCGCGGCATGGGCGTCGTGAACACGATCATCACGGCCGAGCCCATGCTCGGCATTCTCGGCACGGTGACCGGCATCATCCAGACGTTCGGCGCGCTCAACGTGGGCGGCGACGCCTCCCCCCTGGCCGCAACGGCCGGCATCGGCGAAGCGCTGATCACCACCGCCGCCGGACTCGTGGCGGCGCTGGTACTGCTGTTCCCCTACAATTTCCTGGCCGGCAAAGCGGAAGACTGAGCGCGCATGGGCAAGAAGATTCCAAAGGCACGGCTCGATCTGACGTCGCTGATGGACGTCATGTTCCTCGTGCTCGTCTTCTTCGTCTATTCGATTTTCGAGATGACCGTCCACAAGGGCGTCAAAGTCGATCTCCCGGAAGCCGCCGGCGCACCGGAAAAGGGCGAGCGCGTCGTCATCACCATCACCGCCGAGGACAAACTCCAGCTGAACGGTCGCGCCGTCTCGCGCCAGGCGCTGCTGAACGACGTGAAGCTGCTGCTGACGGAACAGCGCGTGCCCGTGATCATTTCCGGGGACCGACGTTCGACCCTGGGTACGGGCGTCGGACTTCTGGCGGACCTGAAGGCCGCCGGCGCCGAGAAAGTCAGTTTTCAGGTCAAGCGCGAAGCGCCCGCCGCCGTCCGTTGACGGACGGCGGTCGACCGCGTCCAAGCGAGGTCAACCACGAGCCGCGAACCACATCCTCCGAACGCCGGACACCACCCCCCGCTCCTGTGGGCCGCGGCCGCCGCCGTTTCGCTGTCGTTGCACGGTCTCGTCGCCGCCGCATACGTTTTCGCGCTGACCGCATCCCGCGTCGAGATCACGGAAACGGTCGAACTCGATCTGGGCAATCTCGACCTGAGCCTTTCGGAACATGAGGACGATGCGCAAGCCGCCCGCGTTTCCGCGGAGGCCTCGCCGCCCGTCACGCTTGAACGCGCCGCAGACGGCCCCGAGCCGAAACGCGACATGCCGCATCCCGACGAGATTCCGCCGATGGACGAGCCGCCGCCGGAACCGAAGACCGCCGACATCTCCGATCCGCAGCATCTTCCCCCGCCGGAACCGGCGCCGAACGCGAGCGCCGACTTGCCCGCCCCGTCGTTCCAGTCCCCCGTCACGCAGGAAACGCGCCCGATGCCGTCCCTGCAGCTTCTGCAGCCCGAATCCGCCCCCGCGGCGCCGGCGCCCGTGCAGGCGCGCGTGGACGTGCCGCCCAAGGCGCGCAGCGCGATCAAGCCGCAGTATCCGAAATCGGCCCGCGAACGCGGCGCCGAAGGATCGGTCGAACTGCTGCTGGAGGTGGCGGCGGACGGTTCCGTGGCGGGCGCGTCCGTGATTTCGACTTCGGGGCACGCCGACTTGGATGAAGCGGCTCTGAAGGAAGCGCGACGCGCGAAATTCAAGCCCGCACAAAGCAACGGCAAGGCCGTGGCCTCCTCCGCGCGAATCACGCTGACGTTCCGGATCAGGAACTGACCGCCGATTGGGTCAGTCGATCGCGTACGCGATCCCAAACTCCTTTTCCAGCGCCCCGACGAACTTCTCGCGCGACAACCGGAAGACCTTTCGGTCCTTTCCCGTGCGGCGCATGAAGAACCACCCCTCCTTGCCGGTCTGCGGATCGGTCGCCGAGAAAACCGACTTCGCGGCATCCTCGCCCGTGCGCAGATGCACCAGCAGCGTCTTGCGGAACGGGCTGTCCTCGGCATGCGAGAGCAGATGATGCGTGCCGTCGAAATCGCGCGCCGTCTGCGGCGCCTCGTCCCAGGAATAGAGCCGTTTCTCGCCCTCGGCGTCGCGCTGGACGAGCACGAAGCCGAATCCCTCTTCAGGACGGATTTCGTACACGGCCTCCGTCCGCGCCTGCAGGCCGGGCGCGTATTGGAGCGGCGTCAGCGGCGAGCTCTGCCCCATGCCGACATCCACCAGCAGCGAAGGCCTTCCGTCGTTGAAATCCACGCGCAGGATGCGGTGGCGCCGCACGGGGACTTCATCCTTCTCGCCGTCGATCCAACGCGCGAAGAACTCGCGAACGGAGTAGCCGAGCGCGCGCAGCAACGGCGCGAAAAGCCCGTTCAGCTCGAAACAGTAGCCGCCGCGGCGGCGCGTCACGACCTGATCGTACACGCCGTCCAGCGCAAGCCCCGACGGATGCCGGAAATAGATGTTCAGGTTTTCGTACGGAACGGCAAGCAGATGCGCCTTCTGCAGCGCGGCGAGATTGGCACGCGTCGGGGCGCGGTCTCCCGCATGGCCGATGCGCGACAGGTACGCGTCGATGCGGCCCGCGTCCAGCGTCTCTCCGAAGACCGGCACGCCTCGTCACACCTTGAGCGTCACGTTGTCGGCCGCCATCCCCATGCGCTCGGAAAGCCGCTTGCGGAAGCCCTCGACCTTGTCGTCCATCGCCTGTCGCTCGTAGAAGCGGCGGGTTTCGGACAGTGTCTCCATCGTTTCGCTGTACAGGTCCAAGGCCACGCCCAGCGTGGATCCCGCCTGGGGCGCCTTTCGGACCCCGGCGATCGCATCGCGTTGCGCCGTCAACTTCGCCAACAGGGCCTGCATGTTAGCAATCAGGCGCAACTCGACATTCCGCTCGCGGTTCGCCTCCGTGTTGCGCCGCCGCGCAGCACGGACATCTGCCTTTTCCTTGGCGTTCGCATTCTGGGCCTTGCGCTCGTCGTGGATCTTCCGCCAGGCGTCAAACGACGGCGGCGCGGGCCATTTGACGGCGGAGAAATCGAAGGACGGATTGACGCGCGCCTCGCGAACCATCGCACGCAGTTCGGACATGCATCGGAATACATCGCGCACCACGGCCGCAACCACGGCGGCATCCTCCGGCTTCGACAACACGACCATGCCGACCGCCTCGTCCATCATGGCTTTCGCCCGCTCCTTCATGGCCTCCGCGAAGACGGCGACCATTTTCTCGCGGGTGGCGTCCACGCCGCCGTTCACGGCTTCGCCAAGCCGCTCGAGTTCGTTCTGCAACGCGGCCATCTCGTCGCTCAGCGACCCGAGCAGAAGGCCCTTCGCGTCCTGCTCGAGCAGCATCTTCGTCTTCTCGACGAGCATCTCCTCCTGGATGTCGACCATGTTCTCAAGCGCATCGGCGCCTTCGATGATGTCGACGACCTCGCGCTGACTCAAGGGCTTGCCGGACACCAGATCCGAAGAATCCGTATCCAGCCCCAGACGCTGCCGGATCATCTCGATGTACGCCTTGGGCACGTTCGCATCGCTGCTCAACGCCTGGACGAGCTGCTGGCGCATGCGCACGTTTTCGGCGGCGCCGCCGTCCACCAGCTTGAAGCCCGAAGCCGCGGATTGTTCGCCGGCTTCCTCCACGCCGCGCGCGGGCATCCCGACCGCCATGCGGAAATCGTTCAGACTGACCATTGTTCGGACCTCAGACCTTTTCCTGCTTTTCCGTGGCGATCTCGTCACGCATCTGCTGTTGCTGAACCTGCTTGTCGATCTCTTCCTGCGTGATTTCCTTTTCGCGCTCTTCCTCCGCGCGCTCCTGCTTGGCAGCGGATTCCTCCGGCGTGTCACAAAGGTTCTTGATCGTGTTCTCGGCCGTTTCGAACGCGGCGTCGTGCAGCATCTTCTCAACGGCCGAGGGCGTGGTCACCACCACGTTTTCGCCGCCCAGGATGGGATTGGTGTTCGCCGCCGCGTCGCCCGACGGTTGCGGGACGGCCGTCCCGAATTCGACGCCGCCGCCAAGCTGAACGCCCTGTCCGACGCCCGCACCAAGACCTCCCAGATTCATTCCGCCCATGTCACACCTCCTGTTGTCACGCCATTTTTGACGCCCGTTACCACGATTACGGATCAATACGGAAAAGGTTACACGATTTTTCCGGCCGAATCAACCCGCATTTCCGCTGCGCGGGGCGAAGCCATGCGTACCCGGTCGCGTCCCGCGCCCGAAGCGACGCCGCTCAGAATCTGAACTGCACGCCGGCGCTCAGCACGAGCGACGAGTAGTCCGTCTCGGCGCGGTAGCCACCCGCGGACATGTCGCTGTCGTCGATCCACTCGTAGCCGATCTGTCCGTAGATGCCCACATTCTTCGTGATCCTCCCCACGACACCCATGTTGCCGCCGAAGCCGATCAGACAATCCGTGTCGGACGACGAGCCCGCATCCGTCGAGAACGAAGCGTGCGCGATGTTGAGCAGCACGTCCGCACCTGCGTACACGTCCAGCCACGAAAGCGCGTGCCACGTCGCCTTCGGCCCGAGACCGATCTGGTACAGGTCCGCGCGCAGACGCACCCGATGCGGCGCCGACGCGTTCTGCACGCGCTCCTCAAAGCGAGCCTCGTCGGCGGTTGGATCCACCGGCAGTGGACCGAACGAATAGTAGTCGGTGTATGTGACGCCGGCGGCCGCCGCCGCGTTCTCGATGTCCCAAAAGCCCGCGAACCGTCCCTGCAGCGCCAGCTCGAAAGCCGCGGTCGACCAAAGCCCGTACGCGGCGGACAGATTGAGGCCGTGCGCGCCGGAATCGTCGGACGCGTCGACTACGCCCTCGCTGCGCACGAGTCCCATCGAGTAAATCGGCTCCGCCGGCGTGTAGTTCTGGTCCGCGTAGCGGGTGTTCTCGTAAGCGCCGGCGTACGTCCAGTTCTGATTGCCGGCGAGCGAACCGTTGTCGTAGGCGCCGCCGGGAGGAGTAGCACTCCGTTCGAACTTCGTCCGCACGCGCGAGCGCCACGCATACCCCGCCGAGGCCGAGAATCCGTCCGCGGCGGCCGACAGCGCGGCCAGCGCCGAAACCATTCCGAAAAGCGCAATTTGTTTCGTGTTCATAATGGCCCTCCTAAATTACAGGTTGTTCTCAGGTATGATGCAGAGGCGGAAGCACGATCCGGAGGCCGCCCCGGAGGGCTTGCCGAACGTGATCGTCCAGGTGCCGTCGTCGTTGCGTACGACCGTCTTGGGTGACAGATACGATCCAGAAGGCAGTCCCGCAGGGGACGTCGCCCACAACGCGCTGACCGTCTTCTTGTTGACGGGCATGTCGACGTTCGTCAACGTCACCGTGAAGGTCAGCGTATCTTCGGTGACCGTGAAGTCGGTCACAGCGACCTTCTCGCCCGCCAGCGATTCGTCGACCACGATCCGGGCCGTGGCGCCGTTCGTGATCGCGAACACGAGCGCCGCGTTCGCGGCCGCCGCCGGCGAAAGGTGCACCGTCACGCCACCCGCGTCGCGTCCGCAACCGACGAACGGCTTCTCGTCGAACGCGGTCGCATCCAAATCACCGAGGAGATACACATCCTTCAGTTTCGAGCAGCTCGCGAACGCCCATTTGCCGACCTTCGACACTGACGAGGGAATGCGGATTTCCGACAGCGACGTCGCCATGTAGAACGCGTAAGGCTCGATCTCGAGCGTCGTCGACGCGCCCGTCGCGTAGTCGCGCGGACGGACGAAGTTGACCGTTTCAAGCGCCGTCGCACCGCGGAACGCATAGGAGCGGATCTTCGTCGCGAACAACGGCAGATCCACCGTCTTGAGCGTGCGGTTGCCCTGGAAGGCGTTCGTCGCGACTTCCGTGCACGGCGAACCGTTGGAGAGGAACTCGGGCATGGTGACGCGCGTCGCGGGGTTCGATGCGTCCGGCGTCCACTTCGCGTAGAAGGCCGAATCGGAGTCAATCACGAGGTTCGTACCCGCCGGCAACAGCTCGGCACCCGCCTGCCAGCCCTTCGCGGCGCCGCGAGCGCGCGTCCAGCCGACGAATGTGTAGCCGTCGCGCACCGGCGCTTCGGGTAGCGCAACCGACGCGCCAGCCGTGAGCGTGAGGTTGGAAGTGCTGAGACCCGTGCCAGCGAACGTGCCGCCCATCGCGTCAATCGACACATTGGATTCGAGTGCACCCGCGTCGAGCACGATCATCACCGGCGAGAACTCGGACATCTCGAACGACATCGTCTTCGCGACGGCGTCGTAGGTGAACACGCGGTTGCCCGGTTCGTAGGCGCGGACATCGGACGCGGCGTAGTAACAATCCCTGCGGCCGTCGGAGCAAGTGTGGATTGCGGCCACGGGAACGGACCCAAGCCCACCCACGTCAAGCGTGATCGTCAGCGGCCGGCCACTGAGCTCAAGCGCGGGAGCGCCCTCCATCTTGGTCTTCACGCCGTTGGTCACGCTGAACACCTCGAGCACCGGCGTGACGTCCACCGTCATCGCGGCAATCGCGGCGGCTTTGTTGGTTTCGACTCCGACCGGCTCCACCTTGACCGTCACTTCGGCGATCAGCGCGTCGGCGGCAGAAGCCGCGGCGACCGCTTCATCGAGCACGGACGGATTGAGGATCTCGAGCGCGTCCTCGACCTTGGCGAAAGCCACCAGGTTGGAGACGATCAAACGGTGCTCGACTTTGACGTCAGCGAGCTCGTTCGTCTGGATCGGCTCGACGCTGCCGGTTGTCACGACCGCCCTGCCGTTGATGTTCGTGCCGATAAGGACGAGTGCGCCAGACGCGGCCTTGACAAGTCCCTTTCCTGCGTCGGCAACCAGAGCGGAAACATTGGCACCAGTGCCGGCCTCGACGATCAGCTGACGACCGATGATCGTGCCGGAAACCATCTCGTTCTCGACAACGATCGTGCTACCGGGCTTGGCCTTCTCGTTGGCGTCGGCGAAGTCCTTGGCACCGACGGCATTGCCATCCGCATCGACGACCTTCGCGGAGGCCGCAGTCCAAGCGGCTACGAGCTTCATGTCAGACATGACCGGCTGCGTGAAGTCATAGGGCGAAGAGTTCTTCGTCCAGCCGCCGAAGGCCTTCGTCAGATCGGCGTTCACCGGATCGGCCGGCTTCACCAGCACCTCGCCCTGAGGCGTGCGGACCGTTGAGACCGCAGCACCGGTGGCAGGATCAAGCGTCACCGTGTAATACGCCTTGACCGTCCAAGTACCGTCGCCATTGGAGAAGCCCTCAAGGTTCACCGCGCCGATGTACGTCTTCGGATCCACGGCGCTGTTGTAGGTGCCGCCGAGAATCGTACACGTTCCGTAGTCGGACTCCGCCGGGAAGCTCTTGCGGTCCGAGATACCGGGCAACGCGACGCTGGCGCTGCCGTTCACGAGATTCACGGAACCGTCACCGGAGATGACGACCTCCGTCGTTGCGCCGTCAACCTCGATCGCCGAGTGGTTGTCACCGGAGCGGAACAGGTTGCTCCCGTATAGCAAGATGTTGGCGGTAGCATTCAACTTCAATGCGACCGCCCCCGACACGGACGAGACATCATTCGTCACGTTATTGAAGACGAGCGCCTCTGGCGCAACGAACGCACCGTTCACGACGATCGCGATGTTGCCGAGGTCACCGCTCAGGACGGTCGGGGCACCGGCTACCGCAGGGCCGGTGAAGGTCAGCGTGCCCTGCGTGTAGGGCGACGATGGCGCCACATAGGTCCAACCGGGACCATAGCCACGCGCGATGTCTATGCCATTGATCATGACCCCGGTAGGCTCGATCGTCTTGAGATCATAGCCAATGTTCGCAACCGCGATCAACTTCTCCGTGACATAGTCGCCGGAAAGCGCCGCGTCATGATCGCCGTTGTTGACGAACATGTACAGCGGATTGTTGGCCTTGACCGCACTCGTGCGGCCGTCCGTAATCGAAACCGACGCATCGGCGGTGAAGGTCATCGTGGCGTTGGTCGGGCCGGCGTCCAACAGAACCGCCGCCCAGGATCCCGTACCCGTGGTGACCTTGAAATCGCCGCATACGGTCACATCGGAACCGTAGACCACGACGGGTGCACCACCGTCCACAGCGCAGTGCGTATGGTCGATTTCGACATCGGCGAACGTCAAGTCCATGCCGAGACGGTTTTCCGTCTGGTCGCCGTTATAGACCGTAATCACGTTACGGAATCGATCCGAACCGACGAGCTCGACGTCGACGAAGCTCACCTTGTTGAGCGCCTCGTCGGAACCCGACACCAGGACGAACATCTGTCCACCCTGCTGCGGCGTAGTTGCGGCGCCTTCGGCTCCAGTGATCGAATGCCCATTGCCCTCGATCACGAGATCGTGTCCCTGGATCAGCACGGACTCCTCAAGCTCGAGATCCATGACGATCTGCCAGGTCTGATGCGCGGCCGGAACGCTGTTCATGGTCGCCATGTCTTCCGGACAGGCGATGACGATATTAAGCCGATCTTCCGGATCCGCACCGGTCACGATGTCATAGGTGCCGGCATTGATTGAATAGCCGTTCGGTGCGATCACCACATTGCTGCTGATGTTCCAGTCGGACGTGAGGACGAGGTCGCGGTCAAGGATGTACTTGCCGGGCGCGGTCGGAACCTCACTACGATTCCAGACGATGTAGTCCTCTCCGTCGATCTTAACGTTCCACTTCGCGTAGATCGTATGATTGACCTGGCGGAAGAGCGTATCGCCCGCGCTGATCTTCGGCGCATTGTTGGTGTTGCCGTAGAACCAACCGAGGAACTCTCCGCCTTCGCGCGTCGGCGACGCGGGCAGCACATAACCAGCGGCGAACACGGTCTCGATGTTCGTGACGCTGAATCCGCCCGTGAACTGTCCGCCCTGCGCATCGTAGGTGACGATGCAGCGGTCGGACGGCGGCGTGTACTCCGCCACCTCCAGCACGAGGTCGTTTCCGCTCACCACGAGCTGATACGTCCGCGTCCCGTCCTGGACCGGCTCACCACCGACCGTCACCGCCACGGCGACGCTGTCGTGCATGACGGTAAACATGTCCTTGCCGGCGAGATTCGTCAGATCGCCCGTCGCGATAACATAATCAGCAATCTCCTGATTGTTGCTGACGAGGATGTTGAGATAGCCGCTGTCGTTGCACAGATGCTCGTAACCGTTGAGAACGCCCGTCGTCTCGCTCGTCATGTCCCAAACGAGATAACCGTCGCCATTCTCGTTGTACAGGCCATCGGTATCGGAGTTGAGCGTAATCTCGTTCTGGAAATAGATGGTGCCGTAGTTGTAGATCGCACCGCTGTAATTTCCATCCGCGCTCGAGGTGTTTCCGTCGAAGAGCGTCTCGCCCTTGAAGTAGACGATACCGTTGTTGATGAGCGCACCGCCGTACCTGGCACTGTTGGTGCGGAATGTCGTCTCACCTTCAAATGTCATCACGCCGCTGACGGACACCGCGCCGCCCCATTCGCTCGCCGTATTGCCGACAAAGGAATTCGTATGGGCGTTCGCGGCAGCTTCCGCCGGGACGTAGACTGCACCGCCATATTCGCCGGACTGACCCTTGAGAACCTCATTGGCCTCAAGGTCTACCGTCTGACCTTCCGGCACGACGATACGAATGGGCTTGGTCATCACGACAACGGGGGCGAGCTGCGAATTGGCGTCCAGGAACGACCACCAGTCGTAATTGTAAACCAGCGGATTGCCCGAAAGGTCCGTGGCAGACACATTCGGTGTGCAGCCGTAAAATCCGTAATTATATTCGGAATCGCTGGCCTTGCACGTAATCTCACCCTTGCCAGTTACCGAAACCGCAATGTTATCGTCGTTATACACGCCACATGTCCAGCTCTGGCCCGACTTGCCGACCGCCGTCACCTTGGCGTCCGCCACCGTCAGATGACCAGCGTAAAGCCCTGCCGACAAACGCGATGCCGCATCGGCGGAGCAAACGACCTCCAAGTCAGATCCGCTGATCACGAGGCTGTAATCATCTTCGCCATAGATGCCGTAGCTGCTCGCATTGCTGCCCGTTGCCTTGCCGGCCGTGACCGTAAGTTTTCCGGAACCGGTAATCACGCCGCCGTATTCAAAGTACAATCCGTATGTGGTGTACGAAGAGTCGGTACAGCTGATTTCGTTCGTCCCGACCACCTTGATCGTCGTGTTGGCGTCATAGAAACAGATAGGATACGGGACGGTGGACGTGAAGACGAAGTTGCTCATCACCCAGGTGTCGCCTTCATAGGTAAGGCCGGGAATCGACGCCGCCAGCACATTGTTGGTGTACGCCTGCCCCTCACACAGATAGATGTAGTAATCCACCGGATCGGGAATCGGATTCGGATTCTCCGTCACCTTGAGGACCAGCTCGTCATCCTCGACGACAAGCTGGTAGAAGCGGTCGCCGGACGCGACCGGCTCGCCGCCGATCTGAAGCTCGGACCCGTGACCGGCGCGATCGAGGTAGAAATCGTTCTTGCCGGTGAGATCGGTGAAGTCGCCCGTCGCAATGACGTATTCGGCAATCTCCTGATGGTTGCTGACGACGATTTCAAGATATCCGCCATCGTTGATGATCTTTTCGAAACCATTGAACTTACCGGGGACTTCGCTCGTCAGATCCCAGATCAAGACGCCGCTACAATGGTTGTAGTACAAATCGGTCGGCGAGACGAGTGTGACCTCATTCTGCAGATACACCGAGCATTCGTAACTGTAAACGGCACCGCTGGGATAATCCGTGGAGGTATTACCGTCGAATGTCGTTTCGCCCTTGAAATAGACGGTGGTATTATACAAATACAATGCGCCGCCGGCCTTGGCGCTGTTCGTGGCGAAGAGCGTCTCACCTTCAAAGGTTGTCGAACCCTGGATGTATGCGGCACCGCCGTAGTCGGCCTGGTTGCCGACAAAGGCATCGTTTCTGGCAGTGACATTCGCATTATAGTCAACGTACACCGCGCCACCGTATTCGCTCCACGGGCACTCATAAGAGGCCTCTTCCTCAAGTTCAACGGTCGAACCGGACGCGACGACGACCCGTTCGCTGATCACTTCGCGCATAGGCGTCTTGAGGTTGACGGACGCGGCGACGTTCGCATCGCCATCCACATACGTTCCGGACGAGAAGGTCAGTTCGTTCTTCTCGGAATCGATGGCGATGACCGATGTGTCGGAACTCGGCTCATTGTCGGCCGTGATGCCCTTGAGGGACGTCGCGTTGCCCGTGGCGCTGACGTTGATGCGTCCGTAGCCGTTGATCGCGAGGTCGCTTACATTCACGCCGATAGCGGACGAGCCGTCGCCCGATGCCGTCGCGACGAGCGTGATATTGGAAACGACGAGCGCCTTGCCGACGCCGCTGACGCCGCAGCTGTCGCCCGTTGTCGCATTGCCAGCCGTGACCGAGAGCTTGCCGCGACCGATCAGATTGACATTCTGATCGACCATGAGACCGATGGTGTCCGCCGCCGCACCGCCCTTGAGGGAGCAGGTGCCGTTGACCCAGACGTCGCCAGCGTCCTTGACGACCATCGCAACCGCCGCGGTCGTCGCGAAATTGAAGCCGTTCATCAGCCACAAACTGAAGCCGCCTTCGTTGAAATATCCGAGGCCGTCCACAGTAACGATGTCGCCCAGCGTCGCGCCGCCATCCCAGGACTTGTACACCAGATGATTCGTCAGCACGAGCGTATAGCCGGGAAGTTCCTTGATGACGACGTAGCGCTTGCCCGCCAATGCCGCAGCGATGTCTTCATCGCTCGCATGCGGAACGGTAGCGACCGGAGGCGTCACCGTGTCGGCCTGGACCGCCAGTTCGTCACTGACCTTGACGATGCTGTGATCGCTGTACGCGGCACCATAGCCGATACCTGCGACATTGCTGTTTCCGCCATTGGCGTTGACCGTACCGCCATTGATCACGATCTCGGCCGGGCACTCTTCGTATCCGCCGCCTATGCCGGGGCCGGCATAGGCGGATGAATAATAACCGCCGTTAGCCGTTACGTTGCCGCCGTTGATCTCGATCCTTCCGCCGTTTCCGCAGCTGATGCCCGGATCGGCATAACTGCCGTTCGCAACGACCGTGCCGCCGTTAATGGTTATGTTGATCGTACAAGAGGACACATCACAAGGACCGATACCGGGCGATCCTTCGGTACCCGTCGCCGTCACCCGGCCGCCGTTAATGGTTATGGAGCCCGAATAGGGGTAGGCACTCGACCCACCGATGCCAGCGCTGTCTCCGACCGAGCTTGCACCGGTCGCCAGCAGCTCACCGGTACCGGCGGACTGACCGTAGACGGTCAACGAGGCGTTGTCCGCGTAAAAGCCGAGACCGGCAACATAATTCCCGCCAACAGCCGTCAGACGGGATCCATCCGTGAGAATCAAGCGGACATCGCCCCTCAAGGCCACGCCGGGGTTGTAATTAACCGTGCCGATGACAACATACCAATTCGTCTTGCCGGGCTCACCGAGATACGTGTATTCGCTCGAGCTCGCGAGTTGCGTGAACGTCGGGCAGACCTTCGTCACGAACTTGCCGTCCACGTAATCCTCGTAGGTCATCGGTACGGACACGAAAAGCGCCGAAACCGGATTGTCGTTGCCATCGCGATACGTATTGTCCTTGAAGGACGCCATGTTGCCATCGCTATCCGCAACCTTCGCCGAACCGAGATCAGGCTCGGTCGCGGCGTAGATGCCGTACTTCGTCCCGGAACCGGTCGCACCCGGCTTGACGGTAAGCTGATTCGGATACGCCATGTCGATCGTCGCCGCGCCGGTGAACTTGATGCCATAGGTGTCGCCTGTCGGCACATCCCCGCCCTGAATCACATTCTGTCCGGTGACAGCGAGCGTAATGTCTCCCTTCACCACCACGGCGACCGCAGCCGTCGTAATGAAATCGGAGCTGCTCATCGTCCAGGTGCCGTCCGCATAAGAGAGTCCCGCGATGGAAACCGCATTGCTCAGCGTCGAACCACCGTCGTAGGAGCTGTAGGTTTTGCCGTCCGTATTCAAGACAAGCGTATACTCGTACATCTCCTTCGCCGTGATATAGCGCTTGCTCTTGGAATAATCAGTGCGGAAGTCAATGGCGCGAGAAATATCCGCTTCGCCGTCGTGCATGATGAGCGTTGTCGGCGGATTGACATTGAGATCACCCCTCACCACCATCCTGGCGCCGACAATGATGTTCGTCGAATCAGTCGACGCATTGCTACCATTGCCAATGCCGGCCGCATACTGACCGCCGTTCGCCGTGACGTTGCCGCCGAGTATCTTGATATACTTCGCCGACGCTTGATAACCTGCGCCGATAGCGGATGCGCCCGAAGCGCCCGTCGCCGTCACAGAACCAGCGGTAATCACGATATTCGAGGCGCCTCCCTGGTAGCCGCCGCCGATACCCGCCGCCGACTGCTCTGTACCACCGATAGCCGTAACCGTTCCACCGGAAATATAGATGTTGAAGGCACTCTTGTAACGTCCGGAGCCGATACCGGCGCCTACCGATCCGCTGGCGGCGGTAGCATGAACAACGCCGCCGTCAATCACAATTCCATCGACCGAGGCGTCAAATCCGGCACCGATACCGGACGAATAAGCCGAGACAGCCGTCACATTACCACCGTGAATTGCGATGTCGGTCACGGTAGTCTGATTCCATCCGCCGCCGCCGATACCGGCACCGCCGCCATAGGTGTCGATGGTTCCGCCGTTGATCGTAATATGCGAAGCCGTGCCGTAAAAACCGCCGCCGATGCCGGCGCCACTATGAGGAAGGTCTCCTCTTGCCGTGATGTTGCCGCCATTGATTGTGATATAAGAAGCCGCGCCATAAGAGCCGCCGCCAATGCCGGCACCTTCATATTCGCTGCTCGCAGAAACATTGCCGCCATTGATTGTGATATGGAATCCTCCACCCTGATTGCCGCCACCGATTCCGGACGCAGAAGAACCACCGTTGGCCGTGATTTTCCCGCCGTTGATTGTAATATGTGATCCATTCTTATAGTTACATCCACCAATACCGGCATAGTAATATTGATACGCATTGGCGACGAGTTCGCCCTTGCCGTCGCTTTCCGACTGGGCGTAAAGGGTGAACGTGTTCACTGGCACCTCGGGATTGTCATTCGACACCAAGATAGTTTTGGACGTCAGCTTGCATCCGTCCACGAGAATAAGGCGCACATCGCCGAGAACCTGCACATACCCCGTAATATTCTTCGTGCCGGTGACAACATACCAGTTCGTCTGTCCGACCGCGCCCCAGACGGTGTTCCCTCCGTTCATGACCTCGGTGGCAGACGGGCAATTCTTCTTGACGAACTTGCCGTCCACGTAATCGAGATAAGTGAGCGGAACGGCGAAACTCGCCTTCGCCACGGAATTGCCGCCTTGCTTGTAGACGTTGTCCGAATACGCGAGCTCGTCCCCGGACTCGGACAGCACCTGCATGCCTTCCGCGAGCGTCGGCTCGGATGCCGCATACACGGCGTTCGTATTGCCCGGCGTCGCACCCGCGCGGGCAACGAACGAATCACCGAAGACGCCGTTCAGGACAATCGTTCCCGCGAACTTGACGCCGTACGTGTCGCCGCTTGCGACCGCGCAACTGCGGAACAGGTTCAGACCCGAGAGCGCAAAGACCGCATCGTCCTTGACGACCATCGCCACCGACGCCGTCGTGACGAAGTAGGCGTTGGTCAACCCCCAGGTGTTGTTTGCATAGGTAATCCCGGGCACCGTCACCGCATCGCCCAGCGTTTCGCCGCCGTCATACGACTTGTAAGTTGCGCCTTCGGAGAGAACAAGCGTATAGTCCAAGCACATACCAATCGTAGCATAGCGCTTGCCGTTCAAGGCCTTCGCAAGGTCTTCATCCTTATCGAACGGAATGACCGTGGTCGGCGACGAGTAGCTGCCGGCCTTCACTTCGCGCGTTTCGCCGAACGTAACATCAGAAGCCGCTGCGGAAGCATTGTCGCCATTGCCTATAGCGGAGGCGTTGTAGGATCCTCCGTTGGCGGTAATCGTGCCACCATTGATATGGATATGCGAACCCTGACCATTCCGGCCGCCGCCAATGGCCGCTCCGTACG
>DCIH01000061.1:6528-6886 GCA_002317575.1 Verrucomicrobia bacterium UBA1731 | reverse complement strand
GCCACCTCATCCTCTTCACGACGGGGCGCGGCACGCCGTTCGGCTGCGTCGTCCCGACGATGAAGATCGCGACAAACGACGCGCTGGCCGAAAACAAGCCGAACTGGATCGACTGGAACGCCATGTCGGATCCGGACGTCGAGGCGTTCGCGCAGAAGGTCCTGCGCGTCGCCTCCGGCGCGGAACGCGCGAAGAACGAAATCAACGGCGCGCAGGGCATCGCCATTTTCAAAGACGGAGTGACATTGTAATGGAAACGAAGATTCTGCAGTTCGGCGAAGGGAATTTTCTCCGGTGCTTCATCGACTGGATGGTCCAGAAGATGAACGACACGGCCGGTTTCGACGGCCAGGTCCAG
>DCIH01000061.1:0-6504 GCA_002317575.1 Verrucomicrobia bacterium UBA1731 | reverse complement strand
CAGCCGATCGGCGACGAGCTTTGCGCGCCGTCGCGGATACTGAACGAGCGCGGGGGAAAGTACCATACCTGCCTTCGCGGCTTCATGGGCGGCCGCGAGGTCGAGGAGATCGAAGAGATCTCGTCCGTGAAGGGCGTCGATCTCTGGACGAACGTCGAGAAGTACGCCGCGCTGCCGTCGCTTCGTTTCGTCTTTTCGAACACGACCGAGGCGGGCATCCAGTACGTGAAGGGCGCGAACACCTTTCCCGCGAAGGTCCTGAGACTCTTGAAGGCGCGGCATGCGGCGGGAATGCCCGGACTCGTTTTCATTCCGTGCGAGCTGATCGAACACAACGGCGACAACCTCAAGAAGTGCGTGCTGCGGCATTTGGAGGACGAGACGGCGGGCGGTCCGCGGCAAGCGCTGAAGGATTACGTCGAGAACGAGTGCGTTTTCTGCTCGACGCTCGTCGACCGCATCGTCGCGGGATGTCCCGATCCCGAGTCGGCGGAACGCTACGCGAAGCAGTTGGGCGAGCGGGACGACGTCCTCGTCTGCGGCGAACCGTTCCATTTCTTCGTCGTCGAGACGCCGGCGGGTTTCGACCTCGAAGCCGAGCTGCCGCTCAAGAAGGCGGGCGTCAACGTCGTCTACACGCCCGACATGCAGCCCTACCGCACGCGCAAGGTCCGTTTTCTCAATGCGGCGCACACGTCGATCGTCTATTGGGGGCTCGAGCGCGGATTCGAGGAGGTCGCGCAGGTCGTCGGGGACGAGGAGGGAAACGCCTTCCTCCGCAAGATACTCTTCGACGAGGTCTATCCAACGGTGAACCTGCCGGACGCCGAGAAGACGGATTACGCCAACTCCGTCATCGAGCGCTTCGCCAACCCGTTCGCGCACCACAAGCTCGCGTCCATCGCGCTCAACACGATCGCGAAGTGGAAGACGCGCTGCCTTCCGGTGGTCTGCGACTACTACGGGCTTTACGGCAAGTTGCCCGCGTGCATGATGCAGGGCTACGAGGCGATTGCACGCCACTACGACAACGCGAACTGAAGACGAGTCGACGCTCGTCCGGTCTCATGGGAAAACGCTTTTAACACAAGGAGATTCGATGATGAATAAACGGGTCCATATTTCGTCTTTGCTCGCCGCTTCGGTCGGCGTCTTTTCGGTGGCCTTCGCGGGAGGCGCAGGGGCCGTCACCGCGCCGCGTTGGGTCAACATCGCGCCGGTTCCGGAGACGGCTTCCGACGCGCTCGTCGCGGATCTTGCGAATCTCGGAAAGGAGACCGTCGTCGACGCGCACGCCTACTGCTGTACGCTCGTGCCCGAGAGCGATCCGGCGACGGACAAGGGCGCGATCTACGCGCGGCGCTTCCGTGCCGTCCGCGACCGCGTGAAGGCCCTCTCGCCGGTCCGGCAGGGCATCCTCTTCCAGGCGACGATCGGCCACGGGTGGACGCCGAATTCGCGGACGCCCTGGCAGAAGATCGTCACGGCCGACGACCAGTGGAAGCCCTACAAGTTCTGTCCCCTCGGCAAGGAGTTCCTCGCCTACATCGCGAAGGCGGCGAAGGCGCTGGCGGACGAGAAGCCGGACTTCTTCATGGTCGACGACGACACGCGGCTCATCACCGGCGTCAACGGCTGTTACTGTCCCCTGCACCTCGCTGAGTTCGCGCGCCGCACGGGCAAGGAGCGCACGCGCGAGCAGGTCGTCGCCGACTGCAAGACCGATCCGGCGCTCGCCGCCGCATGGGACACCCTGTGCCGCGACTCGATCGGCGTCCTCCTCAAGACGATCCGTGCGCAGTTTCCGCCGTCGGTGCCGGGCATGTTCTGCTACTGCAACTTCGACGCCCATCACGCCGGCCATCTCGCGCGCCTGCTCGCCGCGCCGGGTCAGCGTCCGTCCGTCCGTCTCAACAACGCCTGGTACACGAGCCAGTCGATGATCGCGCTGCCGCGCATTCTGTCGATGACGGCGCGCGAGATCGCGGACATCGGCGAGGGCGTGGATGTCCTCGACGAGATGGACACATGTCCGCAGAACCGCTACTCGACGAGCGCGACGCGCATGATCGACCACATCGCGATGACGGCCTTCGAGGGCTGTGTCGGCGGCAAGATCTGGATCACGCGTCTCGGCAACGTGCACGAGACGCGCAGCGGCGCGTACTACCGCACGCTCCTGTCGCGCCAGAAGGGTTTCCTCGAGGCGGTCACGGCGCTCGATGTCTCGCGTACGGGCATCGTCATTCCGATCCCCGAGAAACGCCCGCTCGACGCCTGGCTCTCCTATAAGCCCACCGACTGGGGCGTCTCGTTCTTCGGCTACATGGGACTGCCCTACCGCTATGCGCGTGCGAAGAAGGGCGACGTCGTCGCGCTGTCGGCGTTCGATCTTCCCTACTTCTCCGATGCCGAGATGACGAATCTCCTCTCCGGCGCGGTCCTTCTGGACGGCGCCGCCGCGATCGCGCTCACCGAGCGCGGCTTCGGCAAGCTGATCGGCGTCGAGGCGCGCGCGTGGACGCGTGCGCCGATCTCCGTCGAGAAGTTCGAGGACGAGAAGCTCTTCGGGGGTGCCGACGCGGCGGACCTCGCGGCGCGCGCGGCGGGCGCGGAGGAGCTTTCGCGCTACCTGCACGCCGATTCGGGCCTGACCCCGGCCAACGAGTATCTCGCGCCGGGCTCCATTCGGTTCCGAAACGCCCTCGGCGGCACGGTCGTGACGCTTGCGGCGAAGCTGGTGGCGGAACCGGTCCATCTCACCCAGTTCTGGTACTACAACGAGACGCGCAAGCGTCAAGTGACGAAGATCGTTCGCGCGCTTGCGGGCGGACGCGTTCCCGGGGGCGTCTTCTACGCGGGTGACGAGCCGGCGGTCTGTCTGAACGGTACGGGGCGCGACGGCAGCCGGATCGTCGTGCTCGACAACATCGGTGCCGACACGATCGAGCATCCCGAGATGGTCTTCGAAAACGGCGCCCCGAAGGCGGTCGAGCGACTCGGGGACGACGGCGTCTGGCGGCCGGTCGGATTCCATGCCGAAGGTGGCGAGATCCGTCTGCACGCGCCCGTCGGCTCGTTCCGCCCCGCCGTATTCCGGGTACGCTGAAGGAGCCGCGCAAAGAATGAAAATCCGCACGCTTGTCTTCGCCGCTTCCGCCGCCTTGTGCTGTTTTGCCGCAGACGAGGTCCGCCCTGATTGGGAGAATCCGGCCGTCAACTCCCGAAACCGTCTCCCCGCTCGCACATATTCAATGCCGCTCAAGGACGAAGCGGCGGCGCTGACGGATCTGCTGGAACCCGAGACGCCGTGGGCCGTGTCCCTGAACGGCGACTGGAAGATTTCCTGGGCCGGACATCCCTCGTTGCGCGAAAAGGATTTTTGGAAGGCGGACTTCGACGACACGGCCTGGAACGTCGTGGACGTGCCGAGTTGCCTGGAGACGCGCGGGTTCGGCGCGCCGCAATACACGAACATCGACTATCCCCACAAGGCCGAGACGCCGACGATCCGCAACGTCAACACGGGCGAGGACGACTACAATCCCGTCGCCTCGTACCGGCGGCGTTTCACCGTGCCGGAGAACTGGCGCGGACGGCGCGTGATCCTGCGCTTCGATGGCGTCTTTTCGGCCTATTACGTCTGGGTGAACGGTCACAAGGTCGGTTACGCCGAGGACAGCTGCCTGCCTTCCGAATTCGACGTCACGGAATGCCTGAAGGCGGATGAGAACATCCTGTGCGTGGAGGTCTACCGCTGGAGCGACGGAAGTTTCCTTGAGAATCAGGACGCATTTCGTTTTCACGGGATTTTCCGCGACGTGACGCTCTGGTCCATGCCGAAGGACGGCATCTGGGACTTCGCGGTGAAGACCCAGCCGGTGGAAGGATATGAAAGTTGGCGTTTGGCGTTGGAACTGGAGGACGGCGGTTCCGCTTCGCTCTACGACGCCGACAAGAAGAAAGTGGGCGATCTGGCGCCGCTTTCCAACGTCCGCTTCGGACTCCGGCTCAAGCCGCGCCTTTGGTCGGCCGAGGATCCTTATCTCTACACGCTGGTGATCAAGCGCGGTTCGGATATCCGCATGAAGCGCGTCGGTTTCAAGGAGCAGAAGCTTAAAGGCGGACGCTTCCTGGTGAACGGACGTCCCGTCAAGGTGCATGGTGTCAACCGCTGCGAGACGAGTCCCGACAACGGGCGGACCGTCACGCGGGAGGAGATGCTGCGCGATGTCGAGATGTTCAAGCGCCACAACGTCGACACCGTGCGGACGAGTCATTATCCGAACCATCACGTCTGGTACGATCTCTGCGACCGCTACGGCGTCTACGTGATTTCCGAGGCCAATGTCGAGACGCACGGGTTCAACTACGATCCCAAGACGGATCCCGCGTTCAAGCCGGAGTGGAACGACGCCTTCGTCGAGCGCAACGTGCGGCACGTGCGGATCTGCCGCAACCATCCGTCGGTGACGGTCTGGTCCCTCGGCAACGAGGCGCCGGCCGGCATCTGGGCCACCAACGCCCTCGCGGCGATCCGGGCGCTCGACGCCTCGCGTCCGACGGTCTCCAACCACGAGGGCGACAAGGTGACGGACATCGAGAGCGGCGGTTACGGGCGGGTCGAGTCCCTGGAGGAGCGCGGCAAGAAGGGCGGTCGGACATTCTTCTACATCGAATACGCGCACGCGATGGGCAATGCGCTCGGGAACTTCCAGGAGTACTGGGACGCCTTCGACCGGTACGACTGTCTGATGGGCGGCTGCGTCTGGGACTGGGCGGACCAGGCGGTTTGGAAATACACGGACCGCGTCGATCCGAAGACGGGGCGCCGCGAGCGTTATCTCGGTTATGGCGGGGATTGGGACGAAACGCCGAACAGCGGCAACTTCTGCGTGAACGGCCTGGTCAATCCGCTGCGCGAGGTCTCGGCCAAGCTTCTCGAAGTGGCGTACGTGCATCGTCCGCTCGTCGTGACGCGCGCGGCGGACGGAACGCTGGTTCTGCGCAACCGCTGGTCCTTCACGCCGGCCGACATCTGCACCGGTTCCTGGGAACTGCTGACGGACGGCGTCGCGACGCAATGTGGTGTCTTCGACGTGCCGCGTCTGGCGCCGGGCGGCACATGTGACCTGCCGATCTCCGTCACACCCGAACCGGGCAAGGAGTACTTCCTGAACATCAGCTTCGCGACGAAGGCCGCGACGCGCTGGGCGGAGAAGGGGTGGACGGTCGCACGGAACCAGGTGCGTCTCACGGATCCGCGTCCGTTCGGTCGGAAAGAGTCGTCGTCGGACGGCGTTCGCCTCGATGCGTCGGATCCGCAGGTCGTGCGCGTGACGGCCGGTCCGACGCGCGCGGTTTTCTCGCGAACGACGGGAACCTTGTGCGAACTGACGATGGACGGACGGACGATCCTGCGCGATCCGGCGCCGGGGCTCGCGTCCGGTCCGCGGCTGACCTGCCTGCGCGCGTTGACGGACAACGACCGGTGGATGACGTGGGGCGGCCGGAACCTGCAGGCGTCCGGCCTGATGCAGCTCCGTTACCATCCCTCGCCGCTTGTCGTTTCCGGCAAGACGGTTCGCGTGACGACGGCCGTCGACGGTTCGCGGTCGGGGGGCTTCCGCCATGCGCAGACGTGGATGTTCGGGGACGACGGCACGGTGATGTTGCGCAGCGTGACGGAACCGCACGGCACGATGCCGGAGCAGCTGCCGCGTTTCGGTCTTTCCCTTCGGCTGGATGCGGGGCTGGAACGGATGCGGTATTACGGACGCGGCCCGCACGAGAACTACGTAGACCGCTGCCGGTCGAGCTTCTTCGGCGTCTGGGATTCGACCGTGGCCGACCAGTACGTCGACTATCTCCGGCCGCAGGACTGCGGCTACAAGACGGACGTCCGTTGGGTCGAATTCACCGACGAGACGGGGAAGGGCGTCCGTTTCGCCGCCTCGCAGCCGCTCTGCGTCCAGGCGCTCCACTATTCGCTCGAGGACCTCGATCGCGCACGGCACGGAAGCCGCGAGGGACGCTATCGCACGCGCCTCGAGCCGCGCGCCGAGACGTTCCTCAACCTGGACATCCGCCAATGCGGACTCGGCGGCGCCTCCTGCGGCCCGAAGCCGATGGACAAGTACCTCTTTCCCGCCCAGCGAGAGGAATGGACGCTGTTCCTCTCTCCCGCTGGAGAAGAAAATAGAGAGTAGAAAGCAGGTGGACAGTCGTCCACGGAGCTCTGTTTCTATCACGATTAGCGGTCGACCGAGTCGCCTCCCCGTTGACGCATATCTACCGGCCGACGGCCGCTTTGCGAAGCAAAGTCGCTAGAGTGGTGCATCCTGCCGCGTCTGTAAGCGCCCAACCGAGACGTCTCTCACACAAGCGGTCAGGAGACCGCTTCCCCGTGATCAGCGCCCAACCGAGTCGCCACCCCGGGGAAGCGACATTCCTGTCGCTTGTAAGCGCCGCGGGCGCGCCAGTCGCCAAATTCCATTCTCCACC
>DCIH01000065.1:9968-10149 GCA_002317575.1 Verrucomicrobia bacterium UBA1731 | reverse complement strand
CCCTACCCCCTAACCCCTAACCCCTGTAAACTCCAGTGCCAAAATCCGTTGCGCCGAGGGGATGCGGTTTGCTATAATGCGCGGAAATTTATTTTTACAGACATCAGAGTACTGAAATGAATGAAGCAAACGCCGGGGCTGGCCACGTCGAAATGAGCGTCGCCGGGCTCAAACACGATTA
>DCIH01000065.1:8032-9948 GCA_002317575.1 Verrucomicrobia bacterium UBA1731 | reverse complement strand
GTGCACCATTTGCGCTACACGCTGGCGAAGGACGAAAACACCGCCACGCAGCGCGACCATTACACCGCTTTCGCCTACGCCATCCGCGACCGCATCACCGAGCGCTGGATGAAGACGCAGGCCGAGTACCACAAGCAGAATTCCAAGTATGTCTACTACCTGTCGCTGGAATTCCTGATCGGCCGTCTTCTGGGCAACAACGTCATCAACCTCAAGGCCGACCGCATGTGCAGCGACGCGCTGCGCGCCTTCGGCATTGACTGGAACACGCTTCGCGATTTCGAGACGGACGCAGGCCTCGGCAACGGCGGTCTCGGGCGCCTGGCGGCGTGCTACCTCGATTCCATGTCCACGCTCGACCTGGCGGCGATGGGCTACGGCATCCGCTACGACTACGGCATCTTCCGCCAGGCGATCAAAGACGGCCAGCAGGTCGAGGAGCCGGACGCGTGGCTGCGCGACGGCTATCCGTGGGAGATCGTGCGGCCCGAGTACGCGCAGACGGTGAAGTTCGGCGGTCACGTGGAATGCGTCACGAAGGACGACGGCTCGCTCGCCTGGAAGTGGGTGGGTGCGCGCGAAGTGAAGGGCGTTCCCTACGATCTGCCGATCGTCGGCTACAAGGACGCGGTGAACACGCTGCGCCTCTGGAGCGCGCGGGCGACGGACGAATTCGACCTCGAGGACTTCAACAAGGGCTCCTACGTGGACGCCGTCGCGTCCAAGATGCAGGCCGAGAACCTCACGAAGGTCCTCTATCCGAACGACAACACGATGGCGGGCAAGGAGCTGCGCCTCAAGCAGCAGTACTTCTTCGTGTGCTGTTCGCTCAACGACATCCTCCGCCGTTTCCGTGCCAACAACAGCGACTGGAAGACGCTGCCGGACAAGGCGTTCATCCATCTGAACGAAACGCATCCCGCGCTCGTGATCCCCGAGCTGATGCGCGTTCTGATCGACGACGAGGGCCTTTCCTGGGACGAGGCGTGGGACATCACGCGCCGCGCCACCGGCTACACCAACCACACGATTCTCCCGGAAGCCCTCGAGAAGTGGCCGGTGCCGATGATGGAGCGCCTGCTGCCCCGCCATCTGCAGATCATCTACGAGATCAACCGCCGCTTCCTCACGGAAATGACCGCCCGGTTCCCGGCCGATCCCGAGCGCATCGCGCGCATGTCCCTCATCCAGGAGGGCGGCGAACGCTATGTGCGCATGGCGAATCTCGCGATCGTGGCGTCCTCCAGCACGAACGGCGTGGCGAAGCTCCATTCCGAGATCCTCGAGAATTCGCTCTTCCGCGATTTCCACGAGGTGTGGCCCGAGCGCTTCCACAATGTCACGAACGGCATCACGCCCCGCCGTTGGCTCCTGAAGGCCAACCCGATGCTGTCGCAGCTCATCTCCGACACGATCGGCGAGGGATGGATCACGCGCCTCGACGAGCTTTCCCTGCTCGAAAAGCACGCGGACGAGCCGGACTTCCTTGCGGCGCTGGGGAAGATCAAGCGCTCCAACAAGGGACAGCTTTCGAACTGGGTCAGGAAGGAGCTCGGCGTATCGCTCGACCCCTCCGCGATCTTCGACGTGCAGGTCAAGCGCCTCCACGAGTACAAGCGCCAGCTGATGGCGGTGCTGTATGTGATCATGAAGTACAACCGCCTCGTGAACGACGCATCCTACGATCCCGTTCCCCGCGTGGTGCTTTTCGCGGCGAAGTCGGCGCCCGGCTACTGGATGGCGAAACTCATCATCCGCCTGATCCACGACGTCGCCGCCGTGGTGAACGCCGATCCGCGCACGCGCGGCAAGATCGCCGTGGCGTTCCTGCCGGACTACCGCGTTTCGCTCGCCGAGAAGATCATGCCCGCCGCCGAGCTTTCCGAGCAGATTTCGCTCGCCGGCATGGAGGCGTC
>DCIH01000065.1:0-7918 GCA_002317575.1 Verrucomicrobia bacterium UBA1731 | reverse complement strand
ACATGTTCCTCTTCGGCATGCGCACGGAGGACGTGGCGAAGCTGCGGCCCATGTACAATTCGCGCGAATGGGCCGAAAGGGATCCCGAGATCGCCGCGGCGCTCGACTTGATCCGCAAGGGCGTGTTCTCGCCGGACGAACCCGGCCGTTACGAGCCGATCCTGCGTTCGCTTCTGGACTACAACGACTACTACATGCTGCTGGCGGACCTTCGTGGTTACGCCGCGGCGCAGGACCGCGTCGACGCCACCTACCTCCAGCCGGAGAAGTGGAACCGCATGTCGCTCGTGAATGTCGCCCGTTCGGGTTTCTTCTCGTCCGACCGCGCGGTGGCGGAGTACGCGCGCAACATCTGGCACGTGTCGCCGGTGATGTTCGGCTGACGCGCGCAACGGGATTTTTCGGAAACCACTGGGGAGCATGCGAGATGAAGAGATTGATGATGACGGTGGCGCTGTTGGCGGCTTGCCAGACGTGGGCCGCGAAGGTGGCTTCGGTGACGGCCCGCACGGCCGACGGCAAGGCGGCGGACGCGTCCGACGTGCTCGTGCGTTGCGAAGTGAAGCCCGGGAACGAGTACGATCCGGCGGCGTGCGCGCGCGACGTGCAGACGCTCAAGGATACCGGTGACTACGAAGACATCGCGGTCGAGGCGAGTCACGGCGCAAACGGCATCGACGTGGCGTATGTCGTCACGCGCAAGCCTCGTTTTCAGGCGCCGCTTCAGGTCAAGGGCAACGACTACTGGAACGCCTCCAAGATCGCGAAACTCTCCGAACTCGTGGACGGTTACGCCTACGGCGAGGCCGATTTCGCGGCGGCGGCGGGCCGCATCCGGGCCGAATACCGCAAGAAACATTTCGCCGATGTACAGGTGACGCCCGTCGTGGAAGCCGTGCCCGGATCCGATGACGCCGTCACCGTGACGATGGAAATCGTTGAAGGTCCGCGCGTCAAGATCCGCAACTACAATTTCGACGGCAACGAAAGGATCGAGACGGCCGATTTGCGCGAAGCGCTCGGCGACTATCCCTGGTGGAACCCGCTCGGCTGGTTCTCCGACAAGCCCGTGACCGAGCAGCAGCTCTCCGAAGCGTGCGACAAGGTCCGCGCCGTGTACTGCGACCGCGGCTATCTCGACGCGGTCGTTTCGATGCCCGAGAAGGTGGCCGTCGGCGAGGACGAGGCCGATTATGTGTTCAAGGTGGACGAGGGACCGTGCTTCACCGTCGGCTCCATCGCCGTTTCTGGCGTGAAGCACTATCCGGAATCCGCCGCGTTGGCATCCATTACATGTCTGGCCGTGGGCGACATCGCCGGCGAAAAGACATTGGAGAACGCCGCCAAGCAGCTTGAGATCTTCTGCGAATCCGGCGACAACCCGCTGGCCGAGACGCGCGTGGATGTGCGCCGTTTCCCGTCCGATTCGGATGACGCCAAAATCGACATCACGTTCGTGGTGACCGAAGGCGTCCCCGTGGTGATCGACCGCGTGCTCGTGCGCGGGAACGACTACACGATGGACAAGGTCATCCGTCGTGAAATCAAGCTCTCGCCCGGCGACCGCATGCGCGGAGACAAGGCCGAGCAGTCCAAGCGCCGTCTCGAGAACCTCCGCTATTTCGACCGCGTCCGCTACTATCTCGAAAAGACGGACGCCGTCGCCAAGGACGGCGAGCCCGAGCATCGCGACCTCGTCTATGAAGTGTCCGAGAAGAGCACGGGCCAGTTCATGGTGGGCGTGGGTGCGAGCTCCGTCGATTCCGTGTACGGCACGATCGAGCTTTCCGAGTCGAATTTCGACCTCTTCAGTCCGTGGCGTTTCCGGGGCGCCGGTCAGAAGGGCCGCATTTTGCTGCAGGCCGGTCCTCGCGTCCAGACGTACGAGGCGTCCGTCACCGAGCCGTGGTTCCTCGACCGTCAGCTCGAGTTCACCGTCGAAGGGTATCGCCGTCAGCGCTGGTACGACGATTACGATGTGATTCGCAACGGCGCGGCCGTCACGCTGGCCTATCCCGTGAAGTTCTGGCCCACGGCCAAGGAAGCATTCGGACGCCTCGGCTTCCGCGTCGCGGCGGAATATGTCCAGATGGATGATGTCGAAGACGACCGGTATTATCTTGAGAAGGGCTTCGGCTCCCATCCGGCGGGATCGTACGGTCCCCTGTTCCGCTGGCAGGACGACGAGTACGGCGACGCCTGGGAGCTTCCGTTGCGCGTTTTCTGGTCCAACGACACGCGTGACAACTTCCTCGTGCCGACGCGCGGCTACAAGACGAGCATCTACGGCGACCTTGTCGGTGGCGACAACAACTACTGGAAAATCGGCTTCAACTACCGCCATTACTGGACGGTCTGGAAGAAGTTCGGCCATGTGTTCTCGTTCGGCCTGCGCGCCGAAACGGAAGACGCGTTCTCCGACGAACTGCCGATCTACGACAAGCTGTTCCTCGGCGGTCCGCGTTCGATCCGCGGCGTGGATTACCGCGAAATCTCCCCGCGCGTGTACAGCCTTCCCGGCAAGAAGGGCAGCTACGCTCCTTGGGGCGGTCAGACGAGCTGGTGCATGAATCTCGAGTACACCGTCCCCGTGTGCAAGTACGTGCGCGTGGCGGCGTTCTCCGATCTCGGCAGCGTCGGGCCCGACGAATTCGATTTCGATCAGGACATGTTCTGCATGACCGCCGGCCTCGGCCTTCGCCTCGACATCGAATCCTTCCCGATCCGTCTCGATTTCGCGGCGCCCGTCATCGATCCCGACGAAGACGTCGACGAAGAGGTGTTCTCCTTCACCATCGGTTACGATTTCTGATCCGGACGCCATGCAAATCACTGAAATCCTCGCCCGGAACGCGCAGACGTGGCCAAACGACGTCGCGCTTGTCGAGATCAATCCGCAGGAACTCGAGAACCGGCATACCACCTGGCGCGAGTTCTCGCTCATCGAAACGTCTCCCGTGGAGGCGTTCCGCAGCGAAATCACCTGGGCCGAGTTCGACGAAAAGGCGAACCGCTTTGCCAACTTTCTGCTGAGCCGCGGTCTGAAGAAGGGCGACAAGGTCGCCATTCTCCTGATGAACTGCCTCGAGTGGCTGCCGATCTATTTCGGCGTCTTGCGCGCGGGATGCATGGCCGTGCCGCTCAACTTTCGCTACACGGCCGACGAGATCAAGTACTGCCTCGATCTCGCCGACGCCGATGTGCTCGTGCACGGCCCCGAATTCACGGGACGCGTCGAGCAGATCATCGACCGACTGCCGCGGGTCAAGTTCGGCGTGTACGTGGGCGACGACTGTCCGTCGTTCGATGTGAGTTACAAGACGATGATGAGCTATTGCTCGTCCAAGGCGCCCGAGGTGAAGCTTTCGGACGATGACGACGCGGCCATCTACTTCTCGTCCGGCACCACGGGTTTCCCCAAGGCGATCGTGCTGCAGCACCACTGCCTCATGCATGCGTGCAAGGTCGAGCAGGCGCATCACGGGCAGACGAAGGACGACTGCTTCCTGTGCATTCCGCCGCTCTACCACACTGGCGCGAAGATGCATTGGTTCGGCAGTTTCCTCGTGGGCGGAAAGGCCGTGCTCCTAAAGGGCGTGAAACCCGAGTGGATCCTGCGCGCCGTTTCCGAAGAGCGTTGCACCATCGTGTGGCTGCTGGTGCCGTGGGCGCAGGATGTGCTGGACGCCATCGACCGCGGCGACGTGAAACTTTCCGACTACAAGCTCGACCAGTGGCGACTCATGCATATCGGCGCGCAGCCCGTGCCACCGGCTCTCATCAAGCGCTGGAAAAGCGTGTTCCCGCGCCATGACTACGACACGAACTACGGTCTTTCCGAATCGACGGGTCCGGGCGCCGTCCATCTGGGCGTGGAGAACATCGGCCATGTGGGCGCGATCGGCGTGGCCGGCTACGGCTGGCAGACGAAGATCGTCCAGCCGGACGGCGTCACGCCCGTGAAGCCGGGCGAAGTCGGCGAGCTCGCGCTGAAGGGACCGGGCGTTCTCAAGGAATACTACAAGAACCCCCAGGCCACGGCCGAAATCCTCAAGCCGGACGGCTGGCTGCTCACCGGCGACATGGCCGAGGAACGCGACGGCTTCATCTATCTCGTGGACCGCGCCAAGGACGTGATCATCACGGGCGGCGAAAACCTCTACCCCGTCCAGATCGAGGACTTCCTGCGCGCGAACCGCAAGGTCAAGGATGTCGCCGTGATCGGCCTGCCCGACGCGCGCCTGGGGGAAATCGCCGCGGCGATCATCGCGGTGAAAGACGGTGAGACGCTCACGGAGGCGGAGGTGGACGACTTCTGCCTCGATCTGCCGCGCTACAAGCGGCCGCGCAAGATCATCTTCGCGGATGTGCCGCGCAATCCCACGGGTAAGATCGAAAAGCCCAAGCTGCGCAAGATCTACGGTGCCGATTCCCTGGTGGCGCAACAAAACGGGTTGGCCTGACATGCTTGAACGGTCCGTCAGGGTGATGCAGCTCGTCGTGCGGGGATTTCTCAAGCACGATTGCGGGTTGCACGCGGCGGGTCTCACGTATTTTTCGCTCCTCACGATCGTTCCGATCCTGTGCCTGTTGTTGCTGCTGGCCCGGACACTGGGCGCGGACGACTGCACGCGGCGGCAGGTGAACGCCCGGATCGACGCGTTCATCACGGAGTTCGAGCAGGGGCAGGATTTCGCCCCGGGGATCCTCAAGGCCGCGAATTCCGAAGAGGAAATGGCGCGCAAGAAGGAGCTTGCGGCCGTTTTCTCGGCGCAGGTGCGCGACATCGCCAACACGCTGTTCGACCGCGTCGAGAAATTCAACGTGAAGACGATTGGCTGGGTCGGCCTCGTGTTCCTGTTGTGGTCGGTGATTTCGACGCTCGGCATGGTGGAGGTGGCGTTCAACCGCATCTGGGGCGTCAAACGCGACCGGCCCGTCTGGAAGAAGGCGTATCTCTACGCTTTGGCGTCCGTGGTGCTGCCGCTGCTGGTGGCCGTCGCCTTTTCCCTGCCCGTCATGGGCGTCGTCAAGAACGTGATTTCGGCGACGGCCGGCGTGACGGCGGCCACGAAATACCTCGGCGACTTCCTCATCGCCGTGCTTGATTCGAAAGTGGTCTCCTGGCTCTTTTCGTTCGCGTTCACCTCGTTCGCGTTCGCGTTCTGCTTCAAGTATCTGCCCCATGTGAAGGTCTTGTGGCGTGCGGCGCTCGAGGCCGGCGCCGTCACCGCAGTCGTGTTCGTGTCGTGGCTCAAGGCCTGCGCCATCGCGCAGGTCGGCATCGCGAGTTCGAGCGCGTTGTACGGATCCTTCGCCGTCCTGCCCATTTTGCTCGCCTGGCTCTTCATGAGCTGGCAAATCGTTCTGTTGGGGGCCAATCTGAGTTATGCGCTTCAGCAAGTCCATCTGGCCGGTTCTTGCGCTGCCAATCCTGTTGGCGGCTCCGCCGGCTGAGGGAGTCGTCTCGTTCGGCGAACCGCGCGAACTGCCCGACATCGGACTGTCCGCGCCGCTCTTCGCGGACGCCGTGGCGGTGCCGTTCGATCTTCCCGAGGCTTCCGCGTTTTCCGTCACGGAAACGAACGGCGTGCAACGGCTCGAGGACCGTTTCGACGTTCTGGATCTTTGGTTCGCGCTGTGCATGCGCGGGCGGTGGCGCGACGCCGAAGGCAATCGGTTGAGCATCGCCCGCCTGACGGCCGAACTCCCCGTCGGCGCGCTCGATGTGGCGCTCACGCGCGTCGCCTTCCGCCGTTCGCTGGTTCGTCTGGACGCCGACGACGTGAAGGCGCGCGACGAAGCCGTTTCCGCCGTGTCGCCCGTGGATGTCGGCGCGCCTGAAAAACCGCGCCGGTCGCAGCGCAAGAACTTCCGCGCGCTTTTGCGCTATGCCGTCTCCACCAACGATTCGGCGATCGTCTGCGCGTTCCGTCCGCGCCTGTCCGATCCGCGCCTGAAGCCCGATTGGTACGTGGTCGCGCTCGAGCTCGCGCCCGGCGCCGATCCGGAAGCGGCCGCCGAGGCGTTCGACGCGGATTTCCTGGACCGCGTGGAGGGGTTGGACGCTTTCGCCGAAGACGAGGTCTGGCGCGATCCCGTTCCTGGCGCGAAGAGGAACGGAAGGAAAAAACCGCTTTCGGAGGAGGAGCTGCTGCGACGCGACTACCGCCGGGCGGTGACCAATTACGACGAATGGCATTTTGCCGCCGGCGAGGGCGTCGCGGTCGTGGACGACGTCGGATTCGGACGCGACGCCTATCTTCAGGCGCTCACGAACGATTTGCCGCGTCTGCGCCAGGCGTACGCGCGCGTGGCGCCGTCGCCTCTCGGCGGCGAACCGCACACCGCGCTCGTGCGCGTGTTCAAGTCAAAGGAGGAGTACCTTGCCTATGTGGGCGCGGACCAGCAGTGGACCGCCGCGGTGTGGATGCCGTCGCGCCGCGAACTCGTGGCGTGGGTGCCCGAGCGCGGCATGGACGAACTGCTGCGAACGACCTGGCACGAGGCGTTTCACCAGCATTTGGATTACGCGTCGATGATGGCGACCGCCTCGCCGTGGTTCAACGAGGGCCACGCCGAGCTTTTCGAAAACGCCCGCGTCAATGCGGACGGCGAGGTCGTGTTCGGCCTGGACGAGGCGGCCGCGCTGTTTGTGCGGCAGAACGCGGACGATCTGGCCGAATTCCTGCCGATATTCCTGCTTCAGGACTACGGGGATTTCTATGCGCAGGACGAGCGGAATCGCCTCGCCAACTACCGGCTTGCCTGGTCGATCGCGTATTTTCTCGAAGTCGGCGCGCCGGAGGTGCGGTTCCAGCCGTTCGGGAATCTCCGCGCCGACTATGTGAAATCGCTCGTCCGCACGCGCAACCGCGCGCGGACCACGGCCGAAGTCCTGTCCGGCGAGTCGCTGGACGATTTCGTGTACGAGTGGAAGAAGTTCTGGAAGAAGTGACATGTCCGGCTATGTGGGCAGATTGGCGCCGAGTCCGACCGGCGCGCTTCATCTGGGGAATGTCCGCACGTTCATGGTCGCCTGGCTTCGGGCGCGGCGTTGCGGCGGCCGATTGCTGTTCCGCATGGAGGATCTCGACCATCCGCGCGACAAGCCGGGCGCAGCGGCCGGCGCCGTCGCGGATCTGCGTTGGCTCGGCTTCGACTGGGACGAAGAATGCACGCAGTCCGAGCGCCGGCCGCTCTACGCGGACGCGCTCGCGCGGCTCCGCGCGGCGGGTCGCGTCTATCCGTGCGTCTGCTCGCGCAAGGACGTCGAAAACGCCCAGTCCGCGCCGCACGCCGGCGAACAGCTCTTCTATCCCGGCACGTGTCGGGACCGGTTCGCTTCCTGGGAAGATGCCGCGGCGTTCGCGGGCCGTCCGCCGTGCTGGCGATTCCGCACGACTGCGGACGACATGGTGGCGTTCGACGACGCATTCGCCGGACCGCAGCGCATGGATGTCGCGGCGGCGCTGGGCGACTTTCCGCTGGCGCGCGACCCGGACGGCGCGGGCTACACGCTGGCCGCCGTGGTGGACGACGCGGCGACGGGCGTCACGGAGGTGGTGCGCGGGGACGACCTGCTCGCCGCGACGCCGCCGCAGATTCTGCTGTACCGCGCGCTCGGCCTCGAGCCGCCGCGGTTCTTTCATGTGCCGCTCGTGGTCGGCGAGGACGGGCAGCGCCTCGCCAAGCGGCACGGAGACACGCGCGTGGCGGCTTTCCGCGCCGCGGGCGTCACGCCAGAGCGCATGCTGGGTTTCCTGGCGCAATCCTGCGGTTGGGGCGACGGTTCGCCGACCACGTTGCGCGCGCTGCTGGATGTCTGCGATTTCTCCGTCCTGCCGCACGAACCGTTCCGCGTTTCGCCCGCGCGTCTCGCGGCGGCGTTTGGCGCCGCTCGGTCGGCCTCTGGCCC
>DCIH01000120.1:21992-32617 GCA_002317575.1 Verrucomicrobia bacterium UBA1731 | reverse complement strand
GCGGCTGCTCGAGCGCCTTGGCGAGAAGCTCCCAGTCCTTGACGACGACGCTCTTTTCGCCCTTCTGCGTCGTGAACGTCGTCCCCTTCACGCCGATGATGTCGCCGAGATTGAGCAGCTTGAAGCCGGCGAACAGGCGCTCGTCGAGTTCGTCGCGCTTGAAGATGACCTGGAAATGGTCCGTGCCGTCGTTCATGGTGCAGAAATTCATCTTGCCCATGCGGCGAATCATCAGAAGGCGTCCGGCGATGGTCACTTCCTGGCCGTCGGCGAAGGATGCGCGCAGGGCGGCGAGATCCTGATGCGGATAGGCGCGCCCATACGGTTCAAATCCAAGTTCCGCCAGCGACTTCATGGCCGCCAGACGGTTTTCACGGTATTCGTTCGATTCCTGTTGCATGGCATTCCTTAAAAAGAACGCCATTATACCACATTTCGCGCAACACGTGGGAAATCGTCATCGCGAAATGCGCGCGCGGACGGCCTCGAGCTGCTCGAGTTTCCATTTGAGGCAGCGCGGCGAAGTGACGTAGCGCATCGACGGCTCCCAGCCGAGCTGCGAATCCGTTTCCACGTGCGGGATGAGCGCCTTCACATTCGCCTCTTCGTCGTCCAGAATCTTCATGAGCTCCGCCTTGTCGCCCTGCGGCCCCGCCAGCCAGAACTTCTTCAGGTTGCGCGATGTGCGCAGCGCCGCCTCGCAATAGCGGCCGAGCGCCAAGTGCCGCGCGGTCGACTCCTGCAGTTCCCGGGGCGCGTTACGCACGACGTTTTCCAAGTGCGCGTTGCCGTTCGCCCACAGCGCAAGCTCCTTTTCGGCGGCGGTGAGCCATGTCGCCACGTCCTCCTTTTTCATCTGCCAGCCCCAACCGCCGCCGGCCGTCGTCCACAGATACGGCCAACGTCCGCCCTTGTGCCCGGGCTCGTCGCCGAACCACGCCGGCGGATCGGGCAGCTTCTCGCCGAGAAAAACGAACGGATACGTGGAGCCGAGCCGCAGGCATCCGTACTGGTCGAAGTTCTTCGCGGCGTGACCGCGCATCGCTTCGGACCAGTCCCGCCACGCGGCGAGCCCCGCCTCGGCGCCCTGCACGCCGAACTCGCGCACGGCCAGCGCCTTCAGCGCGGACTCGAGGTCTTCGTCCTTCGTCTCCTCCGTGAACGCGACCTTCGCGAAATCGGCCATCGGGTTCGGCGCGAAGCCGTAGTGGTGTTCGTCCATGAGCCCCACGAGCGACGCGTTCTTGTGCGCGGCGCGGAGCGCGCGGTAGCGGTCCAGCCAACGGTACGGAACGGGCTCGTACGGAATGCCGCCGAAGTCCCACGTACGCCCGCCCGTGTTGGACATCGCCGTGACGCGGATGCCGCGGCGCGCGGCCACGCCCGTTTCCCCCGTGAAGGTCGCGCTCGGTCCGGGAACGGAAATCGTGTAGTCGTCGGCGCGCTCGTCGCCCATTTCGAAGGTGACATGCAAGGACACGTTCGTGGGGATGCGCTCAATGAGCGCGAGACGGTCCTTCTCGGGCGCGCGCGCCCAGTTGTACGTCCAGAACACGATGTCGAAAGCGGGATTGTGCTTGCGCGTCACTTTCGCGATGAGTTCCAGCGCCTCCTTCCAGTCGGACGACGGCCAGAAGCCGTTGACGCCCTTCTTCGGATGCTTCGGGTCCGGCGCGATGCCCGAACCGGACCACGCATAGCCGTACACGCCCGGGTCGCGCGAGGGGAAGCTGCACGATTCGCCCACGAGGATCAGGCCCTTGATGCCGGGCGCGTTCTGGACGATCGATCCGAAGACCTTGTCGTAGTATTCTTCGGCGCCGGGATCGAGCGGATTCTTTTCGACGGGACGCCCCCACCAGTCGAAGTACGCGTACACGTCGAGACCGTGTTCGGCCGCGCGCTTCACGAGCGCGTTCATGTCTTCGCGGCCGTTGCGCGTGCCGTCCGGCGGTTCCTTGATATACACGAGAATCGCGTCCATGCCGGCGCGCGCGATCTGGTCCATGTGCCAGTCGGGGAACTTCTCGATCTCGTAGCCGGAGTGCGTCATGCGCGGCGAGAACATGCGCGTGTAGGTGCGCGAACCGGTCTTCACCACAGGCTGGTCGCGCCGAACGAGTTCGTCCTCGAGCCGGTAGCACGCCTGCGCCGCTTCGCGCGGCGTGGCGCCCGTGACGCGGATTTCGTCCGCCGACACCGTGATGCGCGCGGTGAGCGGATTCTTCTCGGGCGCGACGGCCACCACGATGCGCTTCTTGCCGTCCCTGCCCGCGCACCGCGCCCAGCAGCGCTTCTCGAGAAAGTCCTTCAAATCCGCCGCCGCGTGTTTCACCACGGGTTCGGACGATTCGACCGTGAACGTCCAGAAGTCGTCCACTTCGATTTCGTCCGCCTGTTTGGCCGCGCCCGAAAACCAGTAGTCGCGCCAGGCGCGCGGCGCGGAAAGGCGCTTGCGGAAATCGTATTCCGCTTCGGTCTTCTTCGGCGGTTCGTAGGCCGGCGGCTTCTCGTAGCCGGGATGCTTCGGCGGATCCGGGAAATCGCAGTCGACGATTTTAAGACGGTCCTTCCCGTCGAACGTGCGCGTCAACCGCCAGCACCAGGGACCGGGCTCCTTCGGCCACACCGCGCGGCAGCGCTCGAAGACGATGTTCTCGCCGGACCCATTGCCGATGAGCGCGAAGTTCGGCCAGGTTTGGGCGAACTGCGGCAGATACGCGTCGCCGACCGTGGTGAAGTCCTTGGCCACCTCGAACGTGCAGTCCTTGTAGGTTACGTTGCGCGGCACATGCTTCTTCGTTTCGCCGCCGCCGCCGAAGGAGTGCCCCCACACCGTGCGGAAACGGCAGCGCTCGAGGGACACGCCGTCGATGGCGGACGGCGAATCGTCGCGCGCCGTCTGGAACTCGACGCCCGTGCCGGAATCCTCGAAGACGCAATCCGTCACCTTCACGTCCGAGATGTGGACATTGCGCTTCCCGACGCTCCAGGCGCACGTGAAGCCGAGGCAGCTCGCGGTATCCGGAAAACGGCAGTTGGCGACGCGCACGTGCCTGATGTCGCCGTTCCCGACGCCGAAACGGATGCCGTAGCAGCAACTGGAGATCGTGCAGTTGGACACCACGACGTTTTCGCACGCGATCGGATTCTTGAGCTTGGCGCCGTTCGCGCGGATCGCGATGCCGTCGTCGCCCGTCACAATTTCGCAGCCGGTGACGGTCACGTTGCGACAGCAGTCGATGGAAAGGCCGTCCGAATTGGCGATCGTGCGGTCGTTGAACGCCTTGTAGTTCTTCACCGTCACATCCGTGCAGCCGTGCATGATGCACGTCCAGCACGCGGAATTGGTGAAGGTGAAATCTTCGATGCGCACGCCCTGGCATTCGACGATCGCGATCTGCTGGCCCGTGCGGTAGCGGTCGCGGTCGATCGGGTGGAGCTTCAACCCGAAGCGGTACCACGGCCAGTAGTTCGTGTCCGGCGGACCGAAGAATTCGGGACCGCTGCCGTCGATCGTGCCCTCGCCCGTGATGGCGACGTTCTTCTTCTCCACGGCGTAGAGGATATGCGCGCCGCTCCATTCCTCGGGAATGCAGAAGCCGCACTGCGGATACGCGTCGTCCGCGTTGTACAGGGAAAGGTCCGTGGTCGCCTTCAGCACCGCGCCCTTCGCGAGGTGGAATTCCACATTATCCTTCAGTTCCACAGACCCCGTGAGGAATGTGCCGGCTGGCACCACCACGCGGCCGCCGCCCGCGGCCGCCGCGGCGTCCACGGCCCGCTGGATCGCCGCGCGGTTCGCCGCCGCGCCGCCGCCCGCGCACGCGCCGAACGCGCGCACATCGTAGTCGCCCACGACCAGGTCCACGCTTGCGGATCCGAGACCCTTGGCGGACACGGTGAAACGCGCGGCACCCGGCGTCGCGCCTGCCTCCACCACGGCGACGCACATGCCGTTGAACGCCTTGCGCGTGGGCGCGGAAAGTTTCTCGAACGATGTCGCGTCACCGTTCTCGGCTGCCTTGAAGCGCGCCGCGCCCGTCACGGCGAACGAAAGCTGCGGCGCCGCGTCCGGACACGGGTTGCCCGCCGCGTCCACGACCTTCACGGTCACGAACGCGAGGTCGGGCGTGCCGTCCGCCGTGGCGGCGGCGAGCCGCGCGCGGTCGACTTCCGCGACGAGCTTCGCTGGCGTGCCGGCCGTCTTCACCGTCTTCTCGGCGACGGCCTTGCCGGCCGCGTCATAGGCGACCACCTTGATTTCGCCGGGCTGGTAGACGACGTTCCGCCAACGGAGGCGGTAGCGGTCCAGACGGGACGACGGATCGCGCTTGATGCGTCCCTGCGATTTTCCGTTCACGAAAAGTTCCGCCTCGAGCCACGAGGTGTAGCAGTAGACGGGCGTCGTCTTCCCTTCGCGGCCGGGCCACGTCCAGTGCGGCAGCAGGTGGAGCGTGGGCGAGGTTTCGTTCCAGCGGCTGCGGTAGAGGTAGGCGCGGTCCTTCGGCAATCCCGCGAGATCGTAGATGCCGAAGTACGAGGAGCGCGACGCGTGCGCGTCGTACGGATACGGTTCGCCCAGGTAGTCGAAGCCCGTCCACACGAACTCGCCGAGCGTCCAGGCGTTGTCGTCCTGCACGGCCCAGTCGTCGTCCGGCAGGTTGCTCCACGGCGCGTACTCCGTGTCGTAGGAACTGGACTGGCCGGAGGGATAGCGCATGTCCGTGCCGACTTCGTCCGGGAACGCATAGAAGCCGCGCGACGAGACGGTGCTCGCCGTCTCCGCACCGAGGACTCCGCCGAAGCGGGACGCGTCGTGGAGCATGCCGTAGAACGGCAGACGGTAGGTGACGCCGGGAATGTCCATCACCTGCACGCCGCCCGCGTCGATCGCGTACGGCATCCAGGAATGTCCCTGCGTGACGGGACGGCTCGGGTCGAGATCGTGGCAGAGGTCCTGCATCGCGCGCGAGAGCGTGGTCCCGACGGCGCCGCGCTGGTCCGTGATTTCGTTGCCGATGGACCACATCACGACGGACGGGTGATTGCGGTGGCGGCGCACGAGGTTCGCGACGTCGCGGCGCCACCAGTCGGCGCAGTGGAGATGATAGCCGTTGCGGCACTTCGGCTCGGTCCATTCGTCGAACGACTCCGCCATCACCATCATGCCGAGCTCATCGCAGATTTTCATCTGGCCGGGCGCGGGCATGTTGTGCGAGGTGCGGATTGAATCGCAGCCGATTTCCTTCAGCAGCTTCACCTGACGACGGAACGCGGCGTCGTTGAACGCGGCGCCCACGGGGCCGGCGTCGTGGTGCAGGCACACGCCCTTGAACTTGCGCGCGACGCCGTTCAGTTCGAACGTGCCGTTGCGCCATTCGACGGTCCGGATGCCGAAGCGCACCGTTTCCGCATCGACGGCCTTGCCGTCCACGAGCAGCGTCTCCTCGAGCACGTAGAGCTCGGGCGTCTCGGGCGTCCAGAGCCGCGGATTGTGGATCGTGAACGCGTGCGCCGTTTCCGTTCCCGTGAGCGGACGCGTCGCGCGGAACGTTTCGCCGCCCTTCTCGGATACGACGCGGTACGACACTTCGCATTTCCCCGCGGGCTTCTTCCCCCGCGTAGCCGTCGTCACCACCACCCGCGCGCCGTCATCCGCGAGGCGCGTCGTGCGCACGAACGTTCCCCAGCGCTCGAACCCGAACGCCCCGCCCGTGACGAGCTTCACGGGCCGGATCAACCCCGCGCCCGGATACCAGCGCGAGCTCTCCTCGGGATTTTCGAGGCGCACCGCGACGGCGATCTCCTTTGCGGGCAGGAACGGCGTCAAATCGACGGCGAAGGAATTGTAGCCGTGCTTCCATTCGCCGGCCTTCTTCCCGTTCGCGTACACGACGGCGTGGGACATCGCGCCGTCGAAGACGAGCTCCGCATGTTCCGCGCCCGCGGGAATCGCGACCGTGCGACGGTACCACCCCGCGCCGATCCACGGGAGGCACCCCGTCCGTCCGACGCGCAGACGCGCCTTCGTTTCGCCGTCTTCGATCACCTTCACGGACTGCGCGTCGATCATCTTGTCGAACGCCTCGCCGATGGCCCAGTCGTGCGGCACGCGCACCGTTTGCCATACGGAATCGTCGAACGCGGCCGCCTCGGCGCCCGACGCGTCCCCGCGATGGAATTTCCAACCTTCGTTCAACGCGAACATCTCGCCCCGCAGGGAAAGCGCCGCCAAAGCCGACAACAGAAACCAAGTCGTTTTCATGCGCCGATTATATCATGCGCAAGTGTCCAAATAAACCCCCGCCGATTCAGACCCGCCTTACGCCTGCGTCAGGCCATCAACCGGTCTTTGTCCGACCGTCCGCCCCGCCAAGCAGTCACCTTTCGATCCTCTTTCAACATCCCCACCAACGACCGGCGGATGTCGGACGGAATGTCCAAGTGAAACTGCAGAAAGAGTCCCAGAAAGCGCGCCGCTTCAACCCAGTTGTCGCCACCCTCGCCCGTGAGCGTGGCGAGCGTCTCCCGCGAAAGCCGCACCTGATGTGTTGATTCGCCGATTCGCCCGACATCCACCGCAAACGGCTGCCACGCCGCCGCAGGGTCTGTCCCCGTAAAATCTGGGGACAGTCCCTCCAAAGCGAGCAATCCAAGCTCGAATTCGACTAAACTTTTCAGATTTCCCTGAATCGTGTCGAGCGTCTTCTCCAAAAACGCATACCACGCGGCCGCTTCGCCATTCGGCGGCGCGTGCGCGGCGACGAGGTCCGCCGCGTACGCCGCGAGCGATGTCGCGCGCCAGTCGCCGCGCAACCGCTCGCGGGGATTGACGATCGCCGTTTCGCGCAGCGCGTGGAGTCCACCCGACGCACGCGCGTAATACAGGACGTCGCACGTGTAGAAGAGGTCGTATTGCCCCAAAAACGCGCTCTTGGGGCGCACCGCCCCTTTGACGAGCGTCGCCACCGGTCCGCGGTCCGGCGTGAGCCATGTCACCATGTGACTAGTACGAGACCACGGCCGGACGGCCGTGGTCACGCCTTTCGTCTTGATGATCTCGCCAGACACGATCAGGAGAACTGCGGAATCTTCAGCCACTCGCCGTCGCGCTGCGCGCTGCGGTGCATGTAAAGGCCCGGGATCGTCATGTTCACGGCGCAGTACACGTCCACCACCGGCTTCTTGCCCAGAAGAATCGCGCGCACGAAGTCGTCCGTGAGATAACCGTGGCTGCCGCCATGCCCGCCCGCGGGAACGCCCGGCGGCAACGGCGGCTTCTCATAGACGATCTTCGCGAGCTCTTCCGCCGTCGCGTCGCCCTTGTAGGAATCGTAATAGAGGCCGCGCGTACCGAGAAGACGACCCGTCTCCTGCAAACCGCCAGGCGTGTCGCCGCCCCGGCCCATGCGGGCCATCGCGCCTTCGGACGTCTGCAGCAGCGCGACTTCCGTGCCGAAGACGTTGCCGTAGTTGCCCTGCTTGCCGATGAACGCCTTTTTGCCTTCGTAGTGCGTGGGAACGCCGAGACAGGCGCACTTCGTGAAGCTGCCGTGCGTGACGGCGTTGTAGAAGCCGTTTCCGTGCGTGCAGTACCACTGCGGCGCGGTGAAGTTGCGCCAGCCGTTGTAGCCGCCCATCGGACGCGTGCCGTGGTGCCAATACTCGCCTTCAACGTACACGAGCTGGCCCAACGCGCCGCCTTCGTACAGCGCGCGCATCGCGAACGTCTGCGGACGGAACGCCGTCGTCTCGTTCATCTGGTAGGTCATGCCCGTCGACTTCACCGTGTCGATCAGCTCCTGCGCATAATGCTCGTCGATGTCGCCCCAGAACGCGGGCACCGCCGAAACGGCGTGCATGCCGTTCTTCATCGCGAGGATCGCGAGACGTGCGTGGCTGGGCGGATCGGTGGCGATGTACACGGCATCCATCTTGCCGCGCATCTCCTTGATCATCTCTTCGCAGCTCTTGAACTGCTTCAGCGTCTTGAGACGTCCGTTGGACTGGCGGATGAGGCGCTTGGCCATGTCGTCGCAACGCTGCGGATCGAGGTCCGTGCAGGCAACGACCTCCACGTTCGGATGGTTCTCGTAGCCGAACTCGCAGCCGAACTGGCAGAGGCCGTGCCCGGCGATGCCGACGCGGACCTTCTTGTCGGAAAACGGTTCCCAGGCCTTCTGCTGAAGCTTGCCGGCGTTCGTTTCGTCAAAACCGGCGATGCCCTGCTCGCGGCCGCTCTTGCCCGCCGCCGAAGCACAACCCGCCGCCGCGAAAAGCGCCGCCCCCATAAACCCTCTTCTCGAAAAATCCACGACCGTCTCCTCCCTTACTGACCTTGCAACTCAAAAACCCAAACACCCAGTTATGGGTTATTGCGTTATTGCGTGTTTGAGTCGTTTCCCCACCAACCCAAACAACCCAAAACCCAAAACCCAAACACCCATAAAACCATAACCTATAATCAGCTTCCCGTCACCAGACGGGCCGCGCACCGCTCAGGCAGCCCGGCCGCGCGGATGCGCGCCTGGGCCTTGATGATGTCGTACGCCACGCGCCGGAAACGGAGTTCCCGCGTGCCCGTGTCGAAGAGCACGTAGCTCGCGCGCGGATCCCCGTCGCGTGGCTGGCCGACGGATCCGACGTTCACGAAGAACTTCTTGCCGACCGGAATCTTGAAATTCTCCGGCGGCAGGCACAGCGCGCCCAAAGCGCACTCCTCGTAGACGATCGGCACGTGCGTGTGACCGTGGAAGCAGATCGGCGTCTTCTGGTAGACGAAGTGCGCGGAGGCCTGCAGCGAATCGAACACGTACCCCCAGTGTTCGGGCATGTCGAGCGTGGAATGCACGAGCGTGAAACCCATCACGGGCTTCTGCATCGGCAGCGCGCGGAGCCAGTCGAGGTCGTCGGAAGCCAGCTGCTGGCGCGTCCATTCCACCACCGTCGCCGCCACCGGATGGAAATCCGTGAGGGACATGTTGGACGACACGTAGCGGTCGTGGTTTCCGCAGACCACCGGGCACTTCAGTTCGTCACGGACGATCGAAATGCATTCCGCCGGCGCGGCGTTGTAACCCACCATGTCGCCCACGCAGGCGAACCGCGTGGCGCCGCGCGCGCGGGCGTCTTCCAGAACGGCCTTCAGCGCGTCGATGTTGGCGTGGATGTCGCCGAGAATCGCGTAAATCTGTCCCATGTTACAATTTCAGCGCCGCCGCCGCCACCTGAAGATCGCCGGGAGTCGTGATTTTGATGTTCACGGCCGGCCATTCGCAAATGCGCACGGGCTCGCCCAAGAGTTCCACCGCCTGCGCGTCGTCGGTGACTTCGATTTTCTGCTTCTCCACTTCCGCATACGCGCGTTGGAGCAGCCGCACGTTGAACCCCTGGGGCGTTTGAACCGCCCACAACTTGGCGCGGTCGGCCGTGGATTCCACCTGAAGATTCTTGCCCACGACCTTCACCGTGTCGTAGATGCGGCGGCCGGCCACCACCGCGCCGTGGCGCTTCACGAGCTTCGCGACCTCGCTCACCAGCTCGGACGTCACACAGGGGCGCGCGCCATCGTGCACGAGCACGACGCGCGTGTCGGAATCGACTTCCTTGAGGCCGTTCTGCACGGAATCCTGGCGGCGCGCGCCGCCGGCGACGACCTTCTTGAGCTTGGAAATGCCGAACATCTTGCCGACCGCCTTGGCCGCCGTAAGCTGGTCCTTGCGCACCACGAGAACGATGCCGTCGACATCGGGCGAACGCTCGAACGCCAGCAGGCTCCACGCCAGCACCGGCTTCTGTCCCAACGACAGGAACGCCTTGTCCGTTCCGGCGCCCATGCGCTCGGATTTGCCGGCTGCGACAACGATAGCAGTAACCATGTCTTCTCCTTCTCCGTCAGTAAACGAACAGCATCTCGCGGTACTTCGGAAGCGGCCAGCGCGCGTCATCCACCAGCTGCTCCAGCGCGTCGACCGTCTTGCGCAAGTCGCCCGAACACGCGATGACGTCCTCGTGAAGACCATGCGCGAGCGCGCGCTCCAGACGCTCGCATTTTATGTGCAGGTCGTCGAGCGCCGCGCCCAGCTTGCGCGAGAGCGCATCCAGTCCCTTCAATCCCACGCGGATGCCGTCCCGCTTCGCGAGTGAAATCGCCGTGCCGAGTTTGGAAAACTCGTCGGCCACCACGGGACGGATCATGGAGCGCGCGATCTCGAGCGCCACCGATCCTTCGATGCGGATGCGGCGGTGGTACACCTCCTGCGCGATCTCCCAGCGGGAATCCATCTCGCCCGCCGTCAACACCCCGTACTTCTCGAAAATCGACTGATTCTTCTTGTCCTTCAGCGGCGCGATCGCGGCCATCGTGTCCGGCAGGTTTGGCAATCCGCGCTTCGCCGCCTCGGCCTTCCATTCCGCGGAATAGCCGTCGCCCGAGAAGAGCACACGCTTGTGCTTCTTGATGAGCTTCTGCAGCAGCTTCTGCAGGCGCGCGTTGAACGGACCCTCACCCTGCCCGAGCGCGTCGCTCACCGCGTCCAGCGATTCCGCGACGATGGTGTTGAGCACCATCTGGTTCATCGCGCAGCTTTGCGAGGAACCGGGCGCGCGGAACTCGAACTTGT
>DCIH01000120.1:21609-21972 GCA_002317575.1 Verrucomicrobia bacterium UBA1731 | reverse complement strand
TGTTGCCCGTGAACGCGAACGGCGAGGTGCGGTTGCGGTCCGTCGTGTCTGCCGGCAGCGGCGGCAATTCGTCCACGCCGATCTTGAGCTGCGGACGCCCCGCGCGACGCGCGCTTTCGCCCGTCTCGATTTCGTGCAGCGCCGCGGAAAGCTCGTCGCCGAGGAAAATGGAGATGACGGCAGGCGGCGCTTCGTTCGCGCCCAGACGGTGGTCGTTGCCCGCCCCCGCCGTGGTGGTGCGCAGGATGTCCGCGTGGAGATCCACCGCGCGGATGATCGAACACAGCACCGTGAGGAAGATCGCATTGTCCTTCGGGTTCTTACCGGGGTTGAGCAGATTTTTGCCGCCGTAGGCGATGGACC
>DCIH01000120.1:20135-21585 GCA_002317575.1 Verrucomicrobia bacterium UBA1731 | reverse complement strand
ACCAGTTGCAGTGCTTGCCGCTGCCATTGACCCCTTCGAACGGTTTCTCGTGCAGGAGGCATTCGAAACCGTGCCGCTCCGCCGTCTGCCGCAACACCTCCATGATGAGCATGTTGTGGTCCACGGCGAGGTTCAGGTCCTCGAACACGGGCGCCAGTTCGAACTGCGCCGGCGCGACTTCGTTGTGGCGCGTCTTCGCGGGAATCCCAAGCCGCCACAGACGGTGCTCCACCTCGTGCATGAACTTCAGCACGCGCGGCCGGATCGCGCCGTAGTAGTGGTCGTCCAGCTGCTGGTGCTTCGCCGGCGACGAACCGAACACGGTGCGGCCCGTCTGCAACAGATCGGGACGCTGGAGGAAAAAGCCGCGGTCGATCAGAAAGTATTCCTGCTCGGCGCCGAGCGTCACGGACACGTGCGCCTTGGGCTGGCCGAAGAGCTTCATCAGACGCTCCACCGCGCGCGAAAGCGCGTGCGTGGACCGCAGAAGCGGCGTCTTCGCGTCGAGCGCTTCGCCCGTGAAGGAGCAGAACGCCGTGGGGATGCACAGCGTCGCGCCGTTGGCGTGGCGCTTGATGAACGCCGGCGACGTGGGATCCCACGCCGTGTAGCCGCGCGCTTCGAAGGTGGAGCGCAAGCCGCCCGAGGGGAAGGAACTCGCGTCCGCTTCGCCGCCGGTCAGGTTGGCGCCGGAGAATTCGAGAACCGCGGTGGCCGGCCCCGTGGGCGACACGAACGCGTCGTGCTTTTCCGCGGTGCCGCCGGTGAGCGGCTGGAACCAATGGGTGAAATGCGTGGCGCCCTTCTCGAGCGCCCACGTCTTCATGGCGCGCGCGACATCCTCGGCGATGGAGGGGTCGAGTGCCCGGCCGTCCTTGATCGTGGCCAACAGTTTGTCCGCACTCTTCTTGGGCAGGTACTTGCGGATTTCCTTCTCGGAAAAGACGTCTTCGCCGTAATGTTTGAGCACGTCCGCCGAAATCGCCTCGACGCCCGGCGCCTCGGAAAGACGCGCGGCGATGGCGTTCAACGCATGTGTGCGGTTATTGCTCATGATTGAATGGAGATTATACCACGCCTCAACGCAAAAAGCAAATTCTCCGGCCACATGTTCCGCAATGTGAATTCGCCTTCAGTACGCGGTTTTCGCCAGTTTGACGCGCGCCGCCAGAAAGGCGCACAAACCGAACGCCAGAGTCCGCATGGAATCAGAAGAACAGGTCCCGTTCGCCGCGACATGTCGCTTCGTACTGCTTCAGCACCGTGGGATAGAACTTCGGAAGCCATTCCTTGATTTCGGCCAGCTCCTTCTCGATGAGCGTGTCGCCGATCCTGCGCGTGTCGTCGCTCGCGAAATCGTCCAGCCACTCGCGGAACGTGAGAACCGCGTTGATCTTACAGAACTTGCCCTCGCGGCCGGTCTTCAGCGCGTCCATGATGCAGCCGCCCG
>DCIH01000120.1:19873-20030 GCA_002317575.1 Verrucomicrobia bacterium UBA1731 | reverse complement strand
CGAGCATGAACTGCTGGCGCTCCTTTTCCTGATGTGCTTCGTTCTCGAAATCGGAGTAGCCCTTGATGGCGATGTTCGACGAGCAGTCAAGCTGCGTCATGCCGCCGCCGATGAGACGGTTGCGGCTCTCGGGACTCTCGCGCGCCGTGATGATGAT
>DCIH01000120.1:19427-19774 GCA_002317575.1 Verrucomicrobia bacterium UBA1731 | reverse complement strand
GCTCGCCGGCTCGAGGCGCGGAAAGGACAGCGTGTGCGGACCGATGTTGAACCACTTCTCGAGATCGCGCGCGTGCATGACCGTCGCGAGCAGCTCGTAACGCCAGTCGCACAAGCCGTACAAAACGCCGAGCCCCACATCGTCCACACCGGCCTCCATGCAGCGGTGGAAGCATGTGGTGCGCCAGTCGTAGTTGCCCTTCACGCTCCACGCCGGATGCATCTCTTCGTAGAGTTTGCGGTTGTATGTTTCCTGAAACACCTGGAACGTACCGATGCCCACCGAGCGGAGCACTTTCAGATCGGCCACGGGCAGCGGCGCCGCGTTCACGTTCACGCGGCGGATGC
>DCIH01000120.1:17250-19361 GCA_002317575.1 Verrucomicrobia bacterium UBA1731 | reverse complement strand
TCTCGATCGTCTCGGCGATGTATTCCGTGGACGTCGTGGGATGCTCGCCGTACACGGCGATCAGGCGCTTGTGGCCGATGCGGCCGGCAAGGACATCAATCTCCTGCTTCAGTTCGTCCATCGTCAGCACGCGGCGTTTCTGCAACTCGTTTCCTTCGCGGAAGCCGCAGTACCGACAACCGTTCACGCACAGGTTCGACATGTAGAGCGGCGCGAACACGACGATGCGGTTGTCGTAGACCTTCTTCTTGATGCGGGCCGCCGCCGCGCGCATCTCGGCGAAGAGTTCGGGATCCGTGACCTGCATCAGCACCGCGACTTCTTCGGGCTTGAGCGTTTCGCAGGTGGACTCGCTCCTGGCGATGATTTCGCGCACGCGGACGGGATCCGCCGGCTTACCGTCCGTGGCCGCGATGAGCCGGTTGATCAGCGCGTCGTCGATGAAGTGTCTGCCGCCGGGAAGATACTTGTCGATTTCGGATTGGACAATGAAATTTTTCGTGTAGTCCGCCGCCGTGGCGAATTTGCGGATGGATGAGCAGTCTGCCATTTTCGTAGGGGATCCTTGTAAAAACGATGGCGTGATAGTATACACGCGCGCCGAGATTTTGCAATCCCGGCGCGCGCATTTCACGTTATCGCGCCGCACGCGCGGCGCGGACGTCTTAGAAGCCCCAGCCTTCGCGGATGTAGGGCTTGACGAGCGCGTTCGCGGCGTCGTTGCCGAGGAACTTCTGCGTCTTGCAGTTCCAGGCGAGCTTGCCGGGCACGCGCTGCGCGATGCAGCCGACGAGGATGCCCTCCATCTGCGGAATGGAGTATTCGATGTCGGCGAAGCAGCGGGAGTGCGTCTGGGCGTAGACCTCGCCTTCGCCGCGGATGGCGCGCAGGAATTCGAGGTAGTGGCCCTCGGCGAAGCCCTTCATCTCCACCGTGGACTTGCCGGCGACGGCGGACGAGCCCGCGCAGTACGGAATCGTGCGCGCGACGGCCTTGGCCGCCTCGTGGTCGAAGATGTCGACGAACTTTTTGTCCGCGCCGAGCTTGAGCGCGCACTTGGCGCCGTAGTCGTCCTGCATGAGGACCTCGCCCTTCGTGCCGCGGATGTAGCAGCCGGTGTCGGGCACTGCGCCGAACGACGAGACGACATTGGGCATCACGGAGGCCGTCGGCTTGTTGCCGCTCTTGCCCGGGTTCTTTTCGTCGAAACCGTCGTACCAGAAGAGCGTCACGGCCGGGAGCTTGGCGCCCTTGCGGACCTTCGAGTCGCGCGCCGCGTATGTCATCCTGACGACGGACTTCGTGGGATACGCGATGTCGTTCTTCTCTTCGATCTTGACGCACTCGGCGTCCGTCACCGTGCCGAGTTCGAGACCGCGGAACGCGAGGTTCATCGTGTGGCAGGCCATGTCGCCGAACGCGCCGGCGCCGAAGTCGAAGAAACCGCGCCAGGTGAAGCGGTGGTAGACGTTGCGGCCGAGCTTCCACGGATCGTACGCCTTCACGTCCTTGCCGTACTCGCCGAGGAACGGACGGTTCTGCGCCGTGGCGAGCCACGCATCCCAGTTAAGCGTCTTGCGGGTGGTGCCGTCGCCGTTCGGATGGCTCTTGACCCAGTCACAGACGGCCTTGCCCTGCGGCCACACGGGACGGTTCGTCCACACGTGGACCTCCGTGACGTCACCGAGGATACCGCTCTGAATGACTTCCGTGCAGCGGCGCATGGAGTCGAGCGAGGAACCCTGGTTGCCCATCTGCGTGATCACGCCGTTTTCACGGGCGGTCTTGTTGAAGTAGTCGAGTTCCCACAGCGTGCGGACGAGGGGCTTCTGCACATACACGTGGATACCCTGCTTCATCGCACCAATCGCGACGGGAGCGTGCACGTGGTCGGGCGTGGAGATCGTCATCGCCTGGATGTCGAGCTTCTTCGCGTCGTCCAGCAGCTTGCGGTAGTCGGAGTAGAACGGGATCTTGGAGATGTCGACGCCCAGGGCCTTGAATTCGTCGTTCTGCGCGATGGTGCCCATCACGTCGGAATCGGCGTCGCAGATCGCGACGAGTTCCGCGAGACCGGACTTGACCATCGGCATCCAGTCGGAAAAGCCCTT
>DCIH01000120.1:5710-17179 GCA_002317575.1 Verrucomicrobia bacterium UBA1731 | reverse complement strand
CCGAAACCGGCCAACGCCGCAACGCCCGCGGCGCCCTTGATGAACCCTCTTCTGCTCGCCTTCATTCCTCGTTCTCCATATGAGTGTTTTTGGATGCGTGCGCCATGACGCACGATTGGAGTTCATGATACCACGCCGGCCGCGCGCTTGCAACAACGAATATCGTCGCGAGACACGAAGGCCAGCACGACATTCAGCGCCCGGCGCCGGCCGGCGCGACATCCATTTCAAACGGCCCGAGCGGCAAACCGCTGGGCTTCGAAAACACATTGCCGATCCACGGCTTCTGGAAGAGATAACGCACCTTAACCGGCTTCGCCACGGCGGCGGAGCGCAGCACCAGGTCCTGGCCCTGAACTTCACCCCGCGTGACCCATTGCTGCGGAACGGTCTTGCCGCCGTTCGCGTTCACAAGCGAGGCCTTCGCCCACATGCCGTCCGCGCCGCAAAGCTCGAAGGGAATGTCCACCGACCAGTCGGGATTGTAGACATACCAGCCGTCCGCATTGGCGCAACGCACCACCGCGTTGCTGCCGTCGGCCGTGCAGGACACGGGCGTCGGCGCGTCGGCGACGATCTTGTCGAAGCCGTAGTCGTGCTTCATCGCAAGCGCGGCGAGGCGACGGCCGATCGTCCCCTTCTCCCACGGATGCACGTCCGTCGAATTGCCGATGTCGACCGTCGTCACGAGCGCGGCGTTCTTCTCCTCGGCGGCGAACTTCGCCTGCGCGAGCTGCACGTTGTACCAACTGCAGGAAAACGGCGCGAGCTGGACGAAATAGAGCTTGAGCGCGGGATTTTCGAACGACTTCGACCAGCCGTCGTACAACGCGTGCATCTTCGCGCAGTAGCGCATGCCGTCGCCCGAATTGTGGCACCCCTGGTACCAGATGAAGCCGCGCATCGCCATCGGACACCACGGCGCCACCATTTCGTTCCACAGGACGGTCGGCTGCTGCTGCGGACCGGAGATCGGACCCTTGCGAAATTCGTCCTTCCAATCGGCCTGCGCACGCACGGCGTAGGACGCCGTATCGGCGAGTTCCGCCTTGCCCTCGTAGCCGCAGCGCGGCGTCCAGGCGTCGATGTTCGTGCCGCCCCAATAGCTGCCCACGATGCCGACCGGCACATCGAGCGCCGCATAAAGCTCAAGCGCGAAGTAAACGCCCATCGCCGAAAAGCTCGGACTCGCCATCAGATTTTCGGGCGTGAATGCCTTCCACGCGACGGGATACGCCGCCGCCGTCTTGGGTTCGGGCGACCATTTGTAGTTGCTGGCGTAGACATAGCGGACATAAGGACGGTGCGTCATCTGCGCCGTGAGCCGACCGACGCGGTCGCTGAAATGCGGATTGCCGCCCACGAGCGGCAGTTCCGTGTTGGACTGGCCCGAGCAGAACCACACTTCGCCCACCAGCACATCCGATATCTTCCGGTCGTTCGCCGTGAGCGTACGCGGCTCCTTGCTCGCCGCCATCTCCGGCAAATCGACGCGCCAGGCACCCTTCGCGTCGGCGACGGTTTCCACGCTCGCGCCGGCGAACGAGACCTTCACCTTTTCGCCCGCGTCCGCCGTTCCCCATACGGGCACCGCCATGCCGCGCTGCAGCACCATGCCGTCCGCAAACGGCGTCGCAAGCTTCACGGCACCGAACGAATGCGTCACGGAAACGGCCGCCACGGCCGCCAATGCCAATGTCACCTTCTTCATGTCCTATTTCCTTTTCGCTGTCGTTTTGTCCAGAAAAGGCGCCCGGTCCGTCAGAGCGCCGAAAGAATCTCCGGCAGGAGCTGTTTCTTGCGCGAGAGCACGCCCGGCATGAGCAGCACGTCGTGCGGGCCTTTGCGGAACGGGAGCGCGCGACGCACCGCTTCCGCGCCGCGGAAGAGCAGCTCCGAATTGCCGCGCACGGGATCCGTGACCATGAGCCCTATGAAGTCGAGCGCTTCCGCGCGGAGCTTGCGGTCCATTGCCTCGACGAGTTCGGACGCGTGCTGGTGGAAAATCAGCATCTGCGTCTCTTCGATCTGCGCCAGCACGAACTTGCGGCCCGCTTCGTTGTATGTCTTGGCGTCGCTCGCGATCGCCTGGTCCGGCGTCATCGACTGCAGTGTCGAGGTGATGGACATCATGCCCTGCATGAGCGATTCGGCCGTCTCGCCGCAGATCTTCTCAAGCCACGAACACATGGAACGGTCCGCATCCGTGGTGGTGGGCGACTGGAAAAGGAGCGTGTCGGACGCGATGCCCGCGATGAGCACGCCCGCGATTTCGCGCGACGGACGCTCGCCCGCGGCGCGGTACATGCGCGCGACGAGCGTGCAGGTCGAACCCACCACATCCGCCGTGTAGCGGATCGGATCGCGCGTCGTGGCGAACGCGATGCGGTGGTGGTCCACGACCTCCACCACGGGCACTTCGTCCAGACCGGGAATGCCCTGATCCGTCTCGTTGTGATCCACGAGGATGATGCGGTACGGCGGTTCTTCCGCGAACGCGCGCTTCACCACGGTGCCCAGGAGCTTGCCCTTCTCGTCCACCACCGGGAAGTGGTTGTGCGTGTTGCGCACGGCCGAAAGACGGATGTCGTGCACGGGATCGTTTTCGTTCAGCACCTGGGCGCACTGGTGGAGCGGCGCGCGCCCCACGGGAATCATGAGATCGCCGCGAGAGAGGAAGAAATTGACGAGCTTCGCGGGCGAGAGCATGCCCGCGAAGGAACCGTCCGCCGCCCGGACGGGCAGGCTCGACTGCCCGCTTTCCTCGAGTTTGCGGAGCGCGTCCACCATCGGCATGGCGGCGTCGATCACAGGAACCGCGTGGTCCACCAGATGCCGGACGCGCACGTACACGTCGCGCTTGACGCGCGGCGGCGTGAGGTTGAAATGTTCGAACACCCACTTCGCGCGCGGCGGCAGTCGGCCGGCGGAAATCGCCTCCACATCGGCCATGCCGGTGCGGCGGCGCAAGTCCGCGAGCGCGTACGCGCTGGTGATCGAATCGACATCGGGATTGCGGTGCCCGCAAATGTACGTCTTCATGCTTCAGTTCCTTCCAAAACCATCAGGCATGGCTTCGGCTCACCGACTGATTTGTTCCTTCACCTCGCGCAAAGCGGTCATGAGACCTTATAGCACGGTCTTGAACTGACCTTCGACCTCGTGCAGCTTGCTCTCGGAGAAGTCGAGCTTCGCGAGATCAATGTCCACGATGCCGAGCGGCTGGACGTTGCGCCAGTTGCCGCGCGTGAAGTCCGGCACGGGGATCGGCTTGGAGCCATTGTTGACGGACGCGGCCGCGAGGCCCGTGAGGACGCTCCAGGTGGCGGCGTCGTACACGTCGCCGTCCATCGGCAGGCCGTTCTGCAGGCAGAACGCCCAGCGGAGGTCCATCATGAAGTCCATGCCGCCGTGGCCGCCGACCTTCTTGGCGATTTCGCCGGCCGTCTTGTACAGCGGATGCTGGTACTTCTCCTGCAGCGCCTTGAGTTCCTCCTCGCCCATCCACTCGTGGGAATTGGGCAGGAGCGCCACGCGCAACGGGTAGTCGCGCAGGATGCCCTTCGTGCCGGCGATGAGGTTGATGCGGTTGTAGGGACGCGGCAGCGAGACGTCGTGCTGCACCATGATGGTGCGGCCGAGGTACGTCTTGAACACCGAGGTGTTCACATCGCCGAGCGCGTAGTCCTTCTTCGCCTCGGGCGAATCCTTGCCGAAGTTCTCGATCGCGAATTCGGTGAGGCGCGCCTGCTTGGACGAGACGGACACCACATACTCAAGCTTGTCGCCGCGGTTGATGCCCATGTATTGGCAGATCGGACCGAACCCGTGCGTCGGATACGGGTTGCCATTCAGCTTCTCGTTCCATTTCAGGCGCCAGCGGTTCCAGGTGCCGCGGTAGTTCTTGAAGAACGGCGACCCTTCGATTTCCGCGAAGTTCTCCGCGCAGAGGTCGTGGATGTACGCGCCTTCGCCGTGGACGAGTTCGCCGAGGACGCCCTGTCGGCAGAGGTTGAGCGCCAGCAGCTCCGAGTCGCCGTAGCAGCAGTTCTCGAGCGGGATGCAGTGCTTCTTCGTCGCTTCGGCCGTCTCAACGAGCTCCCAGCATTCGTCCACGCTCATCGCGCACGGCACTTCGATCGCGCAGTGCTTGCCGTGCTTCATCGCGTACACGGCCACGGGCACGTGGAGTTCCCACGGCGCGGTGATGTAGACGAGATCCACGTCGTCGCCTTCGCAGATCTGCTTCCACGCCTCGGCGCCCAGGAACGTCTTCGGCGCGTCCTTGCCGCTCTTCTGAACGGCCTTCACGCCCTCGTTGAGACGGAACTGTTCGACATCCGCAAGCGCCTTCACATACACGCCCGGCACCTGCGAAAGGCGCTCGGAAGCCCAGCAGCCGCGGCGGCCGATGCCCACGACACCCACGCGGATCTTCTTGAGCGGGTCGCAGCAGAAGCCCTGCATCGCGCCGCCGTTCGTAAGCTTCATGCTCGAGCAGCATCCGCCGGCCAATGCCGCGGCGCCCATCCAAGCCGTGCCCTTGAGAAAGTTCCTGCGAGACGTATCCATGTCATCCTCCGAATTTGTTATTGAAAACGAATGGTCGCGAGTATACCAAAAACGGCGCGGCATGTCTTGGCCTCGCGCGAGCCGATGCAATGCGGTTTTTTTCATTTTGAGCGCCGTCTTTTTTCGTCTTCGTGGTATACTTTAAGGCGTTTTCGCAAACAAACGCAAAGGAAAAGAAAATGAAAAAAGTGATCATGCTCGGCTTGGTGGCTTCTCTCGGCTTCGCGGCGCACGCCGGTTGCTTCTGGAGCTGGTGGGTCGGCGACGACAAAACCGACAAGGATCTGACGGGCTGCCAGCTGGGCATCGCCAGCGAATGCAAGACGATGAAAGGCGCACAGGTTTCGATTCTCTGGAACCGCATGCAGGAACTGCACAACGGCGCCCAGGTCGCCTTCGGCTACAACAACGCGAAAAAGGTCCAGAACGGTCCGCAGGTCGCGTTCGTGAACATCGCCGAGAAATCAGCCCTGCAGCTCGGCCTCCTCTGCTTCAACAAGGAGGGCTTCCTGCCGTTCTTCGTGTTCTTCAACTTCGACACGAAGATGTTCGGCGGCGGCAACAAGTAATCAACCGCAGGTCACGAGGTCCGTCGCGGATTTACTGCCGTTGCTGAAGCGACTGACGACCGACTGACGCTTGGATGACAAGGTCCGACGCCACCCCTTAGCGGTGGCGTCGGATTGTTTATGGTGCGGCATCTTGGTTCGCCTTGATCCGAACCCCTTTTCCGTCCACCTCGACGTCGAACGCGCCTTGGACGGTGCGCACGTTCCGGAGGGCCATCCGTTTCAACGCCTTCGGCAGGCGGGCATTCGCGCGGAACGTGCCGAACCCTGTCGGCTCGAGTCCGAAGAGTCCTTCCGTCACGGCGCGGCAGTAGAGCGCGCCTTCGGCCGAGAGATGGCGCATGTCGCCCTCGGGCCACGCCTCGACCGGATACGGCACGTGTTCGCCCGTGAGCCGCGCCCGTGAATAGGCGATGAAATCGTCCCACGCGCGATCGGCGAGTCCCGCCGCGAAGATGCCGCGGAAGGCGTAGAGCTGGCTGCGGTCCCAGGTGATGCCGGTCGGATCGCCCTCGGCGGAGAGGAGCCCCGCGTTGCGCGTGCGCAGGTAGGGCGAGAGCAACGCTTCGGCCGTGCCCTCCGCCCGATCGAAGATGCCGACGCAGAGCGGACTTCCGATCCACGACCGGAGCACCGTGCATCCGTCGTAATAACGATATGTCCTGAAGCCGTGCCGTTCGGCGCCGAAGTGGCGGTCGATCGCCGCCCTGAGCCGCGACGCCCGCGCTTCATAATCGGCAGCCGTCTTCGCGTTCCCGAACGACCGTTCGACGACGGCCGCATGAAGCAACGCGTCGTAGCAGAGGACGGACGTCTGCAGATTGGCCTTTCCCGCCGGCAGCCGCCCTTCCATCTCGTCGCTGTCGGACGCGACGACGCCGTCGGCCGTCAGCCGGCGGCGGCAGTATTCGAGCGTCCAGCGGATGCCGGGCCGGAGCTCCTCCGCCCAGTCACGGCGTCCGGACGCCAAAACGAACCGCGACGCGCCGTACGCCCACATCGCCGCGTCGCCGCGGTCGCCGGCGCCGTTCCAGTAGTCGCGTCCCTCGGCGATCACGCTCGAGGGAATCGGCGCGTAATCGTCGGCCATGAACGGCAGGTACTGGCGGTAGGCGTTCATCGAGGCCTCGAGCGCGAGCGCGTCGCCCGTGCAGGCGAACCACGGCCCCGCGTACTCGACCTCGTCGTTGCACCATGTGCCCGCATAGTAGGATCCGCCGCCCGGCGAATGCATCACGCCGCCCGCCGTCTCATAGATGCTCTCGCCCGCCCGGATCTTCGCGAAGCGGAACGTCGCGTCCAGCATCGGATCGTCCGTCTCCAGCCGGACGGCATCGGCGATTTCGGCGACCCGCGCGCGGCGGCGGGCCTCTTCCGCCGCGGCGTCGAACGCCGCCGGCTTCTCGTCCGCGCGGCGAATCGCAAACGCCAGCGTCCGCTCGAGCGTCTTCCCGGGCGCCAGCACCGTCACTTCGGACGAATCCACCGCGGCCGAGACGACGAAACGCCCGGTACAGCCCAGGCGGAACCACGACGCCTCCGGCTTCGTGACACCGATCGTCACGGGATCCTTTCCGCCGTTCGTCACCCGCCACCGCTCGAAGGCGGCCGGCGCCGTTGCGGACGGGAAGACGCGGCGCTGGACGCGAAGTCCCGACGGCGTCGCGCCGTCCGAGACCCACACGCCGTCGAAGGAAATCCTCTCGACCGTCTCGTCCACAACGGCCCCGTCGACCGTCAGGCGCGGAATTCCGTCGGTCGAAAACGCGAAACTCATCGACGCATGCGTATTGTTCGGCTGCGTCCGCACGCACGGCCACACGACACGCCGCGCCAGTGTCAACGTCCGCTTCTCCGAAACCGCGTAATCGAAGAGAAGCGACACCTTGCGCCCGCTCATCTCCATCCAGTCCCGATGCGGCAGACGGACGTCGTCCGAAACCGGCCACGCGATCGCCAGGCCGCCCGGCGCCACGATCCACCGCGAACGCGTCAAATCCTCTGCGGGCTCGGCAAGGGCGCGCCCCGCCGTCAACACCAACACCGCGCCGACCGCGGCGCACAAACGGAAGGCAATGGCATTCATGACATGTTTATTCCCATGATTGAAAAAGTCCCCGGGCGGCGATCACCGCGGCCGCACGCGGCGCGTGGCGACCGCCGTGAACGGATCTTCGGGCCAGTAATGCTTCGGATAGCGGCCCCGAAGATCCTTTCTCACGAGCGGATACCCTTCCCGCCAGAAATTCGCCAGATCCTTCGTGATCTGCACCGGCCGTTGCGCCGGACTCAAAAGCTTCATCAGCACAGGCGCGCGTCCGCCCGCGACTTTGGGCGTCTCGTACAAGCCGAAGCACTCCTGCAGGCGCACTTCCACATACGGCTCCGTTTCGTCGTAGTGGATGGTCATTTCGGAACCGCTCGGCACCGGCATTGACGTCGGCGCGAGGCGGTCGAGCGTCCGGCGGTCCAGCCCCGCTTCGCCGAGCGCCGCGTCGAGAACACCGCACAAATCCAGCTTTTCCAGATGCGCCCAGCGGCTCATGCCGTAGACGCGGTCCGCCGCCCATGTCTCCAGATGCGCCGCGATGGCGTCGTCGGACACATCCGGCCACGGTTCGCCCACCACCCGCGCCAGGAACGAAATGCGCGCCTGCAGCGCCCGCGCCCCGCGCGTCCAGCACGGCAGGTTTGCGACACCCTTCTGGCGGATGCCCGCGAAAAGCGCCTCGCGCACGGCGTCGGGATCCGGCTCGGACTGTCCGCCCGCGCGGATGGGCATCTTGCCTAGATGGCGGAGCTTCACGGTCTTCACGCATTCGCCGCGGCGGTCCCATTCCGTGACGGCGTCCTCGCGGATCTCGTCCGCGAACATGTCCTCGATCTGCCCCTCGGAAATCGGCGCGGCGAGCTGCACCTTGGCGTCGCCGCCGCGGTCGTCCAGTTCGCACAGCACGAGATACTCGCACGCCGCGAGCGGATCCGTGCGCTCCAGAAACGCGCCGCGTCCCGATGTCATCGTGAAGGAACCGTTGCCGCGGTTCTTGGCGATGCGGTCCGGAAACGCGTACGCCAAGAGCGCGGGATCGGGGTTGTCGTCCGGACGCACCCCCCAGCGGCGCGCAAGCTCGCGCATGCGCGGCGTCGGCCGCACCTGCGTCAGATCCGTTTCGCGCAAGCGCGCGCCCTCTTCGAGAATCGCCGCCCATTTCGCCGCCGCGGGATCCGCAAGCATCATGTTCGCCAAACGCGGATGCGCCGGGAAACGCGCCATCGAGCGTCCGCGCTCCGTGAGCCGGCCGTCCGCGTCGAGCGCGCCGAGCTGCTTGAGAAGCGACACCGCGCCATCCCAGGTGCCGGCGGGCGGCGGCGTGAGCCACGGGAGACCGTCGCGCCGGACCGTGCCCCAGCTCGCGGCGGAAAGAACGACGCCTGCGAGATCCGTCTCGAGAATTTCCGGTTTCATGGACGGCAACAGCAGACGGTCTTCCACCTCGGTCCAGAGCCGCAGACACAAGCCCGGCCCCAAACGGCCGGCGCGGCCGCGGCGCTGATCCGCGCGGTCGCGCGTGAGACGCAGCGTCTCCAATCGGCTCATGCCGGAACTCGGCGAAAAACGGCTCACGCGCATGAGGCCGGAATCGATCACCGCCGTGACGCCGGGAATCGTGAGCGATGTCTCCGCGATCGAGGTCGCCAGGATCACCTTCGCGCGGCCGTTATCCGCAATCGCGTCGTCCTGCTCGTCCTTGTCCATCGCGCCGAAGAGCGGGTACACATCCCGCAGATCGCGCAGTTCCTCCTGGCAGCGCCGGATCTCGCCTTCGCCCGGCAGGAAGCAGAGAATCGTGCCGGACATTTCGGGACGAAGCCGCCGCACCGCGCCCGCCATCTGCGCGAAAACGGGCGCCGTGGACGAAATCTGCAGGTGGCGCGTTTCCACGGGAAACATGCGCGCCTCGGCGGTATGGACATCCGCATCGCCCAAATGCGCGGCGATGGGATCGGCGTCCAATGTCGCGGACATCACGAGCATGCGCAAGTCGGGACGCAGCGCGCGGCGGACGTCGAGCGTCATCGCGTAGCCGAGATCGCACGGCAAAGAACGCTCGTGGAATTCGTCGAAGATGACGAGACCCACGTCCGAGAGTTCGGGATCGGACAGAAGGCGCTGCACGAGCAGTCCTTCCGTGACGATTTCCAGGCGCGTGCGCGACGACACCTTGCGCTCCAGCCGGACGGAAAAGCCCACGACGCCGCCCACGGCGTCACCCAATTTTCGGGAAATGTACTTGGCGGCGCTACGCGCGGCGAGACGCCGCGGTTCGAGCATGAGGATCTTTTTGCCGGCGAGCCACGGCGCGTCCAGCAAGGCGGGCGGCACGCACGTCGTCTTGCCGCTTCCGGGCGGCGCCTTCAACACGACGCTGCGGTTGCGGGACAGGGAATCGGCCAGCGCGGGGATCACCTTCTCAACCGGAAAATCCGCCATTGCCCATCACCACCCAACTTTCAACGCCAAACTCACGCCAGCACGAAGCCCGAAAGCCAGCCGAAGAACACGCCGAACACATAGACGGTGGCCAGAATCCCGAGGTTCTGCCCCCAATGGCGGTGCGTGCGGAAAAGGACGAGAAGCCCCACGCCGCCGCCCGTGAGCGACGAGGAAACGAGCGCGCCCGCACTCATGCCGCCCGCCGCATACACTTCCGCGCAAGCCGCGGAGGCCGCGCAGTTCGGGATGAGTCCCACGACGCCCGCCAGCAGTTCGCCGACGATCGGCTTGTTGAGGACGAACCCCTTCAGGGCCTCTTCGCCGCCGCAGTAATGGAGCGCCAGCTCGACCGCGCCCGAAACGGCCAACAGGAAAACGAAGATCTCGGCGGTGTGGATCAACGCCGGCACGAGAATGCCGTGGCGTTCTTCGCAGCCGCAACGGCTGTGCGCGCACAGTTCGCCCACGTGCGGCGAGGGGCCGCGCCGCCCGATGGCGAAGAGGAAACCGTTCACGAGAAAACCGGCGACGAGCGCAAAGACGACCTTCAGCACGACGAGCTTCACGAGAAAAGCGGGGGCGACGCGCTCGGAAAGGAGAACGGGAATGAGCTCGTCCGACGTGGAAAGGAACACGGCCACCAAGGTGCCGGCCGTGATCACGCCGCCCGCGTACAGCGAAGCGGCCGCGGCCGAGAAGCCGCATTGGGGAACCACCCCGGCCGCCGCGCCGAAGACGGGGCCTAGATGACTGACGCGCCCGAGCTTCCGCTCGAGCGCATCGCCCGCATGCGCTTCCACCCACTCCAGAACCAGATAAGCCGGAAAAAGGAACGGCAGAAGCAGCAGGTTTTCTATGAGAAAGTCGATCACTCCGGGGCAATCGCTTCGTTCGGGCAGGTGGCCGCGCAGGCGCCGCAATCCACGCACTTGGCGGGATCGATGGTGTAGGCGGGCGAGCCCTCGGCGATGGCTTCGGCCGGGCAAGCATCCTTGCAGCAGCCGCACGCCACGCACTTGGCGGAATCAATCTTGTGAGCCATTTGGATTACTCCTTTGTTGTTGTTGAAAACATGCGTTATGTTATCACAATTTCCACATGAAATCAATCACGCCAGCCGTCGCCTGGCATGGACAGGGTGTGATCGCACGCAGCCACGATCAGCAGTGGATTGTGATTCGGGACCGCGCGAGTCACTTGAACAGCGCGCGGACGGCGCCGTCGATGCCGTCGACGTCCACCACGAGATTCTGGGTGACGGGCGCCGTTTCCAGCGCCTTGAACGCGGGCGGCGGATTGTCGAGGACGTCGCCGCCGAACGCGCGGGCGCACGTTTCCGGGAACTTGTACGGCGTCGCCGTCGCGGCGACGACGCACGGCACGCCGTCCTTCGGGAAGCCGAGCTTGCGCGCGACGGCCGTCGCCACCGCGGTGTGCGGATCGAGCACATAGCCGCAACGTTCGCGCATGAGGCGCATTTCCGCCTCGGTCTCCTCCGGCGTCGCGACGCCCGACACGAAGTCCGCCTGGAAGCGCGCCTTCGCCGCCGCGTCCAACTCGTACTTGCCCGTCGCCGCGAAATCGTCCATCAGCTTCTTCGTCGCCGCGCACGCCGCCGCGGGATCTTCGAGTCCGCCGTTGACGAGCCACAAGAGGCGCTCCACATTGGAGCTCTTGCGGATGTCCATCGACGGCGAATTCGTGACCGTGAACTTCGGGCCCGGATCGTAAACGCCCGTCTCCACGAAGCGCGCGAGCACATCGTTCACGTTCGACGCGCACACGAACTTCCGGATCGGCGCGCCGATCAGCTTCGCGTAATACGCCGCGAGG
>DCIH01000120.1:4173-5704 GCA_002317575.1 Verrucomicrobia bacterium UBA1731 | reverse complement strand
GCGAGGATGTTGCCGAAGTTGCCGCTCGGCACCACCACATCGAATGTCTTGCCGCCGAGCTTGGACGCAGCCAGCAGGTAGTACGCGATCTGCGGAACGAGACGACCCGTGTTGATCGAGTTCGCGGACGACAAGGTCACGCCGGCCGCTTCCGCCTCCGCGCGGATCGCGGGATCGGAGAAGATGCGCTTCACCGCGGCCTGCGCGTCGTCGAAATTGCCGCGGATCGCGATGCCGTGCACGTTCTTCGCCGCCGGCGTCGTCATCTGCAGACGCTGGATGCGCGAGGTGCCCGTGTTCGGGAAGAACACCGCCACTTCCACGCCGGGCACGTCGGAAAAGCCCGCCATCGCGGCGGAACCGGTGTCGCCCGACGTCGCCGTGAGGATCAAGACGCGCTTCCCTTCCGCCGCCGCGGACATGAGCACCGGCAGCACGGAAAGCGCCACGTCCTTGAACGCGCCCGTCGGACCATGGAACAGCTCGAGGATCTTGAGACCGTCCGCGTCCACGAGCGGAATCGGCCCGTCCTTCGGGAACTTGGCGAGCAGGTTCGCCACCGCCGCGTCGCGCACGGACGCGGGGACGTCGTCGAAAATCGCGCCGAGGGCCGCGCGCTCGCAGTCCGCCAGCGTGGGCGCGGGCAAGGCGACTTTCGCGGGCAGCGCGCGCGGCACATAGAGTCCGCCGTCGGGTGCGAGGCCGCGGAGGATCGTGTAGAGGGAACTTTCGGAAGTGACGGAACGGGTGCTGGTGAACATCATGGTTTCTTGTCCTTTTCAGAAAATCTGGTATTGGAGGAACGGTTCGCGGTCATAGGGACGCGGCACGGGCGCGAGCGCCTCGCCCGCGTCGGAAACGGTTTTCACGACGACGTCGCCCTCGTACTTGTCGTATTTGCTCCAGGCGGCGATCAGCGCGGGCAGCCGCGCGAGCGTCTCGGCGGAACCCTGCGTGGTGACGAGCGCCGTGGGCCCGGGCACGGAAACGGGCGCGAGCAGGAGCTCGCCGTCGCGGCGGAGCTTGCGGATCGCGTCGTTCTCGCGCGCGTCGCGGCCGAGCACCAGGCCCGTGCCGTCCGGAAAACGGAAACGCCGCGCGATCAGCAGCAGGTCCACGAGCCGACGGTCCTTGAGCCCTTCGTGTTCCATCAGATCGCGGAGTCGGCGGCCGAAGCCCTTCTCCGTCAGCTTGCAGCCGCCCGCCGGGGACGGATAGTCCACGAGGCCGAACTTCTGCGCGAGCGCGAACTGCTCCTCGCGCCGGCGGCCCTGCAGCGCCAGCAGTTTCGCGCGGTCGAGCTTGCCTTCCGTTTCGGGGAGCGTGGGCGGCAGCAGCTGCGCGGAGAGCGGACGCACCAGCCGCCCCGCGAGGCCCGAGCACTTCTCCACCACGCCGAGGGACTGCTTGTTCTGGCTCATCGGACGCTGGTTCATCACTTCGCCCGTGGCGACGAAATCGTAACCGAGCGACGCCATCAGCTCGCCCGCGCGCTTGATCATCGTGGCGTGGCAGTCGATGCACGGATTCA
>DCIH01000120.1:0-4147 GCA_002317575.1 Verrucomicrobia bacterium UBA1731 | reverse complement strand
CGCCGAAGCCGTGCGGCGGATTTTCGATGAGCGCGAGTTCGTCCGCCGTGAAATCGATTTCGTGGAGCTTGATCCCCAGCGCCGCCGCCGCCTTGCGCGCGGCCGCCGGCTCGAAGAACGGCGTCACGAACGTGACGCCCTCCACCTCCGCGCCCGCTTCACGCAGGACGCACACCGCGAGCTGGGAATCCAACCCGCCGCTGAGCAAACTGAGTCCTTTGCAGGCCATTTCAGACGGTTCCGTTTCCGCTCACTTGCCCATGATTTCCTGCAGGCGCGCGCCGCCGTGGGCGTTGCCCGCGCCGTGCCCCGCCGTGGGGTTGTGCCAGATGTGCTTCGTCACGCCCGCGGGAATCGCGTTGTACGCGGCCCACACGCCTTCGGGCGGACATGTCGCGTCGATGAGGCCCGTGCCGATGGACACTTCCTTCTTCGCCGTCAGAAGCGTGCAGAAGTTCACCACGTCCACGTAGCGGGACGCCTCGGAAATCCTGCGGTCGCGTTCCGTGGCGGGCTGCCCGTTCGCGTCGGATTGCCACAGCTGCGGCCAGCCGTTGCGGCGGCCCGCGAGACGCCCGTTGTGGTCCGAGAGCGCCGGCACGCACGCGCAGACGAACGTCACATCCGGATCGAGCGCGCCCACGGCGAGCGCCTGCGCGCCGCCCAGGGATTCGCCGTTCACCACCACCACCTTGCCGTTCCATTCGGGGAGCGACTTCGCGTACTGCAGAAGCCGCAAGTCGCGCAGGATCATCCACTTGAAGAAGCTCTCGTCGCGGCTTTCCGCGCCCTTGTGCGAGAAGCCCTCCACCTGGTCCTTGTAGTAGCCCTTGTCCTGGTATTCCTTGAAGGTCATCACATTCGGAAGACCGAACTTGCTCGCGCTCACGCTGATCGCCACATCGCCGTACCACGAACTGCGCCACGCGGAAATGCCGGACGCGCCCTGGAACATCGCGATGATCGGCAGGGACTTCGGCTTCGCGTCCTTGGGCATCGAGATGAAGCCCGTGGCGGGACGGGGACCCGCGCAGTCGACGAAGACTTCCCACTCGCGCACTTTGCCGCCCTGCGAGGCCTTGTCGTCCAGCTGCTGTTCCTTGCGCATCACCTTCATCGGGACGGCCTCGAGCTTCTTGATCTCGGCGTCCCAGAAGCTCTTGAAGTCGTCCGGCGGCGGCAGCGCGGCCTTGACATCGTCCTTGCCGCACATCGCGCCCACCGTGGCGCGCGCGCCGGAACGGACGTTGCCGAGCGCGTCCGGGACGGTTTCGATCATCGCGTCCACCGTGACCCAGCCGGGAAGCTTCGGCGCGGGAATCGTGATCGTGCATTTGCCGTCCGGCCCGAGCCGCACCTGCTCGACCCGGACGCCCACGCGGCCCGGCTCCTGGATGCCCAGGCGCACGAGCGCGCCATCCGCGGGCTTCACGTTGAACGCGCCCGTGAACGTGAACGACACATCCTCGCCTTTCGCGTAGAGGCCGTCCTTGTGCGACGCCTCGCCGGCGAGCGTGTAGAACTGCGGCATCTTCTCGGAGACGGCGCCGATGCGGATTTCCGTCCAGACGAAGTCGGTCGCCATGATCGTCCAGTCCGCGTGGTTGAAGAATTCCACAGCGTTCCAGCCGTCGTGCAACGCGCCGTCGGGAATTTCCGCCTGCAGGTAGCTGTAGGGGTTCTTCTTGTCCTGCGGCAGTTCGGGCAGCGCGACGTCGTTCGTGGAGACGATCCGGCACTTCATCGTGTTTACGTACACGTCCACGTCCAGCGGCTTCTTCGTGCCCACGATCACCCACGCCTTGCGGCCTTTCACGGCTTCGCCGCAGTTGACCTTCACGGACCCGTTGCAGCAGTTCGGCCAGATCGTGTCCGGGAAGCACGGCTCCCAGTACTTGCCTTCGCCGACGGGGTCGTGGCGCGTCACCACATGGCGGCGGTTGTGCGCGGCGCACGCCTTGCGGTCCGCGCTGCGCGTGAAGATCTGGCGCAAGTAGGGCCGCTGCTTCTCCTGGTTCGGGAAGTGGTTGTAGAAGTACATCGTGTCCGCGCCCTGCTGGTAGAAGTTGGACGCGAAACCGGCGTCCGACTCGTCCGTGTAGAACAGCGAACGGCCGCCCGCGGTGGCGTTGCAGTCGATGCACGGCGCGAGCACCACGGGCTTCGGCGCGAGGAGACGCCAGATCGCGACGTCGTAGTCCTGCTCGGTGCAGGTGTTGTTGCACGAGGGGATCAGCACATCGATCAGCTTCTCCTTTGCCCACGCCGGCACATCCATCCCCACGCCCATCGCGTCGCGCACGCGGCCGGGGACGCGCACCGCGATGCGCATCGGGTGGCCCCACTTCTTCGCGGCCTCGTTGCACACCTTGCGGACATCACGCATGAAGCGCGTGAGCGTGGCCGCGTTCTGCTCGTCGAAGCCGGGCTTGAAGATCGGCACGCTCCGCAGGAAGTCGAGCTCGATGCCGTCGGACTCCCAATCCATCATCAGCTCGCGCGCCATCGCGAGGTGGTAGTCGTAGACCTCCTTCTGGCCGTAGTCGAGCGCGTTGTCGTGCCAGTCGCCGCGCCACGCGTGGCGGTACCAGGCGCGGACGAGGTCCTTGCGGTCGAGCCACAGGTCGCCGTGCTGCGGACGGAAATCCGTCTGGATGGGCGTCCAGTGCACGTCGTCCATCCTGAGCGAGTGCCACATCTGGAGCTTCTTCTCCTTGCAGTAGGCGTAGCGGATCTTCATCAGGTCGGGCGCCACTTCGTGCACGCGCTTGAAATTGAGGTACATGCCCTTGTAGCCGTTGCTCGTCTCGGCGTCGAGACGCTTGCCGCGCATCACGAGCGTGCCGTCGGAATCGAGCGAAAGGTCCTTCGTGTAGATGGTGCCCACTTTCGTGTCGTAGAACGACCGCTGGAAGTTCATGTTGTAGAACACGGCCTCGACGCCGGGCTGGGCGTAGCAGTCGACATCGTTCTTCATGGCCTGGACGATGCCCGCGCGGTCCATGTCCCCGAGCGGTTCGGCGAACCAGAAGTTCCACGCGTCCGAATTGATGAAAATCCCCGCGAAAAGTGCAGCAAGCAACATGTTTTACATCCTAGATGACAATGCCAAAACAACCGAAAAAGCGACTTGCGCGGGTACCGCGCGCTCAGAGGACGCCGATTTCGGCGAGCGTCTTCTTGAGCTGTTCGCGCTTCGCGTCCGTCGTTTCGCACAGCGGCAGACGGAACACGCGTTCCATCTTGCCCATGAGCGCGAGCGCTTCCTTGGCCATGATGGGGTTCGTGTCGATGAAGAGATCCCGGAACAGCGGATAGTACTTCAGGTGCTGCGCGCGCGCATTCGCCAAATCGCCCGCGAGCGCGGTGCGCACGAAGTCGCTCATCTCGCGGGGAATCACATTCGACGCCACGGAAATGACGCCCGACGCACCCACGGAAATCATCGGCAGCGTCAGCGAATCGTCGCCGGAAAGGACCGTGAAATCGGGCAGCATGCGCTTGATCGCGCTCACGCGGTCCACACTGCCGGCCGCCTCCTTGATGGCCACCACGTTCGGATGCTTCGCGAGACGCTCCACGACCTCGAGCGGAATCTCCTTGCCGCTGCGCCCGGGCACGTTGTAGAGCACCACGGGCAGGCCCAGGTCGGCCACCGTCATGAAGTGGCGGTAGAGGCCCTCGGGATTCGGCTTGTTGTAGTAGGGCGTCACCTGCAAGGTCGCGTCCGCGCCGCCCGCGTCGATCGCGGCCTGCGTGAGCGAAACGGCCTCGCGCGTGGCGTTCGCGCCGGTGCCGGCGATGATCTTCACGCGGCCCGCCGCGTACGTGATCGTCTCCGCGACGACCTTGTGGTGCTCCTCGTGGGACAGGGTCGGCGACTCACCGCTCGTGCCGACGGCGCAAATGCCCTCCACGCCGTTTTCGCACTGCCAGTCCACGAACGCCTTGAGACAACCGTAGTCGACCGAACCGTCCGCGTTGAACGGCGTGAGCATCGCCGTGATCGTACCCTTGAGTTCCATGGCTTATGCCTTTTCCTTGATGCCGATGTCGGAGAGTTTCATCGAAATGATGCGCGAGACGCCCTTCTCCTGCTGGCTCACGCCGTACACGAGGTCGGAACCGGCGATCGTGTGCTGGTTGT
>DCIH01000070.1:41527-48723 GCA_002317575.1 Verrucomicrobia bacterium UBA1731 | reverse complement strand
CGCGCGCGACCGCGATGCGGCGCCGTTCCGCCGGCTTGCCGCGCGTGCGGCGCTCTTCGGCGGCGCGGATCGCGACGCGTTCCGCGCGCGGGCCGACACGCTCGCCGGCTCCGACGTCGCGAAGCGACTCCTGTTCCACAACGCGTTTCCCTCTTCGGACGCCGTCCTCAAGGATCCGGCGCTGAACGACGTCGTGCGCGGCACGGCGCTCTGGAAACTGCTGGACAAGGCGTCCTTTGCCGACAAGGAAGCGCTTTTGGAACGCGCGCTGAAGACGCCCGGTCTGGCGGCGGACCGGAAGGCGGCGCTTCTGGAGAATCTCGTCGCCCTCGAGCGTTCCGCGTTTCCGCGAAACTGGATCGGCGAAACGCCGAAGCGGTTCAACGGCGTGTTCACGGTGAGCCACGCCGATCCCGTCGCGTACGCGAAGGCCGTCGCCGCGCAGAAGGAACTGGTCGCGCTCGTGCCGGACGACGAGGCGAGCCGTCCGCTGCTCATGAAGCGTCTGCTCGAGCTGATGTCGATCAACTACGCCGCGCTCAACACGGCGGACGTGCGCGAAACGTCCGTGGCGCTGGCGCAGCGTCTGCCCATGCTGCGGGAGCAGTGGGATGTGAAGGAAACGGGCTATCTCGCGGCGAGCGCGTATTACGACGAGGACTACGAAAGGGCGTACGAACTCTTCCATCGGCATGCCGTGGCGGACTACAAGGGCAAGGACCGCGCAACGACGCAGTGGTGGTACGCGATCGCCGAGCCGTACGTGCGCACGTGCATCGCGATGGCGCAATATGACGAGGCGTACCTTCTTTCCGGCGAGATCACCAACGGCATGATCGATGGCTGGGAGTACTGGCACCGCGCGCAGTACCGGTCGATGTTCGCGGAACTGGCGAAGCTCTGCAAACCGGAGACGCTCGAAGCCGTCAAGGCCGCCGGCAAGAAGAAGTGACGCTTCATTGCGTTCGGACGGGAATTTTTCCAAATGGTTGAAAGAGATTGGGAGAACTGACGTGAAAAGAATTCGCGGTGTCGTGCCTCCGATGGTGACGCCTTTGCTGGACAACGACCATCTCGACGTGCCGGGGCTTGAGCGGCTCGTGGAACACATTCTCGCCGGCGGCGTGCACGGTTTGTTTCTGCTGGGAACGACCGGCGAAGCGCCCGACTTGCCGTACGAACTGCGGCGCGAACTCGTGCGCCGCACGAGCCAATTGGTCGCCGGGCGCGTGCCGATTCTCGTGGGCGTCACCGACACCGTCTTCACCGAGTCGCTGAAGATGGCCGCCTGCGCGCAGGAATGCGGCGCTGCCGGTCTGGTCGCCGCGCCGCCCTACTACTTCGCGGCGGGACAGCCCGAGCTGATCGACTACTACACGCGCCTCGCCGACCGGGTGCCGCTGCCGCTTTACCTCTACAACATGCCATCCCAGGTGAAGGTGATGATTTCCGTGCCCACGGTCATTGAATTGGCCAAGCACCCCAACATCGTCGGACTGAAGGATTCCTCGGGGAACATCGGCTACTTCAACGCCTGCCGCTACCAGCTGCGCAACCGGGACGATTTCGCGATCCTGATGGGTCCCGAGGAGGCGATGGGCGAGGCCGTTCTGATGGGCGCGGACGGCGGCGTCGCCGGCGGGGCGAACCTTTTCCCGAAGATGTTCGTCGACCTCTACGACGCGGCCGTCGCCAAGGATGTGGACCGCGTGCGCGCGCTGCAGGAGCGCGTCATGCGCGTGTCTTCGCTCATCTACGGCATCGGCCACCACAACTCGAGCTTTGTGAAAGGCGTCAAATGCGCGCTGTCGCTGATGGGCGTCTGTTCGGATGTCCTCGCTGCGCCGCGCGAGCCGTTCAACGCGGCGGACCGGGAGCTGGTGCGCAGTCGCCTCGTTGAGCTGGGCGCGTTGTAAAATCAAGGCGCCGCTGCCGGCATTTCAATCCCGTCTGTGTCAAATTTGCACACGATTGGATCGTGTGTTATAATGGCACCGTTAAACGAGAGGCGCACTATGGCCATGAGACATCACCATTCATTCCAGCATTCACCGCACGGCAAGCGTTCGTGGGGCGGCAAGAAGCCGTTCGAGAAGCGGTCGGCCGAATTTTCATCCGAACGCCGCCGCGACGCGCGCAACGACGAACCGCCGGCCGCGCGCAAGGAGAAGAAGGCGCTTGTGAAGGGCCGCACGGCGAAGGAAGACGTGTTGGCCGTGATGAAGGCCTACGAACTGCCGTCCAAATTCCCGGCCAATGTCAAGACCGCCGCGAAAAAGGCCGCCGCCAAGATGCAGCAGCCGGGTGAGCGCCTCGACCTGCGCAAGAAATTCATCTTCACCTGCGACCCGGTCACGGCCAAGGACTTCGACGACGCGCTCTCGCTCGAGATCGACCGCAAGGGCAACCGCGTGTTGGGCGTTCACATCGCCGACGTGTCGCATTTCGTCACGCCCGGTTCGCCGCTGGACAACGAAGCGTACAAGCGCTCCACCAGCGTGTACCTCCAGCATCGCGTGGTGCCGATGCTGCCCGAAGAGCTCTGCAACGGCGTGTGCTCGCTCGTGCCGAACGAGGACCGTCTGGCGTTTTCGGCGTTTCTCACGTTCGACAAGCAGGGCCACATGATCGCCCGCAGATTCGCGAAATCGATCATCCGGTCCAAGGCGCGGTTCACCTACGAACAGGTGATGGCCGTGCTGTCCGGCGGCGGCAATCTGGACCGCAAAACCGCGTGCGTCGTCCGCGACGTGGGCCGGCTCGCGCAGCAGCTGCGCGCGAACCGTTTCGCCGAAGGCGCGCTCGACCTTGACGTGCCCGAGACGGAGATCCTGCTGGACGACGAAGGCGAGATGACCGGCCTCGCGCTGCGCGTGAACGACGAATCGCACCAGATGGTGGAGGAGTGCATGGTGGCGGCGAACGAAGCCGTGGCCAAGGAACTCTGGACGCGCGGCGTGCGCATCCTCGCGCGTCTCCACGAGACGCCCGATCCCGAAAAGCTCGACGAGCTCCGCGCGAACCTCGGCGCGCTCGGCGTCAAATGCGGCGACCTGTCGCACGGCAGGAACATGTCGCGCTTTTTGGCGTCCATCAAGACGCACCCGCTCGCGGGCACGCTCGCGGTGATGGTGCTCCGTTCGATGAAGCGCGCCTGCTACGACGCGCGCAAGATCGGCCACTTCGGCCTCGCGAAGGCGTATTACGCGCACTTCACGAGTCCCATCCGCCGCTATCCGGACCTGACGCTCCACCGGCAGCTCGCCGCGTTCGTGTCGGGCGGCAATCCGAAGATGCCCCAGGCGTGGCTGGACAAGACGGCCGAGCACTGCAGCACGCGCGAAGAGGCGGCGGACGACGCCGAGCGCATGCTCGACGAAGTGAAGAAATACCGTTTCCTCGAAGAGCATGGCGGCGAATTCGACGCCACCGTCGGCAAGGTCATGCCGTTCGGCGTTTTCGTGGACGTGCCCGCGCTCGCCGTGAGCGGCATGGTGCACGTGTCGCATCTTTCGCGGCGCTACGTGAACTTCAACGAAGCGACGGGCGTGCTGGGCGACGGGCGCCGCAGCTGGCGCGTGGGCGACAAAATCCGGGTGCGCGTGATCAAGGTGGATTGGGGCAACCGTTGGATCGACTTCGAAGGGGTTGACGCGCGATGAAGCTTTTCTTCGGCAAAGTGGCCGACCGCGTCGACAAGCTCGACAGGGAAAGCCTGCGTCGCCAATACCGCGCGCTTCTGGACGAAGCCGGCTTCTACGAGTCCGTCTTCCGGGCGATGGACGAAGGCGTGCTCGTGGTGGGCGCGCTCGGGGAGCTCCTCTACGCCAATCCCGCCGCCGAGAAGATGACGGGCGTGTCGCTCGAGAACGCCCGCGGCCAGCGCGTCGCGAAGACGCTTCCCGATTGGGACTGGGCGCATCTCCTCGCGCCCGCGACGGAAGACGGCTGGCGCCGGAACGCCGCCATCGAGGTCGAGCGGACCTATCCCGAGCGCCGCATCTTCAGCGTCACCTCATTGCCGTCCGAGCGCGGCACCGTGGTGCTGCTCCGGGACGTCACGGACCGCCGCGCGCGCGACGCGCAGGCCCTCGAGTCGGGCCGCGCGGACGCCATTTCCGATCTGGCCGCACAGGTCGCGCACGAGATCGGCAATCCCCTGAACGCGCTCTCGCTCAATCTCCAGCTGATGCAGCGCGCGTTCCGCGACGAACCGGACCCCGAGCGCCGTGCGCGGCTCGAATCCGACGTGGCGACCGCCCGCAACGAGGTCAAGCGCCTCGAAGACCTCGTGCACGGCTTCCTGCGCGCGTTCCGTCCCGTGCGGGCCGTGCTCGCGCCCGGATCCCTTGCGGATCCCCTCAAGGACGCGCTCGCCACGATGCGCTCCCAGCTCGAGGACCGCGGCATCCACGTGTCGCTCGACCTGCCGGGCACGCTGCCGCCCGTCGCGCTCGACCGCGCGCAGATGGAACAAGTGTTCTTCAATCTCGTGAAGAACGCAATGGAGGCGATGAAGTCGGGCGGCTTCCTGGAGATCGAGCTCGCCAGCGACGACGCGTTCGTCACCGCGAGCTTCCGCGACTCCGGCGACGGCATCGCCGACGCGACGCTCGCGGGCGTGTTCGACCACTACCGCACCACGAAGCAGACGGGGTCGGGGCTCGGACTCATGATTTCGCGCCGCATCGTGGCGGCGCACGGCGGCGAAATGGACGTGGAGTCCAAGGCGGGCGCGGGCACCAAGTTCACGGTGCGGTTGCCGCGACTCGAAAAACGCATCAGGAGGCTCACGTGAAAACGACGATTCTGGTGGTGGACGACGAGAAGCAGACGCGCGACTTCATGGCGCGCGCGCTCGAGGGAAAGTACCGCGTGCTCACGGCGCCGGACGCCGACGCCGCGCTCAAGACGCTGCGGGAGGACGAAAGCGTCGCGCTGATGCTCTCCGACGTGCGCATGCCCGGCGCGGACGGCTTCCAGCTCCTGCAGGCGGCGAAGAAGATGCGTCCCGAACTCGTGGTGGTGCTCCTGACCGCGTTCGGCTCCGTGGACCAGGCGGTCGCCGCCGTGAAGGACGGCGCCGAGGACTTCATCATGAAGCCGGTCGATCTCGACCAGCTCGAGATGCGCGTGGCGAAGGCGCTCGAGAAGGTGGCCATGAAATCCGAACTCGAGTCGCTCCACAAGCAGCTCGACGAAAAGTGGGGGCTTTCGAACATCACGGGGTCCTCCGAACCGATGCAGAAGGTGTTCCGCACGATCCGTCAGGTCGCGCCCACGGATGCGACCGTGCTCGTCCAGGGCCCCAGCGGCACGGGCAAGGAACTCGTCGCCCGCGCGGTGCACGCGCTTTCGCGCCGGGCGAAGGGTCCGTTCGTCGCGGTCCATTGCGGCGCGCTGCCCGAGGCGCTGCTGGAAAGCGAACTCTTCGGCCACGAGAAGGGCGCGTTCACCGGCGCCACGTCGCGCCAGATCGGCCGTTTCGAAGCGGCCAACGGCGGCACCATCTTCCTGGACGAGATATCCGAGATATCCCCGGCCACGCAGGTGAAGCTGCTGCGCGTCCTGGAAGACCACACGTTCCAGCGTCTCGGCGGCACCGAAAACGTCCACGCCGATTTCCGCGTCGTCGCGGCGACGAACCGCGACTTCCGCCAATACGTGGACGACGGCAAATTCCGCGAAGACCTCTTCTTCCGCTTGAGCGTCGTGGACGTGCATTTGCCGCCGCTCAAGGATCGTCCGGGCGACGTCGCGCTCCTGACCGGCCGGTTCGTGCGCGAGTTCTCCGAGGCGAACGGAAACCGCGTCACGGGCATCGAACCCGAGGCGCTGCGCCTTCTCGAGCGCTGCTCCTGGCCGGGGAACGTGCGCCAGTTGCGGAACGCCGTTGAGAAGATGGTGGTGCTTTCCGCGGGCGGCAAACTCGCCGCGGCCGACGTGCCGGACGACGTCCGGGCCGACGCCGAGCGCGCGATGACCGCGGCGGACGCCGTTCAGGCGTCCCCCGCGCACGTCCCGCCGGCGGCGTTGGCGGGCACGCTCGAGGAAATGGAAAAGGCGCGCATCCGCGCCGCGCTCGCCGAGGCGAAGGGCAACCGCACGCTCGCGGCGAAGAACCTCGGCATCTCGCGCCGCACGATCTACCGCAAGATCGAAGAATACGCGCTCGACGCCTGAAACGTCAGAATTCGTAGAGGGCGCTCGGGACGTGCTGGTCGAGCACGCCGAGCGCGACGTCGGCGCGGTGGATTTCCGCGAGCGCGTCTTCCATCGCCTTGCGCGCGAGCGAAGGCGAATTGCACTCATCCGAAAGGTGCGCGAGCAGAAGCGTCCTGAGGTTCGGCGCCGGCGTTTCGCGCACGAGATTCGCGGCGTCTTCGTTCGCGAGGTGTCCGCTTCGGCTGCGGATGCGCTGTTTGAGCGATTCCGCGCGATTGGACTGCGTCAGCAGAATCGGATCGTGGTTCGATTCGAGAATGGCGGCGGTCGCGCGCGCGAAGGCGTTTCTGACGCCAATCGTCGCGATGCCCGTGTCCGTGCCCACGAAGAGGGCGCTGGTCGCGTCGGCGAGCAGGTATCCGACGGGATCGGCGGCGTCGTGCGAGGTCGAGAAGGCCGTCACGCTGAAATCCGCGAGCGGAAAGGCGGAGGCCGTTTCGAAGGTGCGCCAACCGTCGGCGACGCCCGTTGCGCAGGCGATGGCGTCGGCCGTGTCGCCGTTCGCGAAAAGTGGGATGTCGGGGAAGCACTTGTGGAAGGTGGCCAGGCCGCTGTAGTGGTCCGAATGGTCGTGCGTGAAGAGGACGCCCGCCGCTTCGCCGGGATCGAAGCCGCACGCTTCGGCCCGGCGGCGCGTTTCACGGCACGAAAGACCGAGGTCCACCAGGAGCAAAGCGCCGCCCGCGGAACGGACGGCGATGCAGTTTCCTTTGCTGCCGGAGGCGAGGACGCGAAGCTTCATGCGTGGATCTTCGCGTTCGCCTTTTCGACCTTGGCGGCGAGTTCCGCCTTGTGCGCGCGGAACTTTTCGCGCAGGCCGGCGTCGGCCGTGCCGAGAATCTGGACCGCGAGGAGGGCGGCGTTCGTCGGCCCCGCGCTGCCGCAGGCGACCGTGGCCACGGGAACGCCCGAAGGCATCTGCACGGTCGCGTAGAGCGCGTCCAAACCGTTCAGCGCGCCGCCCGCGACGG
>DCIH01000070.1:26840-41445 GCA_002317575.1 Verrucomicrobia bacterium UBA1731 | reverse complement strand
GCCGCCGGCGGCCGCGATGACGACCTTGAGGCCGCGCTGTTCGGCGCTGCGGGAATATTCGATCGCGAGCTCGGGGGTGCGGTGCGCGGAGATGACGCGCGTTTCGTAGGGCACGCCGAATTTGTCGAGCGTTTCGCAGGCCTTCTGCACGAGCGGCCAATCGGAATCGCTGCCCATCACGATGCCCACCACGGGATTGGAACTGTCCATGTCGTTTTCTCCTGTTCGCTGTTGCGCTGTTGTGTCGTGAAATTTCCGCCCATTATACCACAGATCGGTTTTGGAGGTTACACGGGGACAGACCCCGGGAATCCGGAATGGGGACAGACCCCGGGAATCGGTTCGAAAATTGACCTGGCGGTTCACAAATGGTAGAATTTTCGCCATTACAAACACAAAGCATTGGAGCAGAGATGACGAACGGTGACATGATGCGGACGTCTCGCAGGGGATTTCTTGGTGCGGCTGCGGCGTTTTCGCTGGCAGGGTGTGCGGGGCTCGGGTCTGCGACCGGCGCGCGGAAGACGCGGCGCTGGCGCAAGGGACAGCTCCACAGCCATACGGCGTGGTCCGACGGCCACGCGCTGCCGGAGGCGGCGCTCGCGCTCTACCGGGCCGCGGGTTTCGAGTTCGTCTGCCTGTCCGACCACGAGGTCTTCCAGGCCGCGACGGACCACTGGGTCCAGATCGAGAAGGAGCAGGGGCCCTGGCCGGGCCGGTTGACCGAGGCGATGGTGGCGCAGGCCGAGAAGCTCGCGCCCGGCACGATCGAGACGCGTAAGTTCAACGTCCGCCGGTATGCGCGGCTCAAGGCGCATGCCGAGCTGGCGCGGCAGTTCAACGAGCCGGACAGGTTCCTGGTCGTTCCGGGCATGGAGGCGGCGCGCGGCTGCCACATGAACGTCTTCAACGTCGACGAGGAACTCAAGCATTACAACGAGGGCGAGGGCGTGGGCGATCTGACGCGGGAGGGCGTGGCGAAGAGCGCGCGCATCATCCGCGAGGAGTATCTCCGGCACGCGAAGCCGGACAACCGCAGCTTCATCATGATGAACCATCCGTTCTGGTCGCGCTGGGACGTCGATCCGCGCGTGATGCTCGACCTGCCGGAACTGACGCTGTGGGAGGTCTGCAACAGCGGCGCGGACCAGGCGCCAGTGGAGCTCGACATCGAGCGGGCGTGGGACTTCGTGCTGGCGCACCGTCTCGCGAACGGCGGCAGTCTCGTCTACGGCACGGCGACGGACGATGCGCACACCTATGAAGAGCAGGGCCGCTATCTCGGTTGCGGGCTCGAAGGCGGCTGGGTCTGCGTGGACTGTCCGGGGGAACTCACGGCGGACAACCTTTCGCAGGCGATCGTCCGCGGCGATTTCTACTCGTCCTGCGGCGTGGAACTCGAGGACTTCGGATTCGACGCGGCGACCCGCACGCTTTCGGTGAAGGCGAAGCCGCGGGAGGGCGAGAAGCTGCACGTCGACTTCATCGCGACGAAGCGGAACTTCGACCGGTCGATCGTCGAGCAGCGCGTCCGGGCGGTGCAGAAGGAGGATTACTTCCGTCTCCTGCCGGTCGTCAACGAAACGATCGGCCGCACGGTCAAGACGGTCGACGGACCGGTCGGGTCCTACACGATGTCCGCCGACGACCTGTACGTGCGCGCGGTCGTGGTTTCGGACCGCCCGTCGGTCAACCGCACGCCCCACTATCCGAAAATGCAGTGCGCCTGGGTGCAGCCGGTGGCACGGTAGGAAAGCGAGGACCGCTTGGCCAAGGACTTCCTTCGTCAGGTTTTCGACATGATTGCGGCAACGAGAAGGTGCATCGGCGGAAGGGGTGTTTACTGTGGCTAAGGCGATTTCGATCATGCGCGCGGCAATCGTGGCCGCCTGCTTTGCCGCCGGGACGACGCGCGGCGGGACGGCCAAAATTCCGGTTCCCGAGGACACGGGCGTCTACATCGGAACGGGCGTCTACGAACCGTCGGGGACGATGATCGGAACCGGCTTTTGTTTCACCTACTGGGTGCCGCCGACGCCGACGTACGATCAGGTCGTCGATTTGTGCGTGAAGGAGGGCGTCGGAAACACGCTCCAGTTCTGGCAGTCGAACGAACTGCTCGTCGAGAACGTCCGCAAGGCGAAGGAGCGTGGCCTCTACACGATGTGCATCTACTCCCAGGCGTCGAACGGCGTCCCGGCGCGGGTGCAGGGCATGAAGGGGCCGCGCTTCCTCGGCTACGACTTCGGCGAGCGCTTCGAGTTCGGCATCTGGGACGACTGGACGGGGCGCGGCGCCACGCTCTCGGCGCTGGCGTCGAACTACGTGGGGCGCGTCCGCCGGCATGTGAAGGAACTCCACAAGGCGGGCTGGGAGAACGTGATGGCGACGTCGGCCAACTTCACGCTCGACTACGAGGTCGCCGCCGGCGTCGAAATTCCCTGCACCGAGGACAAGCTCGGGGACTTCGTCCTCTTTTCCGCCCTGGAGCGCGGTCTCTACCGCCAATACGACCTGCCGCTTTGGGGTTCGCACATAGCCCACGAGTGGTACAGCTGGCTGCCACACAAGAATCCCTACAAGATGCGGTCGCTGGAGACGGCGTTCTACTTGAAGTACATGACGGGCGCGAAGCTGATCCTGAACGAGTCCGGCGCCTGGCAGCTGCAGAGCAACCTCTGCGAGGATTCGCCGATGTCGCGAATGCCGATCACGGCCCCGAAGATTTCGTCGGCGCGCGAGCCCGGGTGGCGCAAGAAGTACGTCGAGCCCGTTCTGGACGAGGCGAAGAAGAAATGGGCGTATCTCGACGAGCGTTCGCCCGTCGCCGTCAAGTACCGCAGGATCATCTCGGACTTCACGGCGTTCTGCAAGGCGCATCCCGCGCCGAAGGGACAGCCCGAGACGACCTGGGCGCTCGCGAAGGGCAATCTCGACCTCGGCTCGTACGAATGCGTCGCGGCCGACGCCGTCGCCTGCGCCTTCGGCCTTGCGGAGAAGAACCCGAACTGGCGGCACGGCGATCCCGAACGGAGCTGGAACACCGTCCGCAAGGCCGTGATGCCAATGCCGCCGATGTTCCGTCCCAACAAGAACATCCTCTTTTCGGGGACGCCCTACGGCCTCTGCGACGTCGCGTCCTTCGCCTGCGACAACATGACGGCGGAGCATCTCCTGAGGAACTACAAGGTCCTGATGTTCTCGGGCTGGAACACCTGCACGCCGAAGCAGTACAAGGTGCTGTGCGACTACGTGAAGGGCGGCGGCAAGCTCGTGATCGGTCTCTGCCACCTCTCGACGGACGACGCGCGCAACTACACCGCGCCCACGGTCGAGGGGTTGATCAACGGCGGCGACCTGACGGCGCTCTGCGGCTTCAAGGTGGTCGGCAAGACGCCGCGCCGCTATTGGGCGACGGGTCCCTCGACCGCGCCGAACTGCCTCGGCTTCGTCGCGCGCCGCCGCTTCGGCTACATGAACATGCCCCTCGGCGTGCTCGAGTACGTCGCCCCGAAAGAGAACTTTGAGGATCTCGCCGTCGACGACGAGGAGCGCGAGCCGTTCATCATCCGCTGCAGGAACGGCAAGGGCGAGGTCTTCTTCATGAACTGGTGGGCCTATCCGTCCGTCGCGAACATGGACGTCGGTCCCGGCGCGGAGGAGAACGAGGTCGGCATGGTCGGCTACCTCTACCGCTACTGCGCGAAGCTCGGACGCGGCAACGTGTTCATCACCGGCCCCGATTTCGAGAATCCGGACGCCGACTGCGACTGGATCGTCTGTTCGTACTTCCCGGACGAAGGCAAGATCTATCTCCTCAACCTCGACTACGAGCACGCGCGCAAGTGCGTTCTCCAGCCGTTCGGCGACAAGGAGTTCGTGACCCTCGGTCCCGGCGAGTTCCGCATCATCGAGTCGGTGAAGCTCGACAAGGACGAGAAACTGAACGCGGAGTGAAGCCGGTGAAGAAACTGATTCTGCCGGTACTTTTTGCCGCGCCCCCTCGTTGCGTACCCGGGCGCGTCCCGCGCCCGAACCCGGCCCCGAACGGTTTCTTATCCGGCAACGCTCTTGCCGAAAACGGGGCAAGTCCAAGGCCGTTTTAAGGAGAAATGTATGCTGACTCTTCTGTTCGCCAGTGCGCTTTCGCTTTTGCCGGTTCCCGAGAAAGCACAGGGGGCGGCGTCGGCCTCGGCGAGGGACTTTGATATCCGTGCGTTCGGCGCCGTCGAGTCGGACCTTCTGCAGACGCCGGCGATTCAGGCGGCCATCGATGCGGCGGCGAAGGCAGGCGGCGGCACGGTGACCGTGCCGGAGGGGTGCTACCGCACGGGCGGGCTCGTCCTCAGGAGCGGCGTGACGCTCCGTCTCGCGGACGGCGCGGTGCTGAAGGGCGACTTCGATCCCGAGAACTATCCCGGCACGAACCGCTGGTACCGCGCGCTCGTGCGGGCGGACGGCGCACGGGACGTCGGCATCGTCGGCGGACGACACTCGTGCATCGACGGATCGAACGTCTTCGACCCGCGCGGCGAGGAGAACTACCGCGGTCCCCATGCGCTCATGTTCATCGGCTGCACGAACGTGACGCTCCGCGGCTACACCGTCAGGGACAGCGCCAACTGGGCGCATGCGATCTTCCGTTGTGCGGACGTGCGTCTTTCGGACGTGCGCGTCTTCGGCGGACACGACGCGGTCGACTTCCACGCCTCGACGGACGTGACCGTGGAGCGCTGCGAACTCAGGACCGGCGACGACTGCGTCGCGGGCTTCGCCAACTACCGCTGCCGCATCCGCGACTGCATCCTCGACTCGTCCTGCCAGGCCGTGCGCATCGGCGGGGCGGACATCCTCTTCGAGCGTTGCCGGGTCGTCCATCCCTCGTCCTTCGGCCACCGCTACGGACTCTCCCCCGAACTCAAGCGCGCCGGCGTGACGGCGGGCGAGGGCTGCAAGCACGGCATCTACGCGGGCGTCATCTACTACTGCGACGCGCGCTGGACGATTGACCGTCCCCAGCGCGACATCGTCTTCCGCGACTGCGTCTTCGACCGTCCGCGGCAGATCTTCTCGTTCGACTACGACGGACGCAACATGTGGTGCTGCCGGCATCCGCTCGAGTCGATCGCTTTCGAGCGCTGCACGTTCACCGGCGTCGAGAAGCCGATCGCCATCTACGGCGACGAGGCGCGTCCCCTCGACTTCACGCTGCGCGACTGCAAGGTCGTCGCCGCGCCGGGCTGCGGGGAGGCCGAACTCCTGTCGGCCTACAACTTCGGGCGTCTCACGCTCGAGAACGTGACGCTCGAGGGCTTCGCCGCGCCGCATCTCGTCACGCGCTCGAAGGGCGAGGTCGTCGTGAAGGGCGGGACGGGCGTCAGGAACGTCTTCCGTCCCGATCCGAACGACCGCACGCTCACCTTCGCCGAAGCGGCGGAGGCCCTCGCGAAGCAGCCCGGCGACGACGCGGCCTACGCGCAGTGGGAAGCGGCGCATCCGACGCCGTCCGCCGCGCGCTGGAGCGCGGAGAAGCGGCTCTACGTCACGGACGATCCGCTCGTCGAGGACGTCTGGGGATCGGCGCTCGCCGTTCTCCGCGGCGAAACGCCGCACGCCGCCGCGATCGCGCGCCGGCTCTGCGCGTCGTATCAGTATTACGTCGGTTGGGGACGCACCGGCGCCGTCAAGCCGAACCACGACGGCGAGCTCTCGCCCCTCGCGGCCGGCGCGTTCGGCTATGCGATGGCGCAGGACGATCCGCTCTTCGCGCGCACGTTCTTCACGGACTTCGTCCGGAGCGACCGGAAGACCCCGGCCGCCGTCTCCGGCGTCCGCCTCGCGCTGAAGAAACTCCTGGGGGCGGATGACGTCACGATCTGTCGCGGTCCGCGGAGTCTCTTGGATATTCCGAAGACGCCGACCGCGACGCGCAACAGCGAAGGGGACGTGATCGCCACGCGGGACGGACGTCTCCTGATGGCGTACACGCTCTACACGGGCAAGACGGCAGACTGAACCCAGTTGGTTTTTCGTCGCGGCGGTGGACGGCATTATCTGGGTTGCGTAGCGGCTGATGATCCTGTACAATATCAGCTGTTGTCATTTATTGGAATTACATTCAGGAGGTTTTGTATGTACGCTCAGGCGCTTGTGCAGGCGCGGATGGATGCCAAACTGAAAGATTCGGTTGCGGCTATCTATGATGCAATGGGAATTGACCTTTCCACTGCGATTCGCATGTTTTTCAAACGCACCCTGATGGTGGGTGGCATTCCTTTTGAGACAGTCCTTCCGGCGGCGGAATTGAGACGGAAGCCATTTGATGCTCTTTTTGACATGGCCCGTGCGCAGGCGGCGGCAAGCGGATTGACCGAGGAGGACGTTGAGGCCGAGATTACGGCCTGTCGCCGTGCTCGGAAATCCCGTCCGGTGGCGAAGTGAGCCGTCATGATTTATGCAGTAATTGATACCAATGTTTTCGTCTCGTCTTTTCTGACACGGCATGATGACGCGGCGACACTTCGTGTTGTGCGGGCGATGGGCTCCGGACTGTTCGTGCCGCTCTACAATGACGCGATCCTGTTCGAGTATCAAGAAGTTCTGTCGCGTGGACGATTCGGCATTTCTTCTGCCGTCGTGGAAGCCTTGATTGAAAAGATCAGGGAACTTGGGCTTTTCGCCGATCCCGTGCCATCAAAAGAGACGTTCCCCGACGAAGACGATCGAGTGTTTTATGAAGTAGTCCTTTCGCACGCTGACGACGACGCGAAGCTGGTGACGGGCAATGCTCGACACTACCCTGCGAGTCCCCTTGTGATTTCCGCAGCTCGGTTTTGTGAACTAATTGGCGTATAGCTGAGAGAAAAAACGATGAAAACGGAGCTTGGCGTGAGCGTTGCGGTTTTGGCGGCGTTGGCCGCTCATGGCAAGGACTTCGACCGGGCGCGCGCCGATCACGATCGCCGTCTCGAAGGACGAAGGCGCCGCGACGGTTCCGCAGACTGAACGCCCGCCCGCTCCGCATGCGTACACGCTTGGAAATTTTATGGTACAATGCGCTCAGTTTTTGAGGAACGAATCGGCGCTGGGTGGGGAACGGCGGGTTTCGTTCTCATGGTTATGTGCATGCGCGAACGAGAGAACAAGATTGAATACATGGTGACATGCCGCTGTTCGGGATGCCGTGCAGAAGGGAAGTGAATGTGCAAATTGAAAAACTGGCGTGCGCGCTTGTCGTGATGGCGGCCGTCGCGGCGGAGGCCGCGGAATCGCGCATGGATCGTGCGAAGTTGCAGATCGGCACCTACTACCTGCATCCCGTCGCGCAGACCGAGGCGCATGTGAAGGCGATGAAGGACTGCGGCATCGACTTCGTCTTCGGCGTGGATGCCGATCGCCGCGAGGCGCTTGACTTGCTCGCCCGGCACGGCATCGGCTGCGTCGCGACGGGCGTGTTTCCGGGGTGGGGCGGAGGTGACGGACGCCATGCGGGACAGCTCGAGAAGATGCATCCCCTTGCCGAGTACGTGAAAGCCGCAAAGGCGTTCAAGGATCATCCGGCGATCTGGATGGTCGACGTCGGCGACGAGCCGTCGGCGCTGGAGTTTCCGTACTACGCGCGGCTCATTCCCGAGGTCCGCAAGCACCTGCCGAAGGGCGTTGTGCCGTACCTGAACCTGTATCCGAACTACGCGCAGGTCACGAAGAACACGGACGCGCAGCAGCTCAGTCAGCTCGGCACGGCCACCTACGGCGAACATATTGACCGCTACGCCGCGGCAATCCCCCTCGACTACCTGAGCTACGACTTTTACGTCTATTCGGCGCGCCCCCAGAATTTCGATTCCTTCCTCGCGAAGATGTACGACAACTTCGAGACCGTCGCCGCAAGCTGCCGCAAGACGGGGCGCTCGTTCTGGTACATCCCGCAGGTCAACAATGTCTTCGAGACATACCACATGTCTCCGAACCGTCTGCGGTTCCAGGCGTTCACCGCGCTCGCGTACGGTGCCGAGGTCATCAACTGGGCATGCTGGATGAAGGGCTGGTGGACGCATAACGTGGTGAATCCGGACGGAACGACGAACGAGTACGAGTACTTCATCCTGAAGACCGTCAACCGCGAACTGCACGCGCTCGGTCCCGACTACATGCGCTACCGCAACGTCGCGACGCACAAACTCGGATTCGACATTTCGAAGAAGGCGCTCGACCTTGCGGCCTTCAAGGACATTTCCGTCGCGGAAGGCGGTCGACTCGTCGTCGGCGAGATGAGGGCGCGTCGGGGCGAGGGCGCTGCGTTTCTCGCGGTCGCCTCGGACGATCCGCACGACGCCGGCGCGCCGCGGAAGACGCTCGTCTTCAAGCCGACTGGCGCCTTCCGCGTGCTTCGTCCGACGGGCTTTTGCGACGCCACGCCCGAAGCCGACGGTTTTGTCCGCCTCCCGCTCGCCTCCGCCGAGGCGATCCTCGTCATGACGAAGTGACGGGCACGGCTATGCGTGAAGTGTCATGCCGATAAGATACAAAACGAAAGACTCTTAAGATGCAAAACGAGAGACTCTATTCCCTCGATCTCCTCCGCGGACTCGACATCTTCTTCCTGACGGTCCTTTGCGGCATCCTCGGGACGGCGCATGCCAAACTGGGCTTCCCGTCCGCCGCCTTCAACGAGCAGCTGATGCACCGGTGGGGTCTCTTCCACGTCATCGACATCGTCATGCCGATGTTCATCTTCATGTGCGGCGCGGCCGTTCCGTTCGCGCTCGGCCGACGGCTGAAGGACGGGCGTCCCACGGCGGCGTTCTGGAAGCATCTCGCGGTCCGGTTCGCCCAGTTGTGGGCCTGTGGCATGATCGCACAGGGCAATCTCCTGTCGCTGGAGATGTCCAAGATCCGCCTCTTCGACAACACGCTGCAGACGATCGCCTGCGGCTACGTGATCGCCGCGCTCGTGCTGCTGATCCGCGTGCGCTGGGTGCGGTGGACGATGCCGGTCGTCCTTGCGCTCGTCTACACGATTCCGCTCGCGGTCTACGGCGATTATTCGCCGCGGGGGAATCTCGCGTTCATCCTCGAGACGAAGATGGCGGCGTTCTTCAGCGCTCCGTTCGGATTCTCGACGGAGGTCGGCGAATACACCTGGTATCCGACCGTTCCGATGTTCGGCGTCATGACGCTGCTCGGCATGATCTCGACGGAGATCCTGGCGGACAAGGTCGCGTCCGGCAGCAGAAAGGCGCTGCGGCTCGGCCTCCTGGGCGCCGGCATCCTCGCCCTTGGCTGGGCGACCTATCCCGTCATCCCGTCGATCAAGCACATCTTCACGCTAACGTTCACCGCGCAGGCGATGGGCTGGTGCATGATTTCCCTGGCCGTCCTCTATTACCTGACGGACGTCCTCAGGTTCCGCCGCGGACTGGGGATCTTCATTCTCTTCGGACAGTTCGCCCTGACGGCGTACATGCTCGCGGACACACCGCTTGTCGCCATCCTCTATCAGGCCACCTGGGAGCTTTCGCACGGCCTCGTGCATCTCGTCGGCGAGAACTGGGCCGCCTTTCAGAGGGGGATCCTCCAGGGCGTGCTGATCACGCTGGCGCTCGTCGTCCGCCGGCGTCTGAAGCAACGCTGAAGCTCCGCACCAACTTGGAACAGAACCAACTGGGGGCGTGAAGGGTCAGGGTTGATTGATGTAGTAGCCCGCCGCGCGCGCTGCACACGGGAATGTCTGTTGGAAGACGAGATACTCTACGAGGAGGATGACGGCATCGTCGTCTACGACCGGTTGTTCGGCCTTTGGCTCCGAAATTTCTGAGGAGAGTTATGGTAAGTCGTAAAGGTGAGTTGCTGAAAAAATCAAGGAGACTTCTCATGACGTTTTTCGTGAAACGCGCGGCGGTCGTCGCGGTCGGTGCTGCGGCGCTCTTCGCCGGTGCCGCCGGCCGTGCGTTCGGGGATGTCGTCGTGACGGTCGATCCGTCCGACGTGAAGAACAAGATCTCGCCGAACATCTACGGTGTCGGCATGGAGGACGTGAACCACGAGATCTACGGCGGACTCGACGCGCAGCGTCTCTACGGCGAAAGCTTCGAGGAACCGCCCGTGCCGTGCGACAGGGAGACGATCGAATGCCGTCAGGAGGTGAGCCGCTGCTGGACGTCCTTGTCCGGCTGGGCGGGGGAACTGATCCACGACCGGACGAAGACCCATGGCGGCGCGGCGTCGCAGCTGATGATCCCGAACGGTTCCCTGGCGGCGATGGCGAACGCCGGTCTCGGCAATTGGGGCATTCGCGTCGAGAAGGGACGGGCGATGGTCGGACGTCTCTACGCCTGCGGCGCCGTCGATTCGGTGCGCGTCGAACTGCAGAGCGGAGATCGTCGGCGCGTGCTCGCGTCGGCGGAACTCGATCCCGCGCCGGGCGAGGAGTGGAAGCGGATGGATTTCCGTTTCGTGCCGACGGATTCCGATCGGAAGGCGCGTTTCGTCATCCGGGCGTTCGGCTACGGACGGCTTTGGGTGGATGACGCCTATCTTGCGGACGAGCCGACGAATGCCTACGGACGTCTCGGCTGTCGCGAGGACATCGTCGCCGGTCTTGAAAAGGAAGGCATCAACTTCCTGCGTTGGGGCGGTACGATGTGCAACGCCGACGATTATCTGCTGAAGAACTTCGGTCCCGACCGCAAGCCGTATCGCGGTTTCTGGCACCAGCACAGTTCGGGCGGATTCGGCCCGCGCGAGTTCGTGCGTCTCGCGGCGGCGATGAAGGTTCCCTGCGCCGTTTCGATCGGCGTGCGCGAGGAGATCGCCGAGGCGGTCCGCCTGGCGGAGGACCTGAAGGCCCATGAGATCCCGATCGTCATCCAGATCGGCAACGAGGAGTGCATCGCGCCGAATGCGTCCGCCTGCCGTCGGTACTGCGAGCTGACCCGCGCGCTCGTCGAGGCGATGCGGGCGGCGAATCCGAAGCTGCGTTTCGCGTCGGCGGCGTGGTGGACGGGGCCGGACGGACTCGCCGAGGAGACCTTCCGTTCGCTGGACGGCGTCGTCGAGTACTGGGATCTGCATCCGTTCTTCTACTCGATCGACGAGTGCCTGAAGGTGCGTGAGGTCGTCGGGACCTTCCTGAAGGCGATCCGCACGTGGAATCCGAAGACGACGATGCGGGCGGCCGTCTTCGAGGAGAACGGAAACAAGCACAACCTCGAACGGGCGCTCTGCCATGCGCTCGTTCTCGAGCGAATCCGCGAAGCGGGGCTTGACGTGCTGACGAGCTGTCCGGCGAACGCGCTTCAGGCCTACGGGCAGAACGACAACGGCTGGGATCAGGGCAACGTCTTCTTCACGCCGGACAAGGTCTGGCTGGCGCCCTGTGCCTGGGCGCAGCGGATGGCGCGCGATGCCCATCGCGAGCTGAGGATCGCCGGCGCTTCCGACGATGACAGGGTCTCGGTGTCCGCGACGCGCGACCGCGAGGGAAAGAGCGTGGTTCTCCATCTGGTCAACATCGCGGGTGAGGAACGTCCGGTCCGCGTGGACATGAAGGGCGGATCCCGTTACGGTGTGACGCGGGTGATGTCGCTTTCCGGAGCTTTGGAGGCGGACAACACGCCGGACGCGCCGGAGCGCGTCGTGCCGGTCGACAGGACGGCCGCCTCCCGTGACGGCATCGTCTTGCTGCCCTGGTCGTATGTCGTGGTGACGCTCGCGCGATCCGAGCCGTAACGGCACGTCTTTCTTCCCCTGTGTTTTAATTGCAAGTCAAGTATATAGTTCCAAGTGAAATGATGAAAGCGAAAGATTCCGCCTATTCGGCGTTTGTGGCTGTCGTGGTGGCGCTGGTATGCGTGTCGGTCTGGGGGGCGCCGTGGATCGCGCGGGACGATCAGGCGGTTCCCGCGGCGATTCCCGAATACAACGTCGATTCGCAGGAGAAGCAGGACGCCTTCTACAAGACGATCAAGGAGACGTTCTGGGACCGGTCGTCCGTCCGCCTGCGCAAGCGCTTCGTCGTCCCCGCCCGTCCGGCGTCCGCCGTGCTCGAGGGCGTCGGGCTCGGCTACTACGAGATCCGGATCAACGGACGCGAGGTCGACGCCGAGCACGTCCTGAAGCCCGTCAAGACCACGTACCAGGACCGCGCCGTCTGCAAACGCTATGACGTGACCGGCTTCCTCACCGCCGGCACGAACACGGTGGAGGTCGAGGTCGCGCACGGCTGGTTCTCGCCGGCGCCGCGCTTCCGCAACTGGCACATGCAGTGGCAGGGCATACCCTGCGCCTCGTTCGAGCTGCGGATGACGGGCGCGGACGGCACGGCCCGGACGGTGGTCACGGACGGGACGTGGGAATGGACGAAGGGCGCCGTGTGGGACAGCTGCATCTACGACGGCGAGCGGGCGGACCTCCGTCCGAGGCCGGAGACCTGGCGGCCGGTGCAGGTGCTGAAGACGCCGCCCGTCAAGCGTCTGGAGCGGCAAGTCGCGCCAGACAACCGCGTGATGCGGCGTCTGCAGCCGGTCGCGCCGCCGCGGCGGGCGGTCTGCGCCGTGCGGACGCTCGGGAACATCCCCGGCTACACGTATCCGGAGTCGCCCTACGGGACGTACGTCTACGACTTCGGCGAGACCATCGCGGGACGCGTGCGCCTGAAGGCGGGGTCGGAGGGGCTGCACGTCATCGTCACCTACGCCGAGGACGTCACCGACGACCCGTACCGGCTCGACTCGACGAGCAACTGGAGCGCGTATTCCTTCGACGAGTTCTACATTCCCCCGCACGGCGAGTATGCACCGCGCTTCACCTACCACGGCTTCCGCTACGTCGAGATCGAGCTGCGCGACGGGCCGCCCCTGCCGCTCGAGGTGACGGCCGAGGAGATCCACGCGAACGTCGCGACCGTCGGCACGTTCGCCTGCGGCTCGCCGCTCCTGAACCGCCTCCACGCGGCGACGGTGCGCACGCAGCGCAGCTGCCTGCAGCAGGGCGTGCCGGTGGACTGCCCCCAGCGCGACGAGCGTCTGGGCTGGCTCGGCGACGCGCATGTCACGGCCGCTGAGGCGCTCGACAACTTCGACCTGCGCGACTTCTACGCGGGCTGGCTCGACGGCATCGCCTCGCAGCAGGCCGCGAACGGCGACATCCCGCACGTCTCGCCGCGCGCGGGCGTGCGCGGCGACGTCTGCTGGAGCGCGGGCTACATCTTCATCCTCTGGGAGCACTACCGCCGCTACGGCGACAAGGCGCTTCTCGCGCGGCACTATCCGCACGCCGTCCGCTACGCCGACTACCTGGCGCAGGGACTCCTGGACGACGGCACGCTCAAGCCGTCGCGCTACGGCGACTGGTACATGCTCGCCCAGACCCGCGGCGACAAACGCTGGAAGCAGGGCCAGCCGTTCATGGTCGCGTCGGCCTATTACAACAGGATGCTGACGATCCTCGCGTCCATGGGCGACCTCCTCGGCAAAAGGGACGACGCGGCGCGGTGGCGCGCGCGGGCGGAGGCGGTTCGCCTCGCCGCGGAGCGGAAGTGGTACGACCGCGCGTCCGGCAGCTGGGGCACGGGCATCGAAGGCGTCGGCGCGAACGCGCTCGCGTTCTTCTGCGGACTCGTGACGGACGCCGAGCGTCCGCGCGTCACCGAGGCGCTGCGGCGCGAGACGGAAGCCGCACACGGGGCGCTCACGTGCGGCATCCTCGGCACGCAGGCCTTCTTCGCCGCCTGGGGCGAGACGGGCGATCCGTCCGTCGTCTGGGACGTCCTCGCGAAGACGAACGCGCCTTCGTATGCGCACATGCTGCGCCGTCAGACGAACCTCTGCGAGGAGTGGGATGCGCTGAAGGGCAGCTTCAACCACGTCATGTTCGGATCGGTCGACGCCTGGCTGCACGAGTGCCTCGCCGGACTCGACATCGACTTCACCCGTCCCGAGGCGCCGCTCCTCTTCCGTCCGCAGCCGATCCGCGCCTGCGGCTTCGCCGAGGCGACGCGCCTCCTGCCGAACGGCGGCAAGGCCGTCTCGTCCTGGCGGTACGGGGCGGACGGAAAGATCCGCTACCGGTTCGTGGTGCCGGACGGCCTCCGCGCCCGGCTCGTCCTGCCGGACGGCACGACGCGGACGCTGGATCCGGGCGAGCACGCGATGTGATACGGTTGAATTGATGCTGCCATGACATTCTATTCGCTGAAGGCGAGTTTGTTCTGAAACGCGCGGCGGCTGGAAGACGGCCGAGCCCGAAGAGACGCTTGCGCGCGCCCGTCGGCTGATGGACGTGCTGCGGTCCGGACGGCACGCCTCTCGCGACGCAGCGGCTCGAGAACTACCGCGACGGCCTCGAGGACTACGCCTACGCGATGGAGCTCGAGCGCCGCATGAAGGCGCGGCCCGGCCATCCGCTCGAGGCGAAGGCGAAGGAACTGCTGGAGGTCCGCGACGTCCGGTCGCTCGGGGAGTTCACGCGCGAGCCGGAGCGAATCGCCACCTGGCGCCGCGCCCTCGCCGAGACGATCGAGGCCTACGCCCGTTGATTTCCAACTGAACCAAGTTCGTGAAATGCTCGATCCTGTTCCGACCTTGGTCACGCCGGAGGATCGGCG
>DCIH01000070.1:21532-26754 GCA_002317575.1 Verrucomicrobia bacterium UBA1731 | reverse complement strand
GGCGTCGCTCCGTCGACGCCACCAAGTTCGGGAAAGGCTCGCTACTGTTACGACCATGGTCACGCCGGCGGGATGCGCCGAAGCGAAGCGTAGGGCAGGTCGCCGAAGGCGATCGCGAAGCGACGCGCAAGCGCCCGCGCGGCGTGACCCCCTTGTGGGGCCGCGTCGGGCGCGTCTGGGCGCATCTCCGTTCCGGACCGATTCGCGGAAGACGCCAGCCACGTTTCGGCGGCGAAACGTGGTATACTTTTGGCGTTTGGGGAGACGGGGAACCGCGGCGGTTTCAACCTCGGCAAATCAAACCAGTGAAGGACCTGTTCATGGCAACTAAATGCAGACATTGCGGCAGCACGAGCTACGGTTCCGGTTGCATCCATTCGACGACGAAGAAACACGAGCATCGTGACGATGAGAAGCATTGCGAGTGGTGTGGTTCGTCCTCCTACGGTTCGGGCTGCATCCACTCTCCAACCCGCAAGCATCGCCACGGCCCCGGTGCGAACAAGTGCATCTGGTGCGGTTCCACCTCCAACGGTTCCGGTTGCATCCATTCGCCCACAGGAAAGCATGAGAAGTAGACATGAGTGAAGTTAACTATCGACGGAACGGGATGAAGTATTCGACGACCGGCAAATGCTGGGGCGTGGCTCCGAAGGCGGGCGAGTTCGCGTCAGACCGTCCAAGCAACGATCCGAAGCCGAAGTCCTCGCGCGAACGACGCGCCGCCGCAGCTTCCGCCAAGGCGTCGTCGCGCCACGGACGGGGAAAGTGATATGTCAGAGGAATTGAAGTTCCCCGTTGTTGCGCATCATCGCATCATCGTCAATGCCGCGGAGAAGGATTTCGCCGCGACGCAGGAACTGTTCGCCATGTTCGATCTTGTCGAACCGGTAGCCGAAGCCCGTGCGTCGTCCGGCGGAAAGTATGTCTCGTTCGGGCTTTCGGTTCGTCTCAACGACCGCGGCGAAATGGCGCGGCTCGACGAGCAGATCAAACTTGTGCCAGGTCTGAAGATGGTGCTGTGACGGGGTGAGATATGGTGCGCCAAGACAGTCAGGGAAGGCGTGGGGACAGGCCCTGAGAAGGCGTGGGGACAGACCCTGAAATGGGGACAGACCCCGGGATGTGGTTCGGAAAATTGACCTGGCGGTTCGCAGATGGTAGAATTTTCGCCATTACAAACACAAAACATCGGAGCGGAAATGATGAACGTTGATCGTCGGGGATTTCTTTTGGGCATGGGTTCGCTCGCCGCGCTGGGCGGCTGCACGGGCGGAAAACCGCTTTTCGCGCGCCACCGCAGCGACTACGCCGGCATCCAGATCGGCGTCATCACCTATTCGTGGTGGGATCTTTCGACGGGTTGGTCGAATCCGGGCTATGTCGGCGCGAACACGGTCGACGCCTGCCTGAAGACCGGTCTCGGCACGGTCGAGCTGATGGGCGGCGACGCCGAGAACGCGGTGGGGCTGCCCAACAACGCGCCGCTCGCGCAGCGCCAGGCGGTGCCGGACGCGAAGTGGCTCGCGCTCAAGGCGAAGTTCGACGCGGCCGGCGTGGGCATCCACATCGTCAAGTTCGGGATCGGCGAAGGTTCCGATGACGAGAACGCCTACTACGCCAAGGTCGCGCATCTCCTCGGCGCGGACACGATCACGCGCGAGGTGCCCGTTGTCGACGCGAAGTCGCGCAAGCTCGACGTCGTGGCGATCAAGCGCTGCGCGGCGACGGCGGACACATTCGGCGTCAACGTGGCGTTCCACAACCACACGCAGATCAACCTCGCGACATACGCGGACGCGGCCATGGACCTTTCGCCCCGGCTCAAGATCAACTTCGACATCGGCCACTATGTCGCCTCCAACGACGACGATCCCGTCGAGTTCGTCCGCCGCTTCAAGGACCGCATTGCGTCCATCCACCTCAAGGACCGCACGCTCATGCGCAACGGCAGCAAGAACCTGCCGTTCGGCCAGGGCGACACGCCGCTGAAGCGTCTGTTCGACTACATGGCGGAAGCCGGCCTTTACGACATCCCCTGCGACATCGAGCGCGAGTACGAACTGCCGCCCGGTTCCGACCGCATCAACGAGGTCGCCGTCTGCAACAGGCACTGCCGCGGACTCATCCTTGGTTGACGGGCCGCGGAAAAGGACGAATCGGGCATGAAGGCGTATCTGGACGAAATCACGGCGCTTCTCGCGAAAATCGAAAACGAACAAGGCGACGCGATGGCGCGCGCGGCCGAGGCCGTCGCGGATGTCATCTGCAACGACGGCGTCGTGCACGTCTTCGGGTGCGGCCATTCGCATCTCGCCGCACTGGACGCCTTTTACCGCGCCGGCGGACTCGCTTGCGTATCGCCGCTTCTGGACGAGGACCTGATGCTGCACGACGGCGGCGCGAAATCGAGCCGCATGGAGAAGATGCCGGGCATCGCCGCCGAAGCGTTTCGCCGCCAGGGCGTTCGTCCGGGCGATCTCGTCGTGGTCGTTTCCACCAGCGGCAAGAACGCTGCGCCCGTGGAGATGCTCCGCACGGCCAAGGCCGCAGGCGTCCGGACGATGGCGATTTCGTCGTCCGCGTACAGATCCCATGGCGGCGTGCTGCTGGACGAAGCCGATCTGCCTGTGGACTGTCTGGTGCCGTACGGCGACGCCGTGATTCCCGTGGGCGCCGCGACGATGGGCGGGCTTTCCACCTACGCCTCGCTCTTCGTTCTGAACGGCGTTCTCATTGACGGGGCGGGCCGCGCGCTCAAACGCGGCGTCGTTCCGCCCGTCTATGTGAGCGGCAATGTCGAAGGCGGCGCCGCGAAAAACCTGGCGCTTGAACGGCGATACTTCGACCGCGTCAAGCGTCTCTGACTTCCACGCTCGCCGCCCATGTCCAACATCCGCATATCCGCGATCGGTCTCGTTGGCAAGTCGATGTTCTTCGACGTGCCGAAGTTCCACGCCGGCGGCGAAACGATTCTCGCCCGAAGATACCACGAGGAATGGGGCGGAAAGGGATTCAACCAGGCCGTCGCAGCCGCGCGGCAGGGCGCGCATGTTTCGTTTCTGGGCGCCTGCGCGGCCGCGGACGCGCCGGCAATCCGCGCGTTCTGCCGGTGTGAGGAAATTGACGGATTTCTCCGCGCGAAACCGGAGCCGACCGCCTGCGCCTCGATCCTGACGGACGGGACGGGCGAGACGCGCGTGACCGTTTTTCCCGGCGCGCGGCTGGACGCGGCCGATGTGTCTGGTTTCGCCGAGGCGATCGAAAAGTCCCATGCGCTGCTGCTCACCAACGAAACGCCCGAGGCCGTGAACCTCGCCGCCGCCGCGATCGCCAAGCGCGCCGGCGTACGCATTGTCCTCAACCCCGCGCCGGCGCGGACGCTGCCGCGCGAACTCCTGGCGGCGGCGTCGCTGTTCACGCCGAACGAATTCGAAGAGGCCGCGCTTTTCGCGTCCGCGGCGGGCTCTCCGTTTGCCGCCGAGGTGGTGACCACGCTCGGCGCGCGCGGCTGCCGCATCCGTTCGACGGGCGAAATCGTGCCCGCGACGCTGGCGGATGCCGTTGATTCGACGGGCGCGGGCGACACATTCAGCGCCGTTCTCGCCGTGCGCCTCGCCGAAGGCGCTTCGTTGCGGGATGCCTGCGTCGCGGCCAACGCCGCGGCCGCCGCCAGCGTCGCCGTGCGTTATGTGATTCCGTCGTTGCCCAGACGAACGCTGTGAGCGCGCGTAACGGCGTTTTTGCGCGACCGTCCGGTGAGCACCCCGCCATTTGGCGGGGTTGTGCTTTGTGTCGGGCAGGTGCTAAAATTTGCGCATTAACGGTAACACGGAGGACGTGAGACGATGAACGTTGAATGGCGGGGTTTGGTTTGGGGCATCGGGGCTTTCGCGGCGCTGGGCGCCATGACGGGGTTTGGAACGCCGACGGAGGCGATCGTCCATCTCGACGAGATGGATCGCTTCGCGCAGCGTACCGCGCTCTTCAACAAAGGCGCGGAAGTGGAGGAGGCGCGGTACGGATGTCTCGCGCTGCATTTCACCGGCGAAAAGGGAACGGCGCTCCACAAGAACTTCTTCCCGATCACGCGCCCGCCGCAGGCGAAGGACTGGTCGCTGTACTTCCGTTTCCGTTTCGACGGCCGCGACGTTCCGCATGAGCTCGGGCTCCGGCTCTGTTTCGGCGATCCGAAGAAGCCGGAGGTGCGTCTCGTGACGCTGCGCGAAGCGGGCTCGTCGATCGAAGGCGGCTCCGTGCCGCCCGCCCCGACGGAGGGCATGCCTGGTTTCCTCGCCGGTTCCGGCGAGGCGGGTATGGGCGCGTGGAATTCCGCCGCGCTCACGGTCAGGGACGGACAGGCGACGCTCTGGACGACGCGCGGCGGCAGGCTCTTCTCCGAATGCACGGGTTCGCTGCCCGCGAAGCCGCTCGTGGGCTGGAACATCGTCGCGACGGCGGAGAAGTCCGACTTCAAGTTCGACCGCCTGATGGTTGTGGACGGCGTGGCGCGTCCGTACGAGCGCGGCGACCTGCAGGATGTGATCGCCGAGTTGAACGCGGCGAAGCCCGACGCGCTGGATGCGTCCTTCGGCATGGCGATGAAACCCGGCGAGACGGTGCCGGCCGATCTCGCGAAGAATGCCTTCGAGGCGACGTTCCGCGCGCCGTTCACCGTGAAGACGGCGAAGGATCCGGCCGCCGGCTGCTCGTTCGAACTCGTCTGCAGCGACAAGACCGAGAAGATCGTCTTCGCGGCCTGCAACCTCTCCGGCGAGGCGAAGTACCGCACGTGCAAGGACGGCAAGTTCGTCGAGTCGTCGTTCAAGGCGGTCGTCACGAACGGCGCGCTGACGGTCGCGGGAAGTCACCGCAACGTCCATGCGCTGCCGCCGATCGGGCACTGGGAAGGGTATGAGACGGAGGAGATCAACGAGCTCATCGCGAACGAGGCGGCGTTCCGTAAGCCGGCGGAGCGCGTCTATTCGTTCGCGGTCGAGGCCGTGGATCCGACGACCTGCCGCGTGCTCGTCGACGGGCAGCTGCTGAAGACGGTGAAGACGGCGTCGCCGGTGACGGGCGTCCGGTTCATGGGCGGCGCGGGCGCCGAGGCGCGCTGCCGCCTCGCGGCCGCGAAGCCGTCCGGTCCCGAAACATGGCCGCTCAAGGTCGCGAAGGGCGGCTTCAAGCTCGAGCGCGTGCGGGAGAACCTCGGCACGTTC
>DCIH01000070.1:12373-21463 GCA_002317575.1 Verrucomicrobia bacterium UBA1731 | reverse complement strand
CTCTGGAACGTGCCGCGCAAGCAGTGGGCGCGGGCGAAGGCGCGCTGCCGGATCGACCCGACCGCGCCGGCGGAGCAGGTTCCCGTGATCACCGCGCGGCTCACGCACTTCTTCGACAACGGCGGACGCTCCCTCGCGATGTGCCAGGAGGCGGTCGACCTTTCGAAGGACGATCCGCGCGTCGTGCGGAAGGGCGACGAGTACGAGGTGACGTTCGACTTCGACGTCGCGAGCATCATGGACCTCACGTCGATGACGGACGGCATGGCGCGCGTGGAGCTGCCCTACCTGCACTTCGAGTTCACGGGGCCGGTCTGGGAGAAGAACCGCTACTACATCGACGCGGGACGTTCTCCCGCCGAGGAGCTCCGCAGCAGCGTGATCGTCCTGGACGCTTCGCTCGAGGAGTCGCCCGTGTGGTTCCGCGTGACGCCCGAGCGGGCGTATTCGCTCTACTATCCGGGCGAGACGCCGAAGGTGAACGTCGCGCTCAAGTCGCTGGACGGACGGCGCTACGTGCTCGAGGCCGTCGCGGCCTCGCAGGACGAGCGCGGTCCGCTGGTGGCGCTGGAGACGCAGCGCGTGGAGGTCGACGGCGCCGTCGAGCGGACGCTCGAGCTGCCGACGGAGGCGGGGCTTGGTCTCTACAAGGTCGCCTACCGCGTCCTCAACGAGAAGGGCGTCGTCGTGCAGAAGTACGAGACGTCGTACGGACTCCTCCCCGCGGACACGCGCGAGGCCGGCTACGACTCGCCGTACTACAGCTGGAACTTCCGCGGATCGCACGGCACGGCGCCGCGGTTCGAGGACTGGGCGCCGGCCTACGACTATCTCGGCGTGAAGCGCACGCTGCTCGATCCGAATCCGCGTGCGGGCCTGATGGAGACGAACGCGAACATCAAGGCGCACGGCTTCACCCACGCCGAGTTCCCGTACATCCCCCTGTACGGCAACGACGAGAAGGCGCACGAAAAGGCCAAGGCGCAGATGCGCGGATACGTCGCGGCCTTTCCGCACTGCAAGCAGGCGCTCGTGTTCCACGAGTCGGGCGGCGGCCCCTTCCCGAAGGAGCTTTACGGCGGAAAGACGGAGCTGAACGACCGGGCGAAGGACCGCCAGACGAGCCGCGTCCGCCAGGCGACGCGCTGCATCCGGGCGTGGCGCGAGGTCGATCCGAGCGTGAAGATGATCGTCGGCAACAGCGGCGACTCGATCGGACTCGTCGCCGAGCTGATGCGCGGCGGCATCGAGAAGGACCTGATCGACTCGTGGGGCGAGGAGTCGGTGGGCCTCACCATGCCGCCCGAGATGACGACGGCCTTCGCGCCGTGGTGCATCAAGCGCCTCGCGAAGATATACGGCTACACCGAGAAGATGGACTGTCCCTGGGAGTGGAAGTGCCGCACGGAGCGCTACGAGCGCAGCATGCGCGGCGCGGCGGCGGTGAACCTGCGCGACGACCTGATCGGCCACGCGCTCGGCTACAAGACGATTCCCGTCGGCTGCGGCACCGAGACGGCGAACAGCTATGCGGACACGATCTGGTGCTCGGGCACGTTCAGCCGCTGGCCGATGGCGTATCCGCGCGAGAACGCGCTCGCCGTCGCGACGCAGACGCTCGTCCTCGATTGCGCGAAGTACGTGCGCCAGCTGAAGACCGGTTCGCTCACCGTCTACGCGCTCGAGTTCCGGGGCAAGAAGGGCGAATGGATCTACGCGCTCTGGACGGCGCGCGGCGAGACATCCGTGCGGATTGACTGGGAGAACGGCGGGAAGGTCCTCGGCTTCATCCCGTGGAAGCCGGACTACGAGATCGTGACGATGCTCGGCAAACGCTTCGGAACGGACGACGAACGCGTCGCCGTCGGCGACGAGCCGGTCTATCTGATCGCGGAGGACCGCGTCGGCGCCTTCGCCGAGGGCGACGGTCCGCGCACATTCCAGTATGAGAACCCCGCGGCGCTCGCGGCGAACCGCACGGTGGCGGCGTTCGACCGCGCGGCGGATGTGGCGCTCGACTTCTCCGAGGACTGCCGCATCGACCCGAAGTTCGACGACGCTCCGTTTCGTCCCGGGAGGTTCGCCGTGCGTGACGCGCAGGACGACGAGAAGGGCGCGTGTCTCGAACTCGAGCATCTCTCGCAGGAGGCGTGTCCTGAGATCCTGCGGGAGTACGTGACGCTCCGGCTCAAGAACCCGATCGCGATCGAGAAGCCGTTCGACACGATCGGCGTGTGGGTGAAGGGCAACTCGAACTGGGGCCGCGTCTCGTTCGAAATCACCGACGCCGAGGGCGAGAAGTGGTATTCGAGCGGCATCGGCGGCGTCGGGTGCTACGTCTACGACTGGCCGGCGAAGCTCGCGTTCAACTACGACGGGTGGAATTTCCTGCAGGCGCCGCTCACGGCCGCGTCGGACGTGAAGATCACGGGACCGGGCGAGAACCAGTGGCTGTGGACGCGCGACGGTTCGGGCAATTCGCGCATCGACTGGCCGGTCAAGGTGACGGCGGTCGGCGTCGCCCAGTACGGCCGCACGCTCAACCTTCTCGACATGGAGAAGGGCTCTCCGACGATCCGCCTGAAAGGCATAGCCGTTCGGTAAGGCCGGAAGGCGTCATGAAGGTTTGCGGAAAAAACCGTTTGCCGCCGTTGATTTCGTCCGTCGCGTCCTGCGCGTTGGTGCTGACGGCGCAGGCGCGCGTCGAAGTCGTCGGCAAGGACCACACGGCGGAAAAGAACCGGATCAACGCGTATCTCGGAAACGAGTGAAGCGTGTGGGCCCGGTGCAGGGGACCGGTGCGCGAGGGTTGGCAAACGGGGGCGGTTTTGTTAGAATCCCGCCCATGAAATTCAAAACGATCGTGTTGTCTTCCGTCGTCGTCTTGGCGGCGTTTTCCGTCTTTGCCGAAACGGCCATTCCCCTGCCCGAACATCCGCGTCCCGATTGGGAGCGCGCGCAGTGGCTGAACCTCAACGGCGCGTGGGACTTCGGATTCAAGACCAATGCGTACGACCGCCAGATTCTCGTGCCGTTCGGCTGGGGATGCAAGCTTTCCGGCGTCAAGGACGAAGGCGACACGGGCTATTACCGCCGCACGGTGACCGTGCCCGCGGCCTGGAAGGGCAAGCGCGTGTTCGTGGTGGTTGGCGCGGCGGACCACGACACGACCTGCACCTTCGCGGGCAACGATCTCGGCAAGCACGTGGGCGGGTACACGCCGTTCGAATACGAGCTCACGGAGCTCGTGCGTTGGGGCGAGAAGCAGACGCTCGAATTCAAGATCTGGGACCCCAGTCCCGCCGAGGCGCAGTCGGGCCACTACCTGTACGGCAAGCAGGGCTACGGAAACGCCCGCGGCATTTGGCAGACCGTCTACCTTGAAGCGCGCGGCGACGCGTATCTCGAATGCGTGCGCTTCATGCCGCACGTCCAGGTCGGCACCGTCGACGCGGTGGTGCGTTTGGGCGCGCCGGCGGCGCGCGACGGCGTCTGCACGGTGGAGCTGGACGGCAAAAAGCACGCGGTTCCCGTGTCCGCGGGAGCGGTGTTCGGCTTCGCCACGATCAAGCTCGACAAGCCGCGTCTCTGGACGCTCGAGGATCCGCAGCTCTACGACGTCACGTGCCGCTACGGCGACGACGTGGTGAAAACGTATTTCGGCTTCCGCGAGTTCGGCACGGGCAAGAACCCGAACGGCCACCCGTACGTGACGCTCAACGGCAAGCCCGTCTATCTGCAGCTCACGCTGGACCAGAGCTACCATCCGGACGGCTGGTACACGTTCCCGTCGGATGAATTCATGAAGAACGAGATCCTTCTCTCTAAGAAACTCGGTTTGAGCGGCAACCGCGTGCACATCAAGGTCGAGATTCCGCGCAAGCTGTATTGGGCGGACAAGCTCGGCGTGCTCATCCAGGCCGACGTGCCGTGCGCGTGGGGCGACGCGAGCGAGGCGATGTTCGAGGAGCACTGGAAGTGCTTCGAGGGCATGGTGCGCCGCGACTTCAACCATCCGTGCGTGTATCAGTGGACGCTCTTCAACGAGACGTGGGGGCTCTTCTCAAACCGTTCGCTCGAGATGGGACTCGCCTCCGGGGCGGGCGGCCGCGAGCGCCGCTACCGCGACTGGGCGCAGCGCAAGGTCGCCGAGGCATACCACAAGGCGAAGTTCTTCGACCCCACGCGGTTGGTGGAGGACAACTCCGCGTGCCACCACGACCACGTGGCGACGGACGTGAATTCCTGGCATTTCTACCTGCCCGGCTACGAATGGGAGCGGGCGCTCGTCGGCACGTGCGCGACGAACATGCCCGGATCGGCCGACAACTACGTCGCCGGACAGTTCCAGAAGGGCGAGCCGATGATGAACTCCGAATGCGGCAACGTGTGGGGGTACAAGGGGTCGACGGGCGACGTGGACTGGAGCTGGGACTACCACATGATGATCAACGCGTTTCGCCGCCATCTCCAGTGCGCGGGCTGGCTCTACACCGAACATCACGACGTGATCAACGAATGGAACGGCTACGTCCGCTTCGACCGCACGCCCAAGCACGACGGCATCGCCGAAATCTTCCCTGGCATGTCGCTGAAGGATCTCCACGCGGACGCCTACATCGCGCTCGACGAAGAGCTTTGCCGCACCTACGAGCCCGGCAAGCCGTTCCTCGTGCCGGCGACGATTTCGCTCGTGACGGACAAGTACGCGGGCCAGGAGCTTTCGCTGCGCTGGGACTACCGTTGGATGGGCGCGGACGGCCGCGCCCACGAGGCGCCCGGCGGCAGCATGCCGCTCGGCAAGGCCAAGAGCTGGCAGAACGAGAAGATCGCCGACGTCCGCGCGATGCCGCCGGCGGACGATTGCGCGGGCGCGCTGTGCGTGACGCTCTTCGCGGGCGGCAAGCCGGTCGCGCGGAACTTCCACTGCTTCGTCGCGTACGCCCAACCCGACACGCCGGCCGTGAAGCCGGCGAAGTCCGCGTGGGAAACCAAGACCTGGGACGTGTTCGAGGGCAAGAAGTTCTGCGGCGCGGGCAAAGGCGCCTTCGAATACGAATTCGCGTTGCCGAAGGCCGGCAAGCCCACATTCCGCGCGGAACTCTCCGCGAAGCGCCTGAACGGCAAGGACATTCCCGAGAAGGATGAGAAGAAGGGCCCGGGGCTCGACTGCATGCTCGGCGGCGGCAGCTACGACCGTTCGCGCAACCCCAACAGCTACCCGATGACGTCGGACGACACATGGCCCTCGACCGTGAAGGTCTACGCCAACGGCGTGCTCGTGAAGACGCAGCTTCTGGCGGACGATCCGGCCGACCACCGCGGCATCCTCTCCTGGCACAACCAGAAGCGCGACTGGCAGTTGTGCGAAGCGGGAAGCTACGGATGGCTCGTGGAGGCCGAAATTCCCGCCGCGGCGCTCGCGAAGCGCGCGGACGGCAAGGTGGCGATCCGTCTCGAGGCCGACCGGGGCTTGGCCGTGTACGGCAAGCGGTTCGGCCGTTTGCCGATCGATCCCGGCGTATGCGGCGTCGAATGACGCCATTCCTTTTAACGCGCCGGCGTATTCCGGCACGACAAAACGTGGTATAATGAGCGCTTATGAAAAACATTGAAATTTGTCCGTGCAAAAGCGGCAAGCCGTACGGCGAATGCTGCGGTCCCATCCATGCCGGCGCGCGCAAGGCCGAAACGGCCGAAGAACTGATGCGCGCGCGCTATTCGGCGTACGCCGTCGAAAAAATCGGCTTTCTGAAGACGTCCGGCGGTCCCGAGGTCCAGGAGGAGTTCGACGAGAAATCCTCCCTCGAGTGGGCGCGCAGCGCCACGTGGAACGGGCTGGAGATCCTCGCGACGGCCAAAGGCGAAGCGGGGGACGACGAAGGCGTCGTCGAATTCGTGGCGCATTATGCGGCGCAGGGCAAAGACGTCGCGCACCACGAACGCGCCTACTTCAAGAAAATCGACGGCGAATGGAAGTTCATCGACGGCGAAATCCAGACGGGCGAACCCTACCGCCGCGAGCAGCCGAAGATCAACCGCAATGCGCTCTGTCCGTGCGGCAGCGGCAAGAAGTACAAGAAGTGCTGCGGGCGCGACGCCTGAGCCGAGGCTGGACAGCATGCAATCCGCCGCCTTTCTCTTCGATCTCGACGGCACGCTCATCGATTCCGAGATGCAGTGGTCGCGCGCGATCGTCGATTTCCTGGCCGACCGCGGGGCCCCCACCACGCTCGACCACATTGCGTCGATCGTGTTCGGGCACAGCTGGGCCGACATCCAGGCGCTTTTGCACAAGATGTTCCCGATTCTGCCCCACACGACCATGGATCAGGACGCGGCGGCCTTGCGGCCTTATTACCAGCGCATTTCGTCGGATCCGACGAAGCTGATCATTCCCTCGTCCGTGGCCTTTTTCAAAAAGGCGGCCAAGTTGGCTCCGTGCGTGATCGTTTCGGGGTCTCCGCGGGCCGACGTGGAGGCGGCCGTGCGGTTCTGCGGGCTCGAGGGGTGCGTGAAGTTCGTGCTCGGAAACGAGGACTACGGCCGCGGCAAGCCCGCGCCCGACGGTTATCTGAAGGCGGCCGCCATGCTCGAAGTCGACGCGAGCGCGTGCGTGGTGGTGGAGGATTCCACCGCCGGCGTCAAGGCGGGCCGCGCCGCAGGCATGCGCGTTTTGGGCGTGGATCGCAACAAGACGATCCGTCAGGATTTCACGGGCGCGTCGTGGATCGTCCACGATCTGGGCGAAATCGACGTGAAGGAAGTGTTCGGCAATTGGGAACCCGTTTCGGAGTGAGAGCATGATGACGAGAACGTTGTTGGCTTTGGGCTTGGGCGTTTTGCTGGCCGGGTGTTTCGACAACATGTCGGCGCCGACGGACGCGGTGACGGTGACCTCGGTCGAACAGCTGGCCGCCACCAATCGGGCGTCCGTCCAACGGCTCATTCTGCGCGGAAACGGCAAGTCCGTTGCGCAGGATGGCTTGTCCGGCATGCCGATTCTCGAGATGCTCGACTTGTCCGAAAACGGGTTCACGGACGTCCCGGAATGCGTTTACGCCCAGAAGAATCTCGAGGAGTTCTATTTCGCGCGCAACGCGCTCGTCAAGGTGCCCGTCCGGTTGGGCGAACTGGCGAACCTCGACTATCTCAACCTGGACGACAACAAGCTCGCTTCCGCGGAGGGGCTTGGCCAATTCCCGAAACTGATGTGGCTGCGCTTGAACGGCAACGCGCTCGCGGAAATTCCCGCGTCGCTGGGCGCGCTCAAGCATTTGCAGCGTTTCTACGCGAGCCGCAACCAGATCAAGGCGATCGGAGACGCCGTCAAGTCGTGGACGGAACTCGAGGATCTCGTTCTGGACGGCAATCCGATTTCCGCCGTTCCGGAATGGCTCGTCGATCTGCCGAAGCTCAAGGGCGTGTCCCTCAACGAGACGCGTGTGACGAAATTGCCGGCCGATTTGTCCAAATGGCGCAAGCTCGACTATCTGTCCCTGGGCGGTTGCACGTTCTCCGCCGAGGAAATGAAGCGCATTCGCGCCGCGTTGCCGGACGTGGCCATCGTGTTCTGACGTCTTCAAGGGGTTCGCATGGACGAGAGAAAGCCAATGCTGGAATTTTCCGACGGCCAGAAGAAGATCGTCGCAGCCGGCGTGACAGCTTTGGCGCTGGTCGTCGTCGCGGCGTTCGCTGCGGCCGTCGTGTGGGCGGGCGTGCGCGTGCTCGAACTCACGGCTTCGGCCTTCGTGCCCGTGTTGATGGGCCTGTTCCTGTCGCTCTTCTTCAAACCCTATTTCGGGTGGTTCCGCAAGCGGGTCCGAAATCCCACGTTGGCCTTTGCCGCGATGTTCGCGACCATTGCGCTGCCGCTCGGGCTGGTCGCCTGGTTCGCCGGCTCGGCCATCGTCGGGCAGGTGTCCAATTTCCTTTCCGTGGCGCCGAAGCTGTTCGTCAAGATGAGCGCCTGGTGCCAGGCGAACCACCCCGGCTGGGAGCAGTCGCTGCGCCAGTTGGGCGCGCCGGAGAACGCCTTGCTGTTCTTCACGGATCCCAACGCGTTTTCGCACGACGTGTGCGCACAGCTCGGGTCGGCCTACAGCGGCAGCGCGGTGAAGGTCGGTTTCGGCATCGTCAAGAGCATGCTGGGGCTTTTGAACTGGATCATCGTGTTCGTGTTTTTCGTATATTTCCTGATGAAGCCCGACGTGAAAGGCGTGGACGTCGCGCGGCATCTCGCGTTCTGCAAGGAGGGCACGCGCGCGTTCCTGGCGGAGCAGATCGACGCCTTTTTCGACGTGCTGGTGAGTTTCTTCCAGAGGCAGGTGCTGATTTGTCTTGTCGAGGGCGTCCTGTACGGCACCGGTTTCGCGTTGGTGGGACTCCCCTACGGTTTTCTGCTTGGTTTCGGTCTTGGGGTTGTCAACCTCGTGCCGCTCCTGGGGTCCGTCGCGTTCCTGCCGGTCGCCGCGGTGCTTGCGTTTTTCGGCGACGGCGGCAGCATGATGCGTCTTGCGGGCGTTCTCGGCGTGTGGCTGTGCGGCCAGGTGGCCGACAACTACTTCATCACGCCGCGCATCCAGGGCGACAAGACGGGACTTGGCTTCGCGGGCGTCATTTTCTCGTTCGTGTTCTGGGGCGCGGTGTTCCATTCGCTGCTCGGGCTTCTGCTCGCGATACCGCTTTCGGCGTTCTGGCTGGTGCTCTGGCGCGCGCTCAAAACGAAGTACGTGCGTCCGGTGCTGTGATTTTCGTTCGACAAACAAGAAAGGAAACAAAAGATGAAGAGATGGGTCTGCCCGGTTTGCGGGTACGTTCACACGGGTGACGCGGCCCCCGAGAAATGTCCGCAGTGCGGCGTTCCGGGCACGAAGTTCAAAGAGCAGGCGGCCGAGGTCGGCAAGATGACCTGGGCGTGCCAGCACGGCGTCGGCGACGGCAAGGTGGACGACGCGGAAGTGACGAAGGGCCTCAAGGACCACTTCAACGGCGAATGCTGCGAAGTGGGCATGTACCTCGCGATGAGCCGCCAGGCCGAGCGCGAAGGTTATCCCGAGATCGCCGACGCCTTCAAGCGCTATGCGTTCG
>DCIH01000070.1:11425-12260 GCA_002317575.1 Verrucomicrobia bacterium UBA1731 | reverse complement strand
CCGAGCAGGGCGCCTGCGCCGCCAAACTCGAGATCGCCAAGCGCGCGAAGGAACTCGGTTACGACGCCATCCACGACACCGTTCACGAAATGGCCAAGGACGAAGCCCGCCACGGCGCCGGCTTCGAAGGCCTCTACAACCGTTTCTTTAAGTAAGGCGCGGTTTTTTTGACGGTTCCATCCGTCCCGAACACGGCGTTCCGACTCCTCGGAACGCCGTGTTTTTTGTTGCGCGCGACGGGGCGATTTAGTATAATTCCCGCCCGATTTCGGTTCATTTTTTCAGCGGAAAAGAGCTATCATGAAGCGTGCGGATGTGGACAAAGTTTTGATCATCGGATCGGGCCCGATCGTCATCGGGCAGGCGTGCGAATTCGACTATTCCGGAACCCAGGCGTGCAAGGCGCTCCGCGCCTGCGGCTACAAGGTCGTTCTGGTGAATTCCAACCCCGCCACCATCATGACGGACCCCGTGATGGCGGACGCGACATACATCGAGCCGCTCAACGAAGAGCGCCTCGAGCAGATCATCGCCAAGGAGCGTCCCGACGCGCTGCTGCCGAACCTCGGCGGGCAGACGGGCCTCAACCTCTCCATGGAGCTCGCCAAGAAGGGCATCCTCGAGAAGTACGGCGTGAAGGTGATCGGCGTCAACCTGGGCGCGATCGAGCGCGGCGAAGACCGCGAAGTGTTCAAGGACACGATGACGAAGCTCGGCATCGACACGCCGCGCTCCGGCATCGTCCACACGGTGGAGGCGGCCGAAAAGCTCGTCAAGGAGCAGATCGGCTTCCCGGTGGTGGTGCGTCCCGCGTACACGATGGGCGGCTCGGGCG
>DCIH01000070.1:11035-11319 GCA_002317575.1 Verrucomicrobia bacterium UBA1731 | reverse complement strand
GAGTCCATCCTCAACTGGGAGGAACTCGAGGTCGAGGTCGTTCGCGACGCCAAGAACCAGATGATCGCGGTGTGTTTCATCGAGAACATCGACGCCGTGGGCGTCCACACGGGCGACAGCTTCTGCGCGGCACCGTTCCTCACGATTTCCAAGGAGCTCGAGGAGAAACTCCGGCGCGACGCGTTCCGCATCGTGGAGGCGATCGGCGTCATCGGCGGCTGCAACGTGCAGTGGGCGCACGACCCGAAGACGGGCCGCGTGGTGATCATCGAGATCAATCCGCG
>DCIH01000070.1:10115-10977 GCA_002317575.1 Verrucomicrobia bacterium UBA1731 | reverse complement strand
GGCTTCCCGATCGCGCTCGTCTCCGCGAAGCTCGCGGCGGGCATGACGCTGGACGAAATGCCCTACTGGCGCGACGGATCGCTCGAGAAGTACACGCCGAGCGGCGACTACGTGGTGCTCAAGTTCGCGCGCTGGGCGTTCGAGAAGTTCCGCATGGTCGAGGACAAGCTCGGCACGCAGATGAAGGCCGTGGGCGAGGTGATGTCCATCGGCAAGAACTACAAGGAGACGCTGCAGAAGGCGATCCGCGCGCTCGAGCGCGGCCGCGCGGGGCTCGGCTTCGTGAAGGACTTCCACGAGAAGTCGCTGGACGAGCTGATGAAGCTGCTCGCCACGCCGAATTCCGAGCGCCACTTCCAGATGTACGAAGCGCTCCGCAAGGGCGCGACGGACGAGCAGATCTTCCGCGTCACGGGCGTGAAGGGCTGGTTCGTGCAGCAGATGCGCGAGCTCGTCGAAGAAGAGGAGCGCATCCTCCTCCACAAGGGCGGCTTCCTGCCGGGCGACATGCTCGTCCAGGCGAAGAAGGACGGCTTTTCCGACAAGTACCTCTCGCAGCTGCTGGGCGTGCCCGAAAAGGACATCCGCGCGCAGCGCAAGGGCCTCGGCTGCGTCGAGACGTGGCATCCCGTGCCCGTTTCAGGCGTTGAGAACGCGGCGTACTACTACTCCACCTACAACGCCGATAAGAGCGAAGCGCCGGTTTCGGACAACAAGAAGAAGGTGCTGATCCTCGGCGGCGGTCCGAACCGCATCGGCCAGGGCATCGAGTTCGACTACTGCTGCACGCACGCCGCGATGGCCATGCGCGAGCAGGGGTACGAGACGATCATGGTGAACTGCAACCCCGAGACGGTGTCGA
>DCIH01000070.1:0-9984 GCA_002317575.1 Verrucomicrobia bacterium UBA1731 | reverse complement strand
CAGACGCCGCTGAACATCGCGCGCGGTCTCGAGGAGGCCGGCTGCCGCATCCTCGGCACGAGCGTCGATTCGATCGATGCGGCGGAGGACCGCGACCGCTTCCACGCGATCATGGACGAACTCGGCATCCCGATGCCGGAATCCCGCATGGCGAGCGACCTCGACGGCGCGCTGAAGGTCGCCGGCGAAATCGGCTATCCGCTCATCATCCGTCCGAGCTTCGTGCTGGGCGGCCGCGGCATGGAGGTGATCTACGACGAGCAGCTGCTGCGCGAGTACGTCGCCAAGGCCGTGGGCGTCACGCCCGACCGTCCGCTTTATCTGGACCGTTTCCTCCACCACGCGCTCGAGTGCGAGGCGGATGCGCTGTCCGACGGCAAGCAGGTGTTCATCCCCGCGATCATGCAGCACGTGGAGCTCGCGGGCGTCCATTCCGGCGACTCGGCGTGCGTGCTGCCGCCCGCGGGCATCAGCGAGCAGAACCGCGCCACGATCCTGGACTACACGCGCCGCATCGCGGAAGCGCTCAAGGTCGTCGGCCTCATGAACATGCAGTTCGCGATCGAGGACGACAAGGTGTACGTCATCGAGGCGAATCCGCGCGCGTCGCGCACCGTGCCGCTCGTGTCCAAGGTGGCCGGCACGCAGATGGCGCGCATCGCGACGCGCCTCATGCTCGGCGAGACGGTGTCGTCCCTGGGGCTCGACCGCCGCCACGTGGTGCCGTACTTCGGCGTGAAGGAGGCGGTGCTGCCGTTCGAGAAGTTCCCGGAAGTCGATCCCGTGCTCGGGCCTGAGATGCGCTCCACGGGCGAAGTGCTCGGCTTGGCGGACACGTTCGGCCTCGCGTACTTCAAGAGCCAGGAGGCGGCCGGTTCGCCGCTGCCGATCCAGCCCGGCGTCGTGCTGGTGTCGCTTTCCGAAAAGGTCGCCGATGCGGCCGAAGCCGCGGCGAAGCTCGCCAAGCTCGGTTTCCGCGTCGTCGCCACCGAGGGCACGGCCAAGTGGCTCGGCGAACGCGGCGTCCCCGCCGAGACGATCGCCAAGATCGGCGAAGGTCGTCCGGACGTGCTGGACGCGATCAAGAACCGCGAGGTGTCGCTCATCATCAACACGCCGTCCGGCCGGCGCGACGCGCGTGCGGACGACTGCCGCATCCGCCAGGCCGCGATCAAGTACCGCGTGCCGTACCTCACCACGCTCGCCGCGGCGAACGCGGCGGCGGAAGGCATCAAGGCGGCGCGCGACGGCAAGGGCGAAGTCCGCAGCTTGCAGAGCTACCACGCGTCGATCGAAAATTGAACCGCCGGCGCCCGCCGGCGCCGCTGCGTCACCCCGTCAACAGGAGGAGAACCACATGGCCGCACCGGAGAAAAAGGACAAGTTGCGTCAGCTTGAAGTCCGTCGTCAGATCCAGCGCACGCTGCTGATGAAGGAAGTCGTGTCGACGATTTGCGTCATTGCGCTGGTGGCGGCCATCCTCACGGGCGGCTGGTGGGTGTACAGGAACTACCAGGACGGCAAGCGTCGCGAGGCCGCGCAGGCGGCGCTCATGGAGCAGATGCGCCAGCAGGAGCGGTTGAAGGAAAAGGAGATGGAGCTCGAACGCGCCGCGCAGCGCCAGGCCGCGGCCCGCGCCGCCAAGGAGAAGAAGGACGCGGCCGAAAAGGCGGAACGCGAGAAGCAGCTCGCCAAGAAGGCCGCCGAGAAGGCGAAGCTCGACCGCAAACTCGCGTACAAGGCCCTGGGAAGCCGTTTGCACGAATGCCGGGCGGCGCACGCCGCGAATCTGCCCGATCTGCGGTTGGGCAAGAAGGTGCCGGCCGAAACCGTCAGCCACGTGTTCCTCGCCGGCGGCACGGCCGCGTACACCGTGTACGAAGTGACGCGCTACCCCGAGCAGGACAACAAGCCGATGCGCATCCGGCTGCTGGACGCCGAAGGTGCGGAACCGGTCGACGTGTCCGTCGAGGATTTCGGAAAGCTCGTTTCCGGCGCGCCGTATCTGCTGATGCAGGACGTGCGCGTGGCGTTCATGCCCGCGGGCGGCGTCAAGGCCGCCGAAAGGCGCGTGAGCGTGCCGGCGGAGGGGACGCCGTTCGATCCCGCCGCGGCCGAGTTCGGTCTGCTCGCGGAAGTCGCGGACAAGCTCGGCTTGCGGTCGACCGAAATCGCCTACGAGGTCGCCTTTGTTCCGAAGGGCGCCCGTCGTCCGGACGAATACGTGAAACTCGGCGAAGTCCCCTACGGCCGGTCGCTCAAGCGCGACGACGTGCGCAAGAAACTCCGCGACGCGCTGAAGGCGGAGAACAAGGGCAAGGCCGTCAGCATGGACGACGTCAACGAAGAGCTGAAGACGGGCCGTCTTGTCGTCAAGCTCCGCAAGTGACATAACGAAACGCACGCAGGAGGACGGATCATGACGCCATTTCTTGAAAGCATCTGCGCGATCTGCGAAATCAACGGCGCGAGCGACGTGCATCTGACCACCGGCCAACCGCCGCGTTTCCGCGAGCACGGCCAGCTGGTGGTGCGTCCCGAATTCCCGGATCCGATGCCGCCGCAGGAGGTTGACGAGGCCGCCATGGAACTCGGCCTCTCCACGCTTCCAATCGGCTGCCCCGACGGCACGGAGCGCGTGCGCGCGACGCTGATGAAGAAGGGATCGCTCGACGGTGCGGTGTCTTCCGCGGACGGTTCCCGCTACCGTTTCAACATCTACCGCGAATCGTCGAAGACGGCCGTGGCGCTGCGCCGCCTCGATTCGACGTTCAAGACGCTCGAGGACCTCTGCCTGCCCGAGAACCTGGCCGATTTCTGCAACTACACGGACGGTCTCGTGATCGTCACGGGTCCGACGGGGTCTGGCAAGTCCACGACGCTCGCGACGCTGATCCACACGATCAACACGACGCGCGCGTGCCATATCATCACCATTGAAGATCCCGTCGAATTCATCCACGAGTCCGAGAAGGCGCTTGTCCATCAGCGACAGGTCGGCCGCGACGCCGAGTCGTTCAACGATGCGCTGATCGACGCCTTGCGCCAGGATCCGGACGTGATCCTCGTGGGCGAAATCCGCGACTTGGGTACGGTGCGCACCGCGCTCCGCGCCGCGGAGACGGGCCACCTCGTGTTTTGCACGCTCCACGCGGGCGACTGCGTTGGCGCCGTCGAGCGCTTCGTCTCCGTGTTTCCGCCCGAGGAGCAGACGGGCGTCCGCCGCCAGTTCTCGATGGCCCTGAAGGGCATCGTGGCGCAGCACCTGGTGCTGTCCTGCGACGGTTCGTCGCGTTACGCCGTTCCCGAAGTGATGGTGAACACGCCGGCCGTGGCGAACTTGATCGCCACGGGCCGCACCGCGCTCATTTCGTCGTCGATCGAGACGGGCGCGGACGCCGGCATGCGTTCGCTCGAGGAGTCGCTGGCCGAACTCGTGCTCAACGAATGCATCGACGAGGATGTTGCGTATTCGATGGCGCACACCCCCGAAACGCTTCAGCGGCGGCTTGAAGAGGCCGTCGGCGACGAACTCGATTGACGGGAGGCGCGCGCACCGTGGCAGGAAACCGTTCCCGTTGGACCGAGACGCTGACGTCGCTTCCGTCGATCGTCTGGTTGACGCTCTTCTTCGTCGTGCCCACCCTGATCGTGCTCGGCATCGCGTTTCATGCGCCCAGCGCCGACGGCGGCATCGCGCCGGGCTTCACGGTGTCGACGTGGCGGACCATCTCGAATCCGAACTACCCCACCATCGTGTGGCGGACGATCTGGATCTCGGCCGCGACGACGGCAATCTGCATTCTGCTGTCGCTCCCGTGCGCCTATGCGATCGCGCGCATGCACGTCAAATGGCGTGCCGCCATCGCCGGGCTCATCATGCTGCCGTTCTGGACGAGCTTCATCGTGCGCGTGTTCGCCTGGCGCACGCTCCTCAATCCGGAAGGGTTCCTGCAGCACTTTCTCGTGGCGACGGGTCTCGTTTCGCCGCAGGCGTCGCTCAACTACAATTCGGGCGCCATTCTCGTGGTGAGCGTTTACAGCTTCCTGCCGTTCGCGATCATGCCCATCTATACGGCGGCTGAGAAATTCGACTTTTCGCTTCTCGAGGCGGCCCGCGATCTCGGCGCGCGCAGCTTCTTCGCGTTCCGCAAGATATTCCTGCCGGGCGTTCGGCGCGGCGTCATTTCCGCCGTCTTGATGGTGTTCATCCCCGCCATCGGCTCCTATGTGATCCCGGATCTCGTCGGCGGACGCGATTCCGAGCTCATCGGCAACAAGATCTACCAGCGCACGTTTCCGGACCGCAATCTGCCGCATGCGTCGGCGCTGGCGACGATCACGGGACTCTCCGTGCTCGTGCCGCTCGCGTTCGTGGCGTGGTGGATGAAGCGTCAGGACGCCCGCGAAGCGAAGCGTCTCGCCGAGGCGACGGCCCGCAAACTCTCGGGAGGCGCGGCGTGAAGCGGTCCAAGTTCTGTCTCGTCGTGCTCGGGCTGGTGATGGTGTTCCTGTACCTGCCCATCGTCGTGCTGGTCGCGAACAGCTTCAACCTGTCCAAATACGGCGGCGAATGGGCCGGCTTCACGCTCAAGTGGTACCAAGCGCTGTTCTCGGCGAACAATCGCGAGATCTGGACGGCGTTCGAGCGTTCCCTGGTGATCGCCGCGCTCGCGACGCTCGCGTCCTGCGTGATCGGCACCACGGCGGCGATGGCGCTGCACCGCTGGAAGGGACGGTTGCAGACCATCCACTATGGTCTCATCTACACGCCGCTCGTGATGCCCGAGATCCTGATGGGCATCTCGCTGCTGATGATGTTCACGGCGATCGGCGTCGGCTGCGGCATGTTCACCATCTTCATCGCGCATGTCACGTTCTGCGTGTCGTATGTGACGATGACGGTGCTTGCGCGCCTGCAGGACTTCGACGAGCGCGTGATTGAGGCGGCCTACGATTTGGGGGCGGGGCCGTGGTACGCGTTTTTCAAAGTCGAGCTGCCGATCCTACTGCCCGGCATCATCGCCGGCGGGCTCCTGGCGTTCACGCTGTCGATCGACGACTTCGTAATCACGTTCTTCGTGACGGGACCGGGCGCCGACACATTGCCGCTGAAAATTTATTCCATGATCAAGCATTCGCGCCAGATGCCCGTCATCAATTCGCTCTCGACGCTGATGCTCGTGTTCACCTGTGCGCTCGTGGGCGCGTCCCGGCTCGTGTCTAACCGCCGCCGGCGCCGCCTGCCCAAGGCGCAGAAATAGCGAAAGGTCCGAGATATGAACAAAGACATCGTTTGCATCGGCGCGGGGTACATCGGCGGGCCCACGATGGCCGTCATCGCGCAGCACAACCCGGACCGCAAGGTCGTCGTGTGCGACATCAACGAAAAGCGCATCGCCGCCTGGAATTCGGACGATCTTCCCATCTACGAACCGGGCCTCGATGAGGTCGTGAAGCAGGTTCGCGGCAAGAATCTTTTCTTCACCACGGACATCGCTGGGTCCATTCGCGCGTGCGACATCGTGTTCGTGGGCGTGAATACGCCCACGAAGATGTTCGGCCGCGGGGCGGGGCGCGCGAGCGATCTCCAGTACTGGGAGGCGACGGCCCGCGAGATCGCCAAGTACGCCAACGGCGACAAGATCGTGATCGAGAAGTCCACATTGCCCGTTCGCACCGCGGCGGCAATGGAAGCCATCCTTTCCACGCACGAAGAGCACGATTTCCAGGTTCTTTCCAATCCCGAATTCCTCGCCGAAGGTACGGCCATCCGCGACCTGCAGGAGCCGGACCGCGTGCTCATCGGTGGACCGGATACCGAGAAGGGCCGCGCCGCCGTCGCCGAACTCGTGGATGTGTACGCCGCCTGGGTGCCGCGCGAACGCATCCTCACGACCAACGTGTGGAGCGCGGAGCTCACCAAGCTCGCCGCGAACGCCATGCTCGCGCAGCGCATCTCCAGCGTGAACGCTCTGGCGGGACTGTGCGAAGCGACGGGTGCGGATGTGGACGAAGTCGCCCGCGTCGTCGGCTCCGATTCGCGGTTGGGCCCCAAATTCCTCAAGGCCGGTCCCGGTTTCGGCGGCAGTTGCTTCAAAAAGGACGTTCTGAATCTCGTCTATTTGTGCGAGACATACGGCCTCCATACGGCGGCGCAGTACTGGATGGGCGTCGTGGAGATGAATGAACACCAGCAGCAGCGCATCGTGTCGCGTCTCTTCGGCGAGATGTTCAACACGCTCGCCAACAAGCGCATCGCGATTTTCGGTTTTGCGTTCAAGGCCAACACGGGCGACACCCGCGAAACGCCGGCGGCGACCGTGTGCGAACTCCTGGCCGCCGAACACGCGCGGCTCGTGGTCACCGACCCCAAGGCGCTCGAGAACGCCAGGATCGACTTGGCGGGTCTCGCCGATGTGGCGTTCGAACCCGATCCGTACAAGGCTGCGGAAGAGGCCGACGCCGTGCTGGTGATGACGGATTGGGCGGAATACCCGCAGCTCGACTGGCGCCGCATCCATGCCGTCATGCGCAAGCCCGCGCTCGTGTTCGACACGCGCAATTGCCTCGACCGCGACGCGCTCCGCGCGATTGGCTTCAAGACGCTGAATGTCGGCAAGTGAGTTGGCGCATGGCGTGGGCTGCACTCGTTTTTCTGCCGATTCTGTTCGCGCTTTCCGCATTCTTCTCGGGATCCGAAACGATTCTGTTCTCGTTGACGGGCGCGCAACGCGCCCGCATCCGTGTGAAGAGTTCCGCCGCAGATCGCGCGATTTCCAGGTGCGTCGACGATTCGGCAATGCTTCTGTCGACGTTGCTCGTCGGCAACACGTTTGTCAATTTCGCCATCGCAACCCTGGGGTATGCGTTGTTCGACGCGTGGATCGACGGATGCGGCTGGCTGGCCGTTCCATCGATGACGGTGGCGCTGCTGCTCTTCGGTGAAATCACACCGAAGCGCTTGGCGTTGCGCTACGCGGAGCCGTTGGCGCCGACATGCGCGCGACTGCTCCTCTTCTGGCGCGCGCTGCTCGCGCCGTTCAACCTCGCGTTCCGCTTTTCCACGCGCGCGTTCGCGCCGATGCTCGAGCGCGAGCGCCGCGCGCTTTCCGACGCCGAACTCGTCTCCGTGGTGACGGCCGCCGCGGACCGCGGCGAGTTCGCCGCAGCCGACGCCGAGATGATCGCCGGCGTGCTGCGGCTTTCCGAACTCCACGCCAACGACGAAATGACGCCGCGCGTGGACGTGGAAGGGGACGATTCCGACCGTCCCGCGGAGGCGCGCGCCGCGACGCGCGTCAACGCGCGCCATTCGCATCTGCTCGTCTACCGCCGCACGCCCGACGCCGTGGAAGGCGTGTTGGATGTGGCGTCGGGCGTCGTTAAGGACGCACTGTTCGTTCCCGAGCAGATCACGCTCGACGATCTGCTCGTCGTTTTCCGGAAGAGCGGTCGTTCGTTTGCGGTGGTGACGGACGAATACGGCGGCACCGCGGGCATCATCACGTTGAACGACGTGTTGGAGATCATTTTCGGACCCAAGGTTTTCGGATCGTCCAAGGCCGAACCCACGCTCGTGCGCGAAGGCCCGCGCACATGGCTGGCCGAAGGACGCGTCAGTTTGGACGAAATCAACCGCGAACTAGGCGTCGAACTCGAGGCCGAAGACGCCGACCGTCTGGCGGGATGGGTGGCGTTTCACGCCGAACGCATCCCGAACGTCGGGCAGTCCGTCGAGGCCGACGGTTGTCGTGCCACGGTCGTCAAGCGCCGTCGTCGCCGGGTGACGCAGGTGCGGTTGGAAGTGCTCTCCTATCCGTCCGCCGATTCGGACGAAGAATTGCTGGCCGAAACGGACGACGCCGTCGAGAAAGCCGAGGAGGACAACCAATGACGGCGCTCCTGCTCGGTCTGGGGATGGTTTCGTCGTTGGCGCTGGCCGGTTTCTGCGCCGGCGCGGAAACGGGTTTCACGTCGTTGAGCCGGGGACGCGTGTTGCACATGGCGCGCGCCGGCAGCCGGGCGGCGAAACGGTTGCAGGAGGCGGTGTCCGCCATGCCGCGGACGCTGACCGCGCTCCTGGTGGGGAACAACGTGGGCTGCGTGTGCTTTTCCGCCTGTTCCGCGGCGTTGTCGGCATGGGCGTTCCCGACATCGGCGTCGGCGCAGGCCGTGTGGGGCTTTTGCGCGGCGACCGCGATCCTGTATCTGGGCGAATTCGTGCCGAAGCTGATCTGTTCCGCGCGCCCGCTCCGGCGCATGCTGGCACTTGCCGGTGCGTGGCGCGCGTTCGCGGTCGCCTTCGCGCCGTTGACGGCGCTGGCGCTGCGTCTGACGGGACTCTTTTCCCCGTCGTCCGTGAAACGCGAGCCCGTGACGGCGCAGGAAGTGCTGCGCATTCTGCGCGACCGCAAGGACGGCGTGCGGTTGACGGATCTCGAGAGCGCGCTCGTCGCGAAAATCCTCGTCTGCCGGGCCAAGGGAAAATCCGTCACGCCCGAAACCATCATGTCCGCCGTCGAATGACATGCCGCGCCCGCCGCCGTACCCTTCTTTAAGAAGGGAATGAGCGGAAAATTGATTTAATGCCGATGTAATCTCAAATGGCGAAAATTCCCGCTTGCCAATGACCGCCGCGTGCGTTATTCTATGCGTCAATTGTCGGGAGTGGCGGCGTGAGATTTTCATTCGGCAAGCGAATATCTTCATGCGGGTGTTCCCCGCGACATGATCTTTGACAACGGCGGGCGGCCTAAAAGCGCCCGCCACCGGCCCCGATGGTAGGGCGGCCTCGATGAGGCCGCCGCATCCCGAAGGGCACAACCCCGCGCAATGTGGTGAGAATGGAATATAACCGACACAAGTAGAACAAGAAGGAAAGGAGGTCAAGATTATGGTTCTATATCATGGAAGTAATGTTGTGGTGAGAACGCTAGCGATTCGACCTCTGGTTCGTGCGCTGGATTTCGGACGGGCGTTTTATCTGACGTCCAGTGAAGAGCAGGCGGTGAAATGGGCGAAGACGTCGGCACTTCGTCGTGGAGAAGGTTTGCCGACGGTGTCGATTTTTGAAGTTGACGCAGGTCGGTTTGATGCGTTGCCGGTTTTGAAGTTCTCAGGGCCGACTGCCGAATGGTTGCGTTATGTCAGCAAGAATCGCAATCAGTGTATGGACGATTCAAATGCGGATGTTGTGATTGGGCCTGTGGCGAATGACAATACGATGCCGGTTTTGAATTTGTACTTCAAGGGCGCCTATACGGAAGAGGAAGCGCTTCGGCGGCTTCTGCCGCAGCGATTGCGCGATCAGTTCGCGTTCAAGACGGAACGGTCGTTAGGATGTCTCAAATTCGTTGAAGCGCGAGAGGTGTCGTGATCATGGATCCGGAAATCATGGATTTCTACGACGAGAACGTGGTAGGGATGATTTCGAAAAAGTACGGATACGCTCCGTCCGAGGCCTTGCCGCTGTTCCTCTCTTCTCGCACGTACCGGATGTTGGCCGATCCCAAGATGGATATGTGGCAGTTCGGGCCTCCCGGCATCTTCGACATGTGGGAGAGCGAGCGCGAAACAGGAACACCACTCAATTCACCTTACTTGAAGATGGCGTAATTATGAGCCGGGAATTCAAATTTTTCATATACCTGCTCGAACGCTACGCTGCGCGTAACGGTGAGACGGCCGACATTACCTATAAGCGCCTTAAGGACCACAACGCCGTCGAATACGCGATAAACATGTACGAGCTTTATCATGTCGAGAATTTGGAGAATGCTTTCGCCGATCTTGACCGGAAGGTCGGTGCTAAACGCGAAAATGTAGTATAATTCGCAGCAATTCATTTCCGCCGGGTGGGTTTGTGTCCTGCCTGGCGCGGTTGGGCGCGAACACCGAACGCGCCGCTTGATCTTTGACAACGGCGGGCGGCCCAAAAGCGCCCGCCACCGGCCCTGATGGTAGACAAGCTATGGGTTAAGC
>DCIH01000069.1:2846-2980 GCA_002317575.1 Verrucomicrobia bacterium UBA1731 | reverse complement strand
GGCAGATCACCTTGTCCGTGCGCTCCTGAAGGACGTTCGCCTGCTTCTTCGCCACCGTCTTCCTTTCGACCGTTTTCTTCATTTTGAATGTTCCTTTCTCAGACGTTCTCGTGCTTGCCGTAGTAGGCGTTGAG
>DCIH01000069.1:2081-2814 GCA_002317575.1 Verrucomicrobia bacterium UBA1731 | reverse complement strand
TCCTTCATCAGCGGATAGCGCGGATTCGCGCCCGTGCACTGGTCGTCGAACGCCTGTTCGACCATCTCGTCGAGGCGCACGAGGAAGTCCTTCTCGTCCGGAACGTAGTCGCGGATCGTCGGCTTGATGCCGATGCGCTTCTGAAGGTCGCGGATCGCCCGGACGAGGTTCTCGAACGATTCGGCCTGGCTCTTGCCCGCCAGCCCCAGCGCCTCGGCGATCTCGCAGTAGCGCTCCAGCGTGTGCGGGCGGTCGTACTGCGGGAACGTGCCCATCTTGCGCGGCACGGGACTGGCGTTGAAGCGCAGCACCTCCTCCATCATCAGCGCATTGGCGATGCCGTGCGGAATGTGGTGGAACGCGCCGAGCTTGTGCGCCATCGAGTGCATGACGCCGAGGAAGGCGTTGGCGAAGGCCATGCCCGCCATCGTCGCGGCGTTCGCCATCTTCTCGCGGGCCTTCGGGTTCGGCGTCTTCGAGACCGCCGCGTCGTAGCACTCGGGCAGATAGCGGAAGATGTCCTTCAGCGCCTGGATGGCGAGACCGTCCGTATACGGCGTCGCCAGCATCGACGCATACGCCTCGAGGGCGTGCGAGACGGCGTCAATGCCCGAGGCGCTCGTGAGGCCGGGCGGCGCGGACATCTGCATGTCCGCATCCACAATCGCCATCTTGGGCATGAGCTCGTAGTCCGCGAGCGGATACTTCACGCCCGTCGTCTCGTCCGTGATGA
>DCIH01000069.1:1222-1941 GCA_002317575.1 Verrucomicrobia bacterium UBA1731 | reverse complement strand
CACTCGGGATGCTCGTAGAGGACCCACATGATCTTCGCCGCGTCCATCGCGGAGCCGCCGCCGACGGCGATGATGACGTCGGGGCCGAACCCGGCCATCAGCTTCGCGCCTTCCCTGGCGCAGGCGAGCGTCGGGTCGGGCGCGACGTTCGAGAAGGTCGTGAACATGATCCCCTGCGCCTCGAGGGACTTCTCGACCGGCTTCGTGTAGCCGTTCTCGTAGAGGAACGAGTCGGTGACGATGAACGCCTTGCGCTTGCCCATCACCTCGCCAAGCTCGCGGAGAGCCGTCGCGAGACAGCCTTTCTTCACATACACCTTCTCGGGTGCGCGGAACCACAGCATGTTTTCCCTCCGGATGGTCATTGTCTTGATGTTGAGGAGATGTTTGACGCCCACGTTCTCCGAGACGGAGTTGCCGCCCCAGCTGCCGCACCCGAGCGTCAGGGAAGGCGGCATGGCGAAGTTGTAGAGGTCTCCGATGCCGCCCAGGGCGGACGGCTGGTTGACGATGAGGCGGCACGCCTTCATGCGCTCCGCGAACCTGTCGAGCTTCTCCTTCTCCTTCAGCTCGTCGATCCAGAGGACGGAGGTGTGCCCGAGGCCGCCGTTGTTGACGAGGAGCGCCTCCGCGATGTCGAGCGCGTTGTCGAAGCCGGTCGACTTGTACATGCCGAGAATCGTCGTCAGCTTCTCGTGCCCGAACGCCTCGGTCACGTC
>DCIH01000069.1:644-1192 GCA_002317575.1 Verrucomicrobia bacterium UBA1731 | reverse complement strand
GTCGACGTCGCCTCGCCGATCAGCACCTTCGTGTCCTCCGGCACCTCGAAGCCCGCCATCTTCGCGATGGCGGCGGGCCGCTGCCCGACGATCCGGGCGTTGAGCGCCCCGTTGATGAGCAGCGTCTCGCGGACGAGATCGCGCTCCTTCCCGTTGAGGAAGCAGCACCCCCGCTTGAGGAACTCGGACTTGACCGCGTCGTAGATCCGCGCATCCACGATGACCGTCTGCTCGGTCGCGCAGATCATCCCGTTGTCGAACGTCTTGGAGTGGATGATCGAGTTGACGGCGCGGACGATGTCGCAGCTCGGATCGAGGATCGCCGCCGCATTGCCCGCGCCGACGCCCAGGGCGGGCGTGCCGGAGCTGTACGCGGCCTTCACCATGCCGGGTCCGCCGGTCGCAAGGATCAGGTCCGCCTCCTTCATGAGGAGGTTCGTCTTCTGCTGGGTCGGCTGGTCGATCCAGCCGATGATGCCATCCGGCGCACCCGCCGCGACCGCCGCGTCAAGCACGACCTTCGCCGCCGCAATCGTGCAGTCCTTCGC
>DCIH01000069.1:0-550 GCA_002317575.1 Verrucomicrobia bacterium UBA1731 | reverse complement strand
GGGATCACCGCCCCGATGACGCCCACCGGCTCGGCGAGCTTCTCGATGCCCGCCGCCTCGTCGCGTTCGACGACGCCGCAGGTCTTCGTCGCCTTGTACGCGTTGTAGACGTACTCGGCGGCGTAGTGGTTCTTGATGACCTTGTCCTCGACGATGCCCATTCCGGTCTCGGCGACGGCCATCTTCGCGAGGGGTATCCTCGCCCGGTTCGCCGCCAGCGCCGCCGCCTTGAAAATGGCGTCGACCCGCGCCTGGGAGTATGTGGAGAACGTCGTCTGCGCCGCCCGCACACGTGCGAGCATCGCCTCGAAGGCCGCGATTCCGTCGTCCGCAGCCGGAACGTTAGGATTGTCTGTCATAGTCGTTTTGTCTCCTTTCTTGGACCAACGGCGCGGTATTATATCACAACGTGCTAAACGATACAATAGGGAACTAAACGATTATTTAGTATTGCGCCGAAGACTATCCTGTCGGCTGTTTCCGCCCTCTTGTTGACACACGCCCTGCGGACAACGCCGCAGGGAACGTTCAGATGAACAGCGTGTTGTTG
>DCIH01000035.1 GCA_002317575.1 Verrucomicrobia bacterium UBA1731 | reverse complement strand
TGAAGGCGCGGGCGATCTGGTCGGGTGAGAGTCCCAGGGCTGCGATCTTGCCGCGCGGCACTTCGAGATAGATCGTCTCGGCGCGGTCGCCGATGAAGTCGATCTTCGCGACATCCTTGCAGAGCAGAAGCTCGCGCCGCAGGTTCTTCGCGCACGCCTTCAGCTCGGCGTAGCCGTAGCCATCGCCCGAAAGCGCGTAGAAGACGCCGTAGACATCCCCGTAGTCGTCGTAGACGAGCGGCTCCGAGCAGCCCTCGGGCAAGGTGTCCTGCATGTCCGTCACCTTGCGCCGGAGCTCGTCCCAGATCTGCGGGAGCTCGGCGTTCTCGTACTGGTCCTGCAGTTCGACAAGGACGATTGACTTGCCCGGATAGGACGTCGAAGTGACGTGCTTGACCTTGCCGAGCCGCTGCACCGCCGTCTCGATCGGATCCGTCACGCGCTCGGCGACTTCCTCGGCTGTGGCGCCGGGATAGGCCGTGAAGATCTGGGCGCAGCGGATGGTGTATTCGGGGTCCTCCAGCCGTCCGAGCTTGAAATAGCTCAACACGCCGGCGAGCGTCACGGCGATGGCGAGGCCGAACGTGACCGTCCGTTTCCTGAAGCAGTACTCGGCGATGTTCATTTCGCGGTTTCCTTGTCCGCGAGCAGGCGGACCTTGCGTCCCTCGGTCAGCATCGAGACGCCCGCCGTCGCCACGCGCTCGCCTGGCTTAAGACCCGACGTGACGCGCATGATGTCGTCGCCCACGTGCTTGCACGCGCCAAGTCCGCGCCTGTGCGCCTCGTGAACGCCGTCCGCACCCGGCGTCAGCACCCACGCGAAATACGTGCCGTCCGCATTGACGCCCACGGCCGAGGCCGGAATCTCGACACCCGTGCCTTCCGCATGCGTATGGATATAGGAATTGCCCGGAATCGTGATCGTCGCCGACATGCCCGGCAACAGTTCCAGCTCCTCCGGCGCCGGCAGCGCATAGGTCACGGTGAACGTCTGGTTCTTCGTCTCGGCCGTCGACTTGTACTCGACATAGGAGACCGGATACTTCTGCCGCGCATACGAATCGAACGTCACGTACGCCGAGGGACCGCCCTCGCGGTCCTTCATCATCCGCGTCTGGATGACGATGCTTTCCGGAACGGACGCATCGATCTTAATCGTCGAGAGATCGAGCATGACGATGATGGGCATTCCGGGATAGACCATATCCAGTTCCTTCGGCGGCACATCGGCGACGATGGCGTCGAACGGCGCGTAAAGCACGGTCTCGTCGAGCGCGCGCTTGGCGAGTTCGTACTGGGCCTCGCTCTGCTTCAGGTTCGCCTCGGCCTTCGAGACCTCCTCGCGCGACACGGCGTTGCGCTCCAATGCCGCGGTCGTGCGCTCGAAGGTCAGCTTGTCGCGCTTGATCGCCGCCTCGGCGGAGGACAGGTTGTTCTTGAAGTCGTCCTGCAACAGCCACGCCAGCTTCTCGCCCTTCTTGACGTTCATCCCCTTCTTGACCGGAATGCGCTCGATGCGTCCGGACTGCTTGAACGAGAGGATGCGGTCGGCACCGGCCTTGACGATGCCGCTGAACTTCATCTCCTGCATCGTCGTCACGTCCTTCGCCAGGGCGCTCTTGATGGGACGTATCGGCTCGGGCGCCGCCTCCGGCGCCTTCGCGGCGGGCCACAGCCAAATGGCAGCCGTCCCCACGACAAGCAATCCCCCGCCCACAACCTTTCCAACCGAATTGATCATGCGTTCCTCCTAAACTTCTCGTTCGCGCCGGCGATGACGAGCGCCACTTCGCCCTTCACCTTTGCGTCCCGATATTCCTTCACGAGATCCGACAGATACCCGCGGCTCACGCGCTCGTGCAACTTCGTAAGCTCAATGCAAACCGCCGCCTCCCGATCCCCGAGCGCATCGAGCGCCGCCTCGAGCGTCGCGGCGATGCGAAACGGCGACTCGTAGCAGATGAGCGTGTGCTCCTTGTCGGCGTCCTCGGCGAACCAGTTGCGAAGCGCCCCCGGTCCGCGCGGCGGAAAGCCCCGGAACGTGAAGGACGACGTCGAAAGTCCGCTCATCAAGAGCGCCACATTGACCGCGCTCGCGCCCGGAATCACCTCGTAGGGCACGCCCTCCTGCGCGCACGTCCTAATCAGCCGATAGCCGGGATCCGAGATGCCGGGATAGCCGCCGTCGGAACAGAGCACGACCTCCGCGCCGCCCTTCACCGCGTCGACGATGCGCGCGGTCGTGCGCTCCTCGTTGCCCTGGCGATAGGAAACCATCTCGGGACGCGGTATTTCGAAATGCGTCAAGAGCTGCCACGTGCGGCGCGTATCCTCGCAGGCAATGAGAGACGCCGCGCGAAACGCTTCAAGCGCGCGCGGCGTCAGGTCGCCGAGGTTCCCGATCGGGGTGGCTACGACGTGTAGCATCCTTCGGCGAGGCGCCCCTTATTTGCGGACGCGCGAACCGATGAACGCGTAGAAGAGCACGTAGGCGAAGAGGGCGATCGTGACCCAGTAGCTGTTCAGGATGCCGATCTTGTCCGCCACGAAACCCTGCACCGGCAAGAGGACGCCGCCGAACACCATCGCCATGAAGATGCCCGAGCCCATC
>DCIH01000037.1:6484-6771 GCA_002317575.1 Verrucomicrobia bacterium UBA1731 | reverse complement strand
GGCGTTTGTGGTATACTTGCCGCATGAACAGAAAGACGACGTTTCTCGGGGCCGTGGCGACGCTGGGCGTTTTCACGGCGGGCGCCTTCGACGTGGAACAGGTGATGCGCGCGCCGCGCTACACGCGCGGCGACACCAATGTGCGGAAGGTCCAGCCGATCGACCGTGCGGACTGGATCTGGTTCCCCGGCTGCGCGACCGACACCGCGTTCGTCGGCAATCCGCGCACGTTCCGTTTCCGGCGCGCGTTCACGTCCGACGGTTCGCCGCTCACGTTCGACGTCTCG
>DCIH01000037.1:2222-6422 GCA_002317575.1 Verrucomicrobia bacterium UBA1731 | reverse complement strand
CGCGGTCCGGACCGCGCGGCGACGGTCGAGAACTGGATGTACAACTCCTATCGCGTGAAGGATCTCGCGGCCGGCAACCACCTGATGGAGGCCGTGTGCTGGACGCACTGGGGGCAGGGTCCGCTCGCGCAGATCACCTACCGCGGCGGGTTCGTCCTCAAGGCCGAGGGCGCGTACGACGCGGCGCTTTCCACGCGCAACGTCGAGGGCAAGGCGCAGGGCATCGACATCGTGGTCGCGGACGAACTCGGCAAGGAGAAGGAGGTCCTTTCGAGCGGCTGGGAGGCCGGCGAGATCACATCGGGCTGGAAGCTGTACAACGGCGGGCCTTCCGCGTGGGGGTGCGGCCTCGAGCTCGACCTCGAGGGGTGCGGCTTCCTGGAGATGCAGCCGGAGAAATGGGTGGCGGCGGAAGTCGTCGCGAAGGGCGCGGGCGCCGATTCGAAATACATCTGGGGCGGCCGCAACTGGGGCTGGATGCTCTTCCCGACGCAGCTTCCCGCGCAGCTCGACCGGCGCATCGCGCCCGGCCGGTTCGTCGCGGGCATGGACAAGGTCTCGACCGAGGCGGACCTCTACGTGCAGGACGGCACGCGCCATCCGGCGGTCGCGAAGCTGAACGCGGTTCTGAAGGACGGCAAGACGTGGACCGTGCCCGCGAACACGGAAGCGAGCGCGTGCTGGTATCTCGGCGACTACTACGGCGCGTATCCGCACCTCGTCGTCTCGGGCGGCAAGGGCGCGGTGGTGCGCTGGGGCTGGGCCGAGAGTCTGTACACGAAGGAAGGCGAGAAGAACGTGCGCTCGCAGTTCGTGGACAAGCGCTTCATCGGCACGTTCGACACGTTCCGTCCGGACGGCCGCAAACGCGCGCGGTTCAACGTGCAGTGGTGGCGCTGCGGCTGCTGGTGCGAACTCAAGATCAAGACGGCGGCGGAGCCGATGACGATCGAGGAGATCGCGATCGACGAGACGCGCTATCCGCTCGAACCGGAATGCGCCTTTTCCTGCGACGACCAGACCTTCGGCCCGATCCAGAAGATCTGCACGCGCGTGATGCAGAGCTGCTGCCACGAGATGCTCTTCGATGGTCCGTTCTACGAGCAGCAGATGTATCCGGGCGACACGCGCGTGCAGCTCCTGTCGCTTTCGGCGATCTCGCGCGACGACCGCATGATTCGCCGCGCGATCGAGGTGTTCGACTTCGGCCAGCGCGACGACGGTCAGGTGCCGTTCAACGCGCCGACGCAGGGCACGCAGGAGGGCGCCACCTACACGCAGTGCTGGCTTCTGATGCACGGCGACTACGCGATGTACCACGACAACTTCGACTGGCTCAAGGCGCGCGTGCCGGCGATGCGCAAGGCGCTGAGCGGCTTCGAGCTCTACGAGAACGAGGCGGGGCTCCTCGCGTCGCTGCCGGGCTGGAACTTCATGGACTGGGACAAGAACTGGACGGCCGGCACGGCGCCCGGCGCGCTGCCGGACGAAGGTCCGTCCGCGCTCGTGAACCTCTTCTACGTGCTCGATCTCCAGTCCGCCGCCAAAGTGGAGCGCGCGCTCGGCCACGAGGCGATGGCGCGCGCGTGGGAGGCGAAGATCCCCGCGCTCAAAAAGGCGATCCTCGAGGCGTTCTGGGACGAGGAGACGGGCATGCTGCTGGACGTGCCGGCGGAGACGAAGGACGGCAAGACGCTGAAGACGCGCAGCGAGCACGCGCAGGTGCTGGGCATCGTCTCGGGCGTGCTGGAGGGCGACCGCGCCAAGCGCGCGTTCGACGCGATGCTCGCGGTGAAGGACGATCCGAAGTTCGCGCGCTGCACGGTGTACTTCTCGCACTACCTCTTCCAGGCGTGCTTCCTGATGAACCGCGCGGACTACGTGCTCAAGCGCCTCGATCTCTGGCGCACGTATGTGGCGCAGGGCTGCGCCACCACGATCGAGCATCCCGAATGGAAGGGGCACGTCTCGCGCAGCGACTGCCATGCGTGGGGTTCGCACCCGCTCTACTGGATGCAGGCCGGTTTCGCGGGCGTTACGCCGGCGAAGGCCGCGTTCGCGGAAGTGCGCGTCGCGCCGCAGCCGGCGGGCTTGACGTTCATCAAGGCGAAGGTGCCGCATCCCAAGGGCTTCGTGGAAGAGGATCTCGCGTTCGGGAACGGCGCCGCGAAGGGCACGGTGACGCTCCCCGCGGGCGTAACGGGCGTCTTTGAATTCGGCGGCAGGAAGCGGGCGCTCAAGCCCGGCGAAAACGTGATCGACTGAACTTTGGATTGGACTTCGACATGAACATGCACAAGACGATGACGGCGGCGACTCTGGTCCTGGCGATGACGGGATTCGGAGCGGATCTGGAAACGGTTCGGCAGGGCGAATTCACGGTGCGCTTCCTCGAATGCCCCAAGTGCCCCTACCGCGGGCGGCTCGACGCCGATGCGAAAGGCGCGGCCGTGAATCTCGTGCGGCTCAGGGACGACAATCCGTCGGCCGAGACGCTCGAGGCCCGCAAGGCGAAGATGGCCGCGCGCGAATTCGCGATCCTGAAGGCGGCGAACGACACGCGCAATCCTTCGCGGAAGCGTCCGCTCATGGGCTGGTCGAGCTGGAACACGTTCGGACTCGAGATCGACGAGGAGAAGATCGCGTCCGTCGCCGAGGCGATGGCGACGAACGGGCTCAAGGCCGCCGGTTACCACTACGTCAACGTCGACGACGGCTTCTTCGTGACCCACGACGAGAAGGGACGGCTCGTCTTCCACGCCAGGCGTTTCCCGCGCGGCATGAAGCCGCTCGTCGACCGCATCCACGCGCTCGGCCTCAAGGCGGGCATCTACTCGGACGCCGGCGCGGACACCTGCGGCAGCATCTGGGGCGGCGGTTCGCAGGGCGGCGTCAAGGACGCGGGCGTCGGCGCGGGGCTCTACGGTCACGATGCGGCGGACTGCAGGCTGCATTTTGTCGACGTCGGCTTCGACTTCATCAAGGTCGATTTCTGTGGCGGCATGCGGCTCGGGCTCGACGAGCGGACGCGCTACACCGAGATTTCGAAGGCCATCGCGGCGACGGGACGGAAGGACGTCCGTCTCAACGTCTGCCGCTGGGCGTTTCCCGGAACCTGGGTGACGGAGATCGCCGAATCCTGGCGCACGACGGGGGACATCCGGGCGAACTGGCCGAGCGTCTGCAAGCTGATCGGCGAGAACCTCTATCTCGGCGCGTATCCGTCGCCCGGCCACTACAACGACATGGACATGCTCGAGGCCGGACAGCTCAAGGGCATGGTCAAGACGGTCTTCGGCAAGGAGGACTGCGGTCTCACGATCGAAGAGGAGCAGACGCACTTCGGCATGTGGTGCATGCTCTCCTCGCCGCTGCTGCTCGGCTGCGATGTGCGGACGATTCCCGCGTATTCGCTCTCGCTCGTGACGAATCCGTATCTGCTTTCGATGAACCAGAACGATCTCGCCGCGCCGCCCATCGTCGCCTGGCGCAACAGGGACGACGCGGCCTATGCGATCGTGAAGGACGCCGACGCGCTGCACGGCACGTCGCGGTATCTCGCGCTCTACAACGCGACGGACAGGAGCTACGCGTTCAAGGTGCCGTTCGAGGATCTCGAACTGGGCGGCAAGGTCGCGGCCTTCGATCTCGTCGAGCGTGGGGACATCGGCGAGAGCGACGGCGTGTTCACGATGACGGTGCCGGCGCACGGCACGCGCTTCTACCGTCTCGACGCCGAACGCCGTCTGGAGAAGACGCGCTACGAGGCGGAAGACGCCTATCTCTCCGCCTATCACGAACTTGGCGATCCGATCGAAGAGGGCTTCGCCCATCCGGTCGAGACCCCGGGGGCGTCCGGCTGGATGGCCGTGCGCGGCGTCGGCAACGGCGCGGGGAACGATCTCGTCTGGAAGGACGTGCACGTCGTCAAGGCGGGGCGCCGTCGGCTCGAGTTCTCCTGCCGTACGCGGCTTGCGCGGCACTTCTTCGTGCAGATCGACGGCGCCGCACCCCTGCGCGTCGAGGTGAAGGGTTCGGCGGAAGACGGCTTCCGTCCGGTGTCGGTCGAGGTCGACCTCGCGGCCGGCAGCCATGCGGTTCGCCTGTTCAATCCGGATTCCCGCGCCCCGATCTTCGACTGCATGGCCGTTCGCTGACGGTTCGGCGCCCGTGAACCTGCGGCGTGCGCGGCGCGCACGC
>DCIH01000037.1:0-2209 GCA_002317575.1 Verrucomicrobia bacterium UBA1731 | reverse complement strand
CTACCTGGGGGCGTGCACTGGTAGGGCGGCCGCGCCGCGGGCGCCGCCATGCTTCTGGCGCTTGCCTCCACCTTGACAGCCATCCTTTTCGGGGTGGCTCACTAGATATTACAATTCTCGGTTACAATTCTCATTCTTGCAAAAAGGGGCGGAAAGGCATATACTATTTGCCTTTGGAGGTATTGTATAAATGAATCTCGAACGGCGCACGCGGTTCGGGACGTTTTTGGTTGTGTGGAAGAGATGGATGACAGGTTGCGCGGATTCCGCGGAGTGAGAGAATTTTAAAAGGAAACGATGTGACGGTTTATCACGCGAGTAATGTGGAAGTTCGGAACCCGATGCTGGTCGAGTCGAATCGACTACTCGACTTCGGCTCCGGTTTCTATACGACTACGAATCGTGAGCAAGCTGTTCGGTTCGCAAAGAGCGTCGTTGCCAAGCGTGGCGGCTCGCCGGTCCTGAACACATATGAATTCGACGAGTCTGGTTTTGGGGATTGCCTGGTGCGCCGTTTCGAGGAACCGACGGCCGATTGGCTCGACTTCGTCGCCGAAAACCGGACGGGGAAATACATCGGTTCGCGTTATGATCTGATCATGGGACCTGTCGCGAACGACAACGTCTATTCGACGGTTCTCCTGTATATGCGCGGTTTTATGAGCCGAGAGGCGACGATTGCCGAGTTGCGGGTTCACAAGCTCTACGACCAGCTCGTATTTGCGACGCCGGCGGCGTTCCGCTATCTCTCGTTCATCGGATCGGAGGCGCTCTAATGGATCCGAAGAAGTATTCTGCGATGCTTGCCGTTCTGATTTCGCCAGCGGTTGTGGGGCTGCTCGCCGATCATCTCAAGATCGACGAGATCACCGCGATGGAGAAGTTTATGGCAAGTTCGCTTTATGCTGCGCTTTCGGACGAGGAACAGAAACTCTGGCACTACAGTCCGGAATTGCTGGCCTCGCTTGCCGAGGAAGAGTTTAGGACCGGAAAGTTCACCTATCCCCAGGAGGCGCTCTGATGAGTCGGGAAGGTGAATATCTTGTCTTTGCGACCGAGCAGTACCGCCACGCCAAGGGGCTTTCTGGCGCGGAGGTTATCGAGTTGTTTCGCCGATATGATGTGGCGAAGTTCATTAGGGATGGGTTTGAGCTATTTCACATTGAGTCAGAGGAGAATATGATCGCTGCCGTTGACGAGTACATCGCGCGCCGGCGGCAATCCGCGGCAGAATTTAACAAGGAACGAAGCTTGTGAAAAACACGATGCGACATCGTCACTTGGTTTCGGGAGTCGGATACTCGATGGCGTCGATCGACGACATCATCGGGCGGGGATCGCGTTCCGATTGGACTGAATTGCGGGACGCGGCCGCCGCGGAACCATCGATCGTCGAGAAGATTCTTCATGTCTGTGCCGCAAAGGTTTCCGATCCGTATGATCAGCGGTATCATTTTTGGAAATATCATGCCGAACACGCCCTTGCCTGAGTGGGACGCCCTGTTGTCGTCCGTCGCGCACCTTCGGAAGGTTCTTCCGGAGGCGGTGCTCGTCGGTGGCACGGCGGCGGCGATCTACGCGCATCATCGCGTGTCGGTCGACCATGACCACACGCTCGGAGACTTGAGCGAGCGTTTCGACGCCGTGCTGGCGCAGTTGGAGTCCGTTGCCGGCTGGACGACGGCGCGGGTGCGGCGGCCGGTGCTGATACTCGGCTCGCTTGACGGCATTGAGACGGGTATTCGCCAGTTGATTCGCGAGGAGCCGCTTGAGACGGAGGAGATTGACGTCGCAGGCGAGAAGCTGCTCCTGCCGACCAAGGCGGAGATGCTGCGCATCAAGGCCGTTTTGATCCTGAAGCGGAACGCGACGCGCGACTATCTTGACACGATCGCCATGTCCGAGGTGTTGGGTGCAGCGGGGACGCTTTCTGCCCTGAAGGATTTTGATCGTCTCTATCCGCAGCCGAACGGAGAATCTCCGCTCCAACAGTTACAGGTCCAGCTGGCGAATCCGCTGCCCTACGATCTGGACGACACCGATTTGACGCAGTACAAGAACCTCAAGCCCGAGTATCAGGATTGGCAAACCGTAAAGAAAAGGTGTGCGGCGTTGTCAGAGCTGATCTTCAGAATTTAACAAGGAACGAAGCTTATGAAAAACACAATGAAGAACCTTTTGGGAGTGACGCGCTCGGTCGCCCTCGCCC
>DCIH01000021.1:3518-4689 GCA_002317575.1 Verrucomicrobia bacterium UBA1731 | reverse complement strand
TCTCCGGCATCTTCTCGCCGGAAATTGAAAACGCCGCCGCCAGCAAGAGTCCGATCACGACCGACTCCCCTCTCCGCTCACCATCGCCTTCGCATTGCGATAGCAGACGTTCTCGGCGAGCGGACGCAGGAGCGCCGCGTCGTCCGGATACTCGCTCGCGGCGACCTTCGCGGTCAGCCACTGACAGAAGACGCGGCGGAAGTAGTCGTGGCGCACGAACGAGAGCAGCGAACGCGAGTCGGTCGTCATGCCGACGAAAGTCGAAAGCACCCCGTATGCGGCGTTCTTCTCGAAGACGTCCACGATGCCCTCGCGATGGTCGCACCACCACCACGCCGGCCCGAGCTGCACCTTGCCCGGCAGACCCTCGCCGTTGAACGAACCCGCGAGCACCGCGAGCTGCGCGTGCGCCTCGGGATTGAGCGAGAGGAGAATCGTCCGCGGCAGGATGCCATCCGCCTCACAGGCGTTGAGGAACGCGGCGACCGTCGCCGGATCGACCGGCGCGCGCATCGCGGCAAAGCCGCCGGCGGGACCCGCCGCCGCGCGAAGGCGCGCGCTCGTCGCACGAAGCGCGCCGAGATGCAGCAGCATCGTCCAACCGTGCTCCGCGGCGAAGCGCACCGCCGCCAGCAGCATCGAAAGCCCCTCGCCCGGCGTCGTCAGCACCGCAACGTCATCGACGGAGACGTCCAGCACGCGGCCGCCGCGCGCGTCGACGCGCTTCATCGCCATGAAGTCGGGCACGTCCCCCGCGTTCATGCGGTAGCCGGGATCGTAGTACTCGGCGTTGAACGCCTGGAGCATCTTGCGCGGCGACCAGGCGGCGAGGGACACGTTCTCGCCCGCGCCGTGCAGGTAGGCCGCCGTGTCGAGGCCGAGGAACGCCGTCTCCATCTGCGCCCACGCGAAGACGGGCGTGCCGACCGTCTTCGGCAGCGTGCGCATCCACGCCGCCCACTTCTCGTCCTCCGTCGCTTCGCCGGTGATCACGCGCTCAGACTCGCCGCAGATGCGCATCAGGCGGTGCTTGTAGGGATCGGCCTTCACCCAGACCTCGTAGAGCGAGCCGAGCGGACAGTCCGCCGCGATCCAGTCGAGATCGAGATGGTTGTGCCAGTCCACGACCGGCAGGTCCTTCACCCAGGAATAGATTTCGTCAAAGCTCATG
>DCIH01000021.1:0-3446 GCA_002317575.1 Verrucomicrobia bacterium UBA1731 | reverse complement strand
GGGCCGGCGAGCTGCGCGAAGAACGCGTCCTTCTCCGTCTGCTCGCGCTTCGCCGTGCCGAAGAGCGCGCCGAGCCAGTACGCGGCGAAGCAGATGCCGACCTGCAGGAAGGTGCCCGTCTCCCAGCTGATGCTCTTGCCCGCGAACTTCAGCACCAGACCCGAGATGACGCCCGCGACCACGCAGAAGTACACGCTCTTCGTGTTCGGCGTCTTCCACAGGATGCCGAAGACGCTCGGGATGACGATCGGCACGCCGAAGAGCGCCATCAGGAGCTTGTTCGCCTCGAACGCGCCGCCCATGCCCGCGACGAAGAGCGCGCCGAAGGCGATCGCCGCGGCGACGGCGAGCGTGCCGAGACGCGCGACGAGCAGCATCTCGCGCTCCTTGGCGTTCGGACGGAAGAGCCGCTTGTAAATGTCCGTCGTGATCACGTTCGACGTCACGTTGAACTCGCTCGCAAGCGTGGAGAGCGAGGCCGAGAGCATCGCCGAGACCATGAGGCCGAGCACGCCCGAGGGCAGTAAGCGGATGCACATCTCGATGTAGCAGCGCTCGTGCATCTCCTGCGGCAGGTCGGGCAGATAGAGGCGCGCGGCGATCGCGGGCAGCACCGCGACGACCGGAAAGATGAAGAAGATGGAGGACGACAGGAGGCACATCTTGATCGCGGACTTCTCGTCCGGCACGCTCGTCAGGCGCTGGATGAAGCACCACTCGCCGTTGTACTTGATGAAGACGATGAGGTAGTAGGCCGCGATGAAGAGGAAGGTGCCGCGATGCCCGTTGAAGAACGAGAAGTGCTCGGGCAGCGCCGCATGAAGCGCGCCGAGGCCGCCGACGGCGTTGAGGGAGAGCGGCAGCACGAGAATCGAGATCCCGAGAAGAATCGTGCACTGGATGAGGTCCGTCACCAAGACGCTCCACATGCCGCCCGTCGCCGAATAGACGAGCACGATCGCCGCGCCGAGGAAGATGCCGCGCGCAAGCGAGATGCCGAGAAACTGCGAGGCGATGATGCCGAGCGTGTAGAGACGCACCGTGTTGTTGAGGATGCGGAAGCCGACGCCGCACCAGCCGACGAACTGCCGCACGCCGGGACCGTAGCGACGCTCCAGGTACTCGACGGGCGTCGCGACGTCCGCGCGCTGCCACCGTCGCACGAAGAGGAAGACGCTCGCCAGGATCGCCCAGGCCGTGGACCAGAAGATCACGATGCCCACCAGGCCGTCCTCATAGCCGATCTGCGCGTAGGCGATGAACACGAAGCAGCTGATCATCGCCATGTAGCTCGAGATCGCCCCCATCCACCACGGCACCTTCTTGCCGCCCGAGAAGAAGTCCTTCGAACTCTTGACGAACCGCCCCATGAAAAGCCCCGCGCCGAGGATGATGACAAAGTACGCCGCAATGACAAGCAGGTCTAGCTTCGAAAGTATTGTGTTCATGCCCGCATTATATCACAAACCGCCAGCCCGCGGTGCAAAACCGTTCTTGCAAATCCGTTCGGCATCATTGCACGGATGTCTCAGATGTGATAGACTCCCCGCCATGGCATCCCGTCACATTCTCCTGCAGCTCGGCTACACCTCGCGCCGTCGTCTCGAGGGCATCGCACGCTTCGCCCGCGAGCACGACTGGCACATCACGCTCGAAGACCGCTCCTCGCTGCCGCAGGGGTGGACGGGCGACGGCGTGCTCACGCTCCTCAGGGCGAACCGTCCGAACCTCCTCGACTACGCGCGGCGGCTCGTCCGCGCCGGCGTGCCGCTCGTGGACTTCGCCGTCTGCCATCCCGAGTTCAAGGTGCCGCGCGTCGTCGGCGACCACGCCGCCATCGGCGCGCTGGCCGCGCGGCACTTCCGGGAGCGCCACTTCCGCCATGTCGCTTGGTTCTCGATGGACTTCACGCACACCGAGTCGCTGCGCCTCGGCGGCTTCCGCAACAACTGGACGGGCGAACCGCCCGCGGCGCTCGTCTGGCGACACGAGATCGACGCCGAGCGTTACGACGACTGGAACGCGATGATCGCCTGGCTCGGCGAGAAGCTTGTCGCCGCGCCGAAGCCGCTCGCCGTCTTCGCCTACAATGACGCGGACGCCGCACGGCTCCTCAACGCCGCCCTGTCGCGCGGACTGGCCGTACCCGAAGAGGTGGCGGTGCTGGGCGTGGACGATGAGTCCATCATCGTCGAGAACCAGCAGGTGCCGCTCTCCTCCATCCGCCACGACCTCGAGCGGCTCGGCTACGAGGGCGCCGCCCTGCTCGAGCGCATGATGAACGGCGAGCGCGTGCCGAAGACACCCATCCTCATTCCGCCGACCGGCATCACGGAACGGCGCTCGACGGACGTCATCGCCGTTTCCTCGCCCGCCATACGCGCGGCGATCCGCGCGATCGCCGACCACCTCGCGGACGCCTACGGCACCGACCAACTGGCCGCGGACCTCGTGCTTTCGCGCGCCACGCTCAACCGCCTCTTCCGCGCGGAGCTCGCGACGACGCCCTCGGCGGAAATGCTCCGCCAGCGCCTGGCGAAGGCCAAGCTGCTGCTGACCACCACCTCACTGCCGCTCAAGACCATCGCCGCCGCCTGCGGCTTCTGTCACGCCGCTCACCTCGCCAATGTCTTCAAGGCGCAGCTCGGCCAGACTCCCAGCGCCTATCGAAACGCTGCAAAATGTCCATGTAGAGCCGTGGCTCTTCAACGATTCTGAAGGCGAAACATCGTGATGCAAGCACGCAAGTTTGACCACGACACCTAAGACCTCTTTCTTGATGTCGGCGTGCTGCTCTAGAATGAGGCACTTGCAAAGACTCTCATTCTGTAGACGCGGAGTCCTCTCCGCGGCAGAGCTGCGGCGTTACGCCGTTGTAAATTCGGGTACTCGCTTGGTATCTCCTCGAGAACAGAGTTCTTATCACAAGTCAAACGCCCAGCCGCAGACCGGGCAATCTTAACCCGACTTTCCACGTTCGAAACGAAAACCCGCGAGACTTCGCGGATTTTCGTTTCGAACGATAAGATAGCGAGGTCAGGTCTTCACTACAATCCTTGTTTTGCCATTCCCGCTACTTCGGGGGTGACCTTTGGAGGCGGTTGCTGCGGCAGTGTAAGTCCAAGCCGGTCTACGAGGACCGCAACGTCATTCTTCGGCTCGATGTAGCGCGGCAGCGTGACAATGCGATAGTCTGTCGTCGGCATGACGACGTCGACCATCTTGACCGTCTTGAACTTCTCGACGATCTGCCGCGGCGTGAGGCCGGGCGCATGTTCGCGTGCGATCGCCCGCAGTGTCTGAAACAGGCACAGGGCCATGAATGACGTGAAGATGTGCGCCTCGATGCGGTCATCAAGCTGATGGTAGACGGGCCGGAGGCCAAGGTCGTTCTTCAGTTCGCGGAACGCATACTCGATCTCGCCTTGGATCATGTAGCGCTTCCA
>DCIH01000075.1:7488-9103 GCA_002317575.1 Verrucomicrobia bacterium UBA1731 | reverse complement strand
GTTTCTACTGCCGACAATAGGTTTGATGAGGGGAGCATCGTCCCGACGGGCTCGCGTCATGGGGGATTGCTCGGCATGGGCATGACGCGAAGGCGTTTCGTTTCCTCCGGTGGGCTGTTCGCGGGTGCTGCCGTCTGCGGCGGCTGCACGACGTCGATGCCGAGGACAGCGACGGGATGCTTCGTCGAGCCGGCACGTGACTTGGTTGTCGACGACTGGGCCGACGTCATTGTCGTCGGAGGTGGGCCTGCGGGGGTGCCGGCGGCGGTTGCGGCGGCGCGGGCCGGCAAGAAGGTGCGGCTGTTCGAACTGCAGGGATGTCTCGGGGGTGTCTGGACAGCGGGGCTTCTTTCGTACATCTTCGACATCGACAAGAGCGAAATCGGCTGGGAGATCATCCGCCGCCTCGATGCCTACGGAGCGCGGCGGAAGGATCGTCCGCCGACGCCGTCCACACGGCTTGATCGCAACTGGACCTACGAGCCCGAGTACATGAAACTCGTCTGCGAGGACCTGTGTGCCGAGGCGGGCGTGAAGGTACATCTTCAGACGCCCGTGGTCGCGGCCTACCGCGATGCCTCCGGGCGCAACATCGAGACGATCGTGACCGAATCGAAATCAGGGCGTCGTGCGTGGCGTGCGAAGACCTTCGTCGACTGTTCGGGCGACGGAGACCTGGCGGCATTCGCCGGATGCGGCTTTGACATCGGCTGGAACGCGAAGGGCTGGGGGCAGCCCGCGACGCTCAATGCGCTTGTCGTCGTCGATGACGGTGACGCGATTGCCGAGTACGCCTCGAACGAGCCGGCGATGTGGATGACGTGTCCAGACCCCGAACAGCCCGGCAAGACCCGCAGTCACCACATCGTCGCATCCCATCGTTTGCGGGCGCTCCTGCGCCAGGCGGGGGTTGAGCCGAGCTATGGCGATCCGACGCTTTTCCGGATGCATCGCAACCTCTTCTGCTTCATGGCCAACCACGAATACGAGCTGCGCGTCGATGATGCGGATGCGATCAGTGCGGCGACCATGCGGGCGCGGAAGGAAGTCGCGACGCTGGCCGCGGCGCTGGCGAAGCTGGGTGGTCCGTGGAAGGGCTTCCGCGTCGCGGCGACGGCCGAGCAGATCGGACACCGTGATGCGCGGCGGATCCACGGACGCTATACCGTGACGCGGGAGGACGTCGCCGCCGGTGCGACATTCCCCGATGCGCTGACGCTTTCGCGCTTCGGCATCGACATCCACGGTCTCGACAAGAAGGCGAATGACGAACGGGCGGCCGGTCAGAATTTCGGCGCGAGATTTCGTCCCTTCGAGATCCCGCTGCGGGCCTGCCAGGCGAAGGATGCCGACAATCTCTACATGGCCGGTCGCAACATTTCCGGCGACTTCATCGCTCACGCCTCCTATCGTGTCACGGGCAGTTCGGTCGCGCTGGGCGAGGGCGTTGGCAAGGCGATCGGAAAGCTCGGCTGAAGAAGCCACTCATGAAAAGTCCTGTCGCGAAATATCCGCGTGTTGCGCTGCAGATTGAGAAGAATCGCGCGCATGGGCGTGCCCTTTTGGAGGGGATTGCCGATTATGCTCTTCAACAGACGGACTGGCGGCTGGAACT
>DCIH01000075.1:5971-7378 GCA_002317575.1 Verrucomicrobia bacterium UBA1731 | reverse complement strand
CGCAAGCCGGTCGTCGACACCTATGGGCGTATCGACGACAATCCGCTTCCGTCGATTCGACTGGACGATGCGGCCGTTGCGGAAGCGGCCTTCAGGTGCTTCGAGGAGCATCATTATCACACCTTCGGATATTGCGGCTTTCCGGGCGTGCGCTTCTCCGATGCCCGCGGCAAGGCCTTCGGGGACTTGGCCAGGAAGATCGGGGCGACGATTTCGCTCTATGACGGGAAGAATCCCGTGACCGACAAGTTCTTTCGGGATGAGAAGACGGACGTTCCCGATGCGAAGGCGCTTGTTGCCTGGCTGGACGCCTTGCCGAAGCCGGTGGCGCTTTTCTGCTGCAATGACCTGCGGGCCGTGCAGGTGATGAAGATCTGCAGCAACCTCGGCATTGACGTCCCCGCGGATGTTGCCGTTCTGGGCGTTGACAACGACGTCCTGCTCTGCACGTTCACGAATCCGTCGCTTTCAAGCGTCGTGACGGATCCGTGTGCGTTGGGACGGCAGGCCGCGCACATGCTGGACGAGCAGATGAAGTCACGGTGCAAGAAGGGAAGAAGCGCGGCTGCTCACGGTGGCGCGCCGCAGCTTTGGGCGCCGCAGAAAGTAATCGAGCGACTGTCCACCTACGCCTATCCGTTCAGGACGCCGTGGCTCGCGGATGCCGTAAGGTATATCCGCCGGAATTTTGCCAAGGGCGTGACGGCCGATGATGTCAACAAGTTCATCGGCTATTCCCATCCGAAGGTCAATCAGGTCTTCAACGCGGAACTGGGGCATACCGTCAAGAAGGAGATCCTGCTTCAGCGTACCCGTCTCGCGTGTTCGCTTTTGCGCGAGACGGCGTATCCCATTGGCGAAATCGCCCGGCGCTGCGGCTATCAGCGCGTGCAGTATTTCGTCAGCAGTTTCGCCGAGGAGTTCAAGATGACTCCGGAATCCTGGCGGAAAAGGCACCTTTTTCAAAAAGTGTAACAATTTTTTCAAAAAGTGGCATTGACGGTGTGGGGACTGGGGTTTATAATACAGTCACCATGGGCGGAGTCTTTTCATATGTAATCGGGCTCGGGGCGTCGGTGATGATGCCGGTCATCTTCACCGTACTCGGCGTGTGCGTCGGCATCAAATTCTCGAAGGCGCTGAAGTCAGGCCTTTTGGTCGGCGTCGGTTTCGTGGGGCTGGGCGTCGTGACCGCGCTCTTGACGTCCAACCTCGGTCCGGCGCTGAAGGGCATGACCGAGCTCTACCACCTGAACCTGCCGTACTTCGACCTCGGCTGGCCGGCGGCCGCGGCCGTCGCCTACTCCTGCGCCGTCGGCGCGTTCATCATTCCCGTCTGCCTCGGCGTCAACGTGCTGATGCTCCTTGCCAAGACGACGCGCACCGTCAACATCGACCTCTGGAACT
>DCIH01000075.1:5344-5963 GCA_002317575.1 Verrucomicrobia bacterium UBA1731 | reverse complement strand
TACTGGCACTTCGCCTTCCTCGGGGCGATGGTCTACTTCGCCACCGGTTCACTCGGCTGGGCGTTCTACGCTGCGATCGTCCTCTACGTGATCACGCTCTGCATGGCGGACTTCACGGCGAAGGGCTTCCAGCGGTATTACAAGGACATGGACGGGATCTCGATTCCCCAGCCGTTCTGCCAGAGCTTTACGCCGTTTGCCGTGGCGATCGGCTGGCTCTTAGACCGCATTCCCGGCTTTGACCGGTTCAATCTCGATGCCGAGGGACTGAAGCGCAAGTTCGGTCTCTTTGGCGAACCGCTCTTTCTGGGCGTCATCATCGGTTGCCTGATCGGGTGCCTCCGCTGCGACTCGCTCGCGGCCGTGCGGGATTCCGTCCCCGCGATCCTCAAGCTCGGCGTGACGGTCGGCGCGGTGATGGAGCTCATTCCCCGCATCACGGGCCTGTTTATCGAGGGCCTGAAGCCGATCTCGCTGGCGGTGCAAGAGAAGTTGGAGTCTAGAGTAGGAGTTCGAGAACGGACAGATCAAATCCACTCTCGAACTCGAACTGCTCACTCCGACTCGGGATTCTCCATCGGCATGTCCCCGGCCGTCGTGATCGGCCATCCGACGACGC
>DCIH01000075.1:1724-5259 GCA_002317575.1 Verrucomicrobia bacterium UBA1731 | reverse complement strand
TCCTGCCGCTCGCCTCGCTCGCGGGCATGTTCTACCTCTTCCCGTGCGTGCTGCCGATCACGAAGGGCAATGTCGTCAAGACGTTCGTCATCGGTCTCGTCGCGCTCGTGTGCGGGCTCTTCTTCGTCACCAACCTGACGCCGGTGTTCACCAAGGCGATCGCCGCGGCGAAGTGCGACGGCATCGCCGTGCCGGCGGGCTTCGAGGGCGGCGCGGCGCTGGACTTCGCATCGGCGCTCTGGTGCTGGGTCTCGTTTCACCTGACCGTCACGCTCAAGTGGCTCGGCGCCGTCGCGTTCGGCCTCCTCGCGCTCGGCATGTGCGCGGTGAACTGGGTTCGGATTCGGAATCGGGTGTGAGACAGGGGACGTTGGACATGAACAGGCTTTTCCTCCTTTCTTTTTCGCTTTTCGCTTTTCCTTTTTCGTTTGCCGTCGCCGGCTCGGCCTGCCTCTGCGGCGAGGCGCCCGAACGGGCGAACGACTTCTTTTGGGAGAATGACCGGGTCGGGTTCCGGGCCTACGGGCCGGGCGACGTGCACAAGTGGAGCGGCATCGACGTCTTCAACAAGAACACGTCCTCGAACATCGTCCATTCCTGGCTGCGACGTCTCGGGCCGCCTTGCAACTGGCACAAGAACGTGGGCGGCATCGGCATGGACGACTATGCCGTCGGTCCGGGCCGCGGCGTCGGCGGCGTCGCCTTCCGCAAGGACGGGCAGTGGCTTGCGGACTACGGCAACTGGTTCCGCTATCGCGTGCTGACGAACGGGGACGAACGCTGCGCCTTCGAGCTGGACTACCGGTTGCCGTTCGGAGGCACGATGACGCTCGGCATCGCGCTGGAACGCGGCCAGTCGCTCTTTCACGAGACGGTATCCTTCTCGCCGGACACGCCGCTCGACGGCGTCGAGGTCGGTATCGGACTTGATCTCAACGAGAAGCGCGAGCATGTCGGCGACCTCGTGGTCGATGGGAAGCGCAAGCTCGTCTCCCTGTTCGAAAAGCCGCACAACCGTCCGGGCGAGGAAGGCGCGATGATGAACGCCGTCCGCTTGGCCGCCGGTTTCGAGGCGACGTTCGCCGACGAGCCGAACGGCGCAAAGATGCTGATGACGCGTCCGCTGACCAAAGCGGATGCGAACGGACGCCCCGTGCTGGCCGTCTGGGCGGGCGCGGACTGGTCCGTAGCCGGCCGCTACACGACGGCCGCCGCCTGGCATGCCTACGTGCGCGGCTTCGGCGACGCCTATCTCGACCTGACGGAGGCGGCCGTCGCCGCCTACGACGACGAGCATCTCGTCGAATATCTGGCGGATGTCGAGCGCGATGGCGTGCAGGAACACGGCTTCCCGCGGCTCTCGGCGAATCTCGGCGTGCTGGTGGCGAACGGAAGGTGCCTTGCCCGTCGCGAGATCCTCCGTCGCATGATGACGGCCTGCTGCCGGGATGCGGCGAAGGGCAAGATGCCGCCAAAGTCTGGCGGTAACGAGTTCTCCGTCAAGGAGCTGGTCGAGGCCGTCGTGGCGCTTGAGCGCGCGCAGGTCTATCCGAAGGAGACGACGGACGCCTGGCGGGCGGCGCTCTCGTCCGTCGCGGCGGAGAGGTGCTACACGACAGGCCAGATTCCTGTCGGCAACAAGACTTCGCACAACTGGGTCGTCTTCGCCGCGGCGAGCGAACAGGCGCGGCTCGCGCACGGCATGGGCGGCGATCCGGCGTTCGTCGAGAAGTACGTCGCCGACCAGATCCGCTGGTTTGACGACAACGGCATGTATCGCGATCCGAACCAGCCGGCCGTCTACGATTTCGTGACGCGCCTGCAGTTCGCGCTCATCTTGCACAACGGCTATGCGGGCGCGTCTCGCGCCCGGCTCGAGGAGCTGCTGGACCGGTCCGCCGAGCCGACGCTGATGATGCTCTCGGCCTGCGGCGAGATCCCCTATGGCGGACGCAGCAACCAGTTCCTGAACAACAACACGTTCTACGCCGCGCTCTGCGAGTGGTATGCGGCGCGATATGCCGGTCGGGGCGAGGCCACGACGGCCGCCCGCTTCCGCCAGGCGGCGCGGGCCGCCGTCGACGCGATCCGTCCCTGGCTCGCAGAAGATCCGATCCTGCACGTCAAGAACCGCTATCCGAGGGAAGCCGGCAAGAGTGTCTATTCGGAGAAGGGCGACATGGGCTGCGAGCGGTACGCCTATTTCGACAAGTACATGGTGACGATGGGCTCGTGGTCGACGCTCGGCTGGCTCTTCGCCGACGGCGAGACGGCGACGGCTCCCGTGAAGGCGGGCGTTGCGGACAGTTTCGTCACCACACCGGACTTCCATTTCGTCTTCCTGCGCGCGGGCGAGTATTCGGCCCAGTTCGACTACAACGCCGACACGCACTACGATTGCGACGGCCTCGGCCGTGTGCAGCGGTGCGGCGCCCCGGTGGCGCTGTGCCTTTCGGTCCCGTGCGCGAAACATCCGAACTACCGCACGGAAACGCCGAACGACGCGCCGCTCGCGATCCTGCCGGTCGTCCCGAAGGAAACGAAGCTGGTCCACGTCCGCACTGCTTCCGAAGGTTCGTCCGCCGTCAGCGACTGGATGCTCTCGCTGCCATCCAACACGCTTTCCTGGTCCTGCCGCCTCGATCCCTCCGGCTTGACCTCGAGCCTTGCCGGGGACGGCCCGATCGCGCTGACCCTGCCCGCCTTTGCCTTTGACGGCCGTGAGGCGTCGCAGATCGAGGCGGCGGAAAGGACGCTGACCGTCGCCTACCGCGGCTGGGTCTGCCGCTATGAGACGAACGGCGAGATCGTCGATACGGGCCGCAGCGCCTGCAACCGCAACGGACGCTACCGTCGGTTCGAGGCGCGTGGCGCGGATTCCCTGGAAGTGAAGATCACCCTCGAACGAAAGGAGACGAAATGACGATGATGATTCCGCTGCTGGCAGCCGCGCTGCTGACGCCGCAGATGAAGAACGCCAAGCGCAAGGACACGCACGACCTCGGATTCATGATGTACTGCTCGAAACGCTATTTCAACAACCTGACGAAAGGAAACTAAGACATGAACCTGCTGGCAATCCTCCTCGCGACGACGGTCAACTACACCGTACAGACCGCGACGCATCCCGACGACTTCAAGAACTTCGAGACGGACCGCATCCGCGGCCGCTTCGTGATGGAGAAGGTGATGGCGCCGGACGAGATCAACGTCACCTACACGATGTACGACCGCCTCGTCTACGGCGGGGCGATGCCGGTGACGAAGGAGCTGACGCTCGACACGTTCCTCGAGCTCAAGGCGGAGCACTTCCTCGAGCGCCGCGAGCTGGGTGTCATCAACGTCGGCGGGCCGGGTGAGATTAAAGTCGAAGACCATTCTACACCTACACCTGAAACCTACACCTACTCTCTTGAATTCAAGGAGGCGCTGTATGTCGGCTGTGGCAAGAAGGTTGTGACCTTCAAGTCGCTCGATCCGAAGAATCCGTCGAAGTTCTATTTGAATTCCGCGCCGGCGTACAAGGAGTACGTGA
>DCIH01000075.1:0-1615 GCA_002317575.1 Verrucomicrobia bacterium UBA1731 | reverse complement strand
TCAACCAGCTGATCGTCTATCCGGTTCTCTCCAAGGTCAAGGGCGGCGGCTGCTGCCAGCTGCAGGTCGGTCTCACCGAGCTGCAGGAGGGGAGCGTCTGGAACACGATGCCGCAGCACACGCACAACCGCCGCATGGAGGCGTACTTCTACTTCAACGTGCCGGTAGGCCAGGCGATCTGCCACCAGATGGGCCGTCCGCAGGAGCAGCGCCTCGTGTGGCTCCATAACGAGCAGGCGATCGCGAGTCCCGAGTGGTCGGTGCACTCGGCGGCCGGCACCTCGAACTACATGTTCATCTGGGGCATGGCGGGCGAGAACCTCAACTACGGCGACATGGACAAGGTGCCTGTCAGCGCAATGCGCTGACAGGAGGTGTAGATGATAGGTGTAGGAGTAGAATCGATGAACTGGAAAAGATCCGTGCGGAAACCTCTTCTTGTTGTTTGCCTCTCCTTGCTCGGCCTCACGGCGGTTGCTTCGCCGGAGACGGAGCTGACGCTGAAGCTGCCGGAGATCTTCGCGAAGTCCGCCGCGCACTACAAGGCGCTCGATGCCGCGGCGACGCCGCTTGCGAAAGATCCGGACTGGAAGCCCGAGGAGACGCCCCACGGCGCGAAGCCGTACGGCGACCGCCGCGTGCCGCACGGCTACAACCGCGCGAAGAAGACGCTCGACATGCGCTCGATCTACTGGTGGACGAGCGGACACTTCCCCGGTTCGCTCTGGTATCTCTACGAGGCGACCGGCGACGACTGGTTCAAGACGCGGGCTACGGCGTGGACGGAGACCCTCGCGCCGAACGCCAAGGTGACGGACAACCATGACGTCGGCTTCATCATGTACTGCTCCTACGGAAACGCCCGGCGCATCCTGAAGACCAGGAAGTATGACGGTCTGCTCAACGAAACCGCCGATTCGCTCTGCCAACGCTACAATCCCGATCTCGGGCTCATCCGCAGCTGGGGCGCAAAGGACGGCAAGGGCGACTTCCTGGTGATTCCCGACAACCTGATGAACCTCGAGCTCCTGGAATGGGCGGGTCGAGGGAAGGTTGCGCGGTCACATGCGGACGTGACGATGAAGCACCACTTCCGTACGGACGGCGGCTGTCGGCATGTCCTCGACTATGATGAGGCGACGGGACGCGTGAAGGGCATCTTCCGCGGACAGGGTGCGAGCTGTGAGACGGCGTGGAGCCGCGGACAGAGCTGGGCGATCTACGGCTACACGATGATGTACCGCATGACGGGCTACGCGCGCTATCTTGACTTCGCGAAGAAGCTCGCCGACTATGCGATCAACCATCCGAACATGCCCGCGGACTGCGTACCGTACTGGGACTACGGTGCGCCCGGCGAGGAGCGTGACACCTCGGCCGCGTCGGTCATGGCCTCGGGGCTTCTGGAGCTTTCGACCTACGTGAAGGCGTCCGAGCGCGCGCGCTACCGCGGTTTCGCCGTGAAGCAGCTTCTTGCGCTTGCGTCGTCCGCCTACTTCTCCGAGGGCGACGAGATCGGACACTTCCTCCTCAAGCACGGCGTCGGACACAAGCCGGCGAAGAGCGAGGTCGACACGCCCCTCGACTACGGCGACTACTACTTCCTCGAGGCGCT
>DCIH01000034.1:47219-51422 GCA_002317575.1 Verrucomicrobia bacterium UBA1731 | reverse complement strand
CAGCTCCGCGCCGGTGGCGATTCCCGCGAGCACCGCCTTCGGCCGCGCCGCCTTGGACCCCGTCGCTTTCGCCGGCTTGGCGGACGCTTTCCGTGCCTTTCCCGCGCCGTATTTGCCGTTTTCCGTTCCCACGCCGCATAAGATACCACGCCCCGAAACGCATGGCAAGAAGAAATTTGATTTAATGCCGATGAAATATAATTCCGATGAATCGAGTGGAAGTATGGCGGACTTTTTTAGTTGGAAATGTGGTATAATTTCTAGTCATGAAGTTGTTGGTGGACAAAAGGAGTGCCGCAGGGCTTTGTGCGCGAGCCGCAGAGATTGTCGCGGAGGCGTTCGGGGCGGGAAGGGCGAAGGCGCGCGGTGCGATTTTCGCGGCGGCGGCGAAATCCTTCAGATTGGCCGGCGCGATTACGTTTGCCGCGGCGGAATTTGCGACTATGGAGTGCGTGGGGATGGAAGGCATGGCGATGAAACCCGGTGACGTGGTGCATGGTTTTAAGGTCGATGGCGTCCAGGATCTCGGCGAGGTTCCCGCCAAGATGTGGCGGATGACGCACATGAAAAGCGGCGCCGATCTGGTGTGGCTCGACCGGGCGGACGACAACAAGACATTCTGCATCGCGTTCAAGACCGTTCCGTCCGACGACACGGGTGTCGCCCACATCATGGAGCATTCCGTCCTGTGCGGCTCCGAAAAGTATCCCGTCAAGGAGCCGTTCGTCGACTTGCTCAAGAGTTCGCTGCAGACCTTTCTCAACGCCATGACGGGGGCGGACAAGACGTATTACCCCGTTTCGTCGCGCAACGGCAAGGACTTCCTCAACCTGATGGATGTCTATCTCGACGCCGTGCTGCATCCGCTCTCCCTCAAACGGCCGCTCGCGCTTGACCAGGAAGGGTGGCACTGGGAAATCGCGGAAACGGAAAAGGACGGCAAGAAGACCGAGATCCTGTCGCGCAACGGCGTCGTCTATTCCGAAATGAAGGGCGTGTTCGCCGATCCCGACGCCACGGCCTATCTCGAGACGACGCGTCTGCTGTTCCCGAACCACTGCTACGGATACGAATCGGGCGGCGACCCCGCGAGCATCCCCGATCTCACATTCGAAAAGTACAAGGACTTCCACGCGCGCTTCTACCACCCGTCCAATTCCCGCATCTTCCTCGACGGGCGCATCGATGTGGACGCGACGCTGTCGAAGATCGACGACTATCTCGCCCCTTATGACCGCGCACCCGTCACGAGCGACATCCCTTGGCAGGCGCCCGTCTCCGGCAAGAAGACGGTGCCGTACGAAATCGGCCCCGACGAAGACCCCACGAACAAGATCCTCGTCATGGACGGCTGGGCGTTCGGCCGGTTCGACGACCGCGAGCGCATGCTCGCCGCCGGCGTCATCGGCGACCTCCTGGCCGGTTCCAACGCATCGCCGCTCAAGAAGGCCCTGCTCGACGCGGGACTTTGCGAAGACGTTGACGTGGACGGCATCGTCTACCAGCAGGGTCTCGCGTTCATCACCATCCGGAACACCACGGCGGAAAACGCGCCGAAGGCCCGCGCCCTGGTGCGCCAGACGCTCGAAAAACTCGTGAAGGACGGTCTCGACCACGCGCAGATCGAAGCGACGCTGAACCGCATGGAGTTCAAGGCACGCGAAAAGGATTCGGGCAGCTATCCGCGCGGTCTCGCGTTCCTCCATGCCGCGCTCGACGGCTGGTGCTATGGCGGCGACCCCGCCGAATCGTTCCGCTACAAGAAGCTTTTCGGCGACTTGCGCGCGAAAATCGCCGCCGGCGCGTTCGAAAAATATCTGAAGGAAATCTATCTCGACAATCCGCACCACGCCGAAGTCGCGCTCGTGCCGTCCAAGACGGTCGGCGACGAACGGCGCCATGCGGACGAGACGTGGCTCGCCGCGAAACTTGCGGACTGGTCCAACGCCGAGAAAGCGCGCGTCAAGGCGAACGCGGCGACGCTCAAGGCGTTCCAGAAATCCAAGGACAAGCCCGAGGATGTCGCGAAGATCCCCGCGCTTTCGCGCGCGGACGTGCCCGTGAAGGGGCAGGAAATCGCCACGGAAAACATCACCGTCGACGGCGTGACCGTGATTCGTCCGAAGGTGGACGTGGACGGCATCTTCTACCTCGAACTCCACTTCGACCTCGCCGGCCTCACCCAGGAGGAGTTCCAGTCCCTGCCGTTCCTCGCCACCCTGCTGGGCGATCTCGGCACGAACACGCGCGACGCGCTCGCGCTCAAAACGGCTATCGACGGAACGCTCGGCCGTTTCGACGCGTCCGCGCGTCCGTTCCGTGCGCGCGACACGTTCGCGGTGACCGTGAGCGCGTTGTCCGCCAAGCGCGCGGAGGCCCTCGCGCTTGTGCGGGAAATCCTCCTCGGGACGAAGTTCTCCGCGGTTAGGGATGTCGAAGACCTGCTCAAGCAGGTGCGTCAGGACGCCGAACGCGACGTCGCGGCGGACGGGCGCTCGTACGCCATGCGCCGCGCGGCCGCGCGTTTCACCCGCCGCGGACTCCGGTCCGAACTGCTGGACGGGCTTTCGCAGGTGCGCTGGCTACAGCAGGCGGACGCCGCCGCGCTTGCCGCGTCGTACGGCGCGCTTGCCCGGAAGGTGTTCACGCGCGAACGGCTCACGGTCGGCATTTCGGCCAACGAGCCGCTCGACTACATCCGCGATGTCGTCGGCGCGTTTCCGTCCGCTTCGGCGCCGCGCGCCGAGTCCGCGTTCCGGGTGGCGGATCTCGCGGACGGCGAAGGCTGGGTGATTCCGGCGGAAATCGGTTTCGCGGGACGGTCGGGCGTTTTGCCCGAAGGCGTCGCCTACCACGGGTCGTTCGCGGTCGCGTCGCGCATCCTGACGCTGGACTACCTCTGGAACGAAATCCGCGTGCTGGGCGGCGCGTACGGCATGGGCGTGAGCGTTTCGCCCTTCGGCGACGTGAACTGCTTCACCTACCGCGATCCGACGCCGGCGCGTTCGTACGAGAAGTTCGCCGCGATGGGCGCCGCGCTCCGGAAGTTCGCGGATTCCGACCAGCCGCTCGACAAGTACGTCGTGAGCGCGATCGGCAAGATGGATCCCTACCTGTCGCCGCGCCTCGAAGTCGCCCGCGCGGTGGGCATGCATCTGAACGGGCGCACGGCGGCGGACGAGCAGCGCGAACGCGCGGAGGCGCTTGCCACATCGCGGGACGACCTGCGCAGGGTGGCGGACGCGCTCGACCGCATGGCCGGGAGCTGCGCCACATGCACGGTGGGCGGCAAGGAGCCCGTGGCGGCGTGCAAGCCGTCCAGGACGGAGTCGGTTTCGAAGAGCCGTTGAACAATCGGGAGGTGCGGAAAATGACGTCGGCGGAAAGATTGGCCAAGGCCATCGGGTATCCTGAGGACGTGAGCGGAGAGGCGATCACGCTGCAGGTCGATGACGGCGGCGTGCTAGTGCGTGAAGAGGGCGGGCGCCTGATTTTGGAGCGCGTGCTGTGCCGTCCGGAAGACGGCTCCGGCGCGCTGGCGCGGCTGGCGGGCTTCGCCGCCGGCCGCCTGCTCAAGGAAGAGTCGGCGCTTGCGTGGGATCCCCGGGAAAACGCCGTCATCCTGTGGCAGGACATGGCGGCCAATGCGGCCGACGGCGTTCTCAAGCGCGTGTTCGAGGTGTTCTGCACGTCCTGCGACTGGTGGGTCGCCCGCGTGGGCGAAACCGGCGGTGCGCCGAAGTCGTTTCCCAGCATGATGATCATGCCGTGAGAGCGGAGCGGGTCGGGGAAGGGGCGCCAATCCGCAGTTCGGGACGAACTGCTCCACGGTGCGGGGCGCGGCGCTTGTGAGGGCGTGCGGCATTTGGTAGAATGGAGACAATTTTTCAGCAAGGAGATTTCGGAATATGAAAGACCTCAAGGAAGCCTACAAGACGATTGAAGCCGACCATTTCGCGCCGCGCATGGAGATCTCGTTCATCGACGGCGACAAGCGCACCACGATGTCCTACGAGAAGGTGACCTGGAACATCGGCGGCGAGGACAAGGGGCTCCGTTACGGCGAGAACCCCGGCCAGGAGGCGGCACTCTACAAGCTCGTGAACGGCAACCTCGTGCTGGGCGACGTCGAAACGCTCCAGCCCGGCCGTCATCTGGCGTCCGTTCCCGAACTCCTCCAGAGCGGCAAGCATCCCGGCAAGA
>DCIH01000034.1:46746-47208 GCA_002317575.1 Verrucomicrobia bacterium UBA1731 | reverse complement strand
AGACGAACGTCACGGACACGGACAACGCGCTGAACATCCTGCGCTATCTCACGCACAAGCCGTGCGCCGTGATCGTCAAACACAACAACCCGTGCGGCGTGGCGCTCGGTTCCACGCTCGCCGAAGCGTATTTCCGCGCCAACAAGGCGGACCGCCTGGCGGCGTTCGGCGGCGCGATCGCGCTCAACCGCGCGTGCGACCTCGAAACGGCGAAACTCATCGTCGAGAACTACGCGGAAGTCGTCGTGGCGCCCGATTTCGAGGCCGGCGTGATGGACCTTTTCGCCACCAAGAAGAACCTGCGCGTGTTCCGCATCCGGAACATGGACCGTCTCACCGACTTCGTTGCGCAGACGGTGGTGGACTACAAGTCGCTCATCGACGGCGGCATCGTCGCCCAGATGAGCTTCGTGGCGAAGGCGCGCAAACCCGAAGATTTCATGCCGGCGTACTGCAACCGCA
>DCIH01000034.1:42288-46724 GCA_002317575.1 Verrucomicrobia bacterium UBA1731 | reverse complement strand
CGGACAAGGCGACGGGCGCGGTGACATTCGAAGAGCACAAGATCAAGCGCCTTCCGACGGCGAAGGAATACGAAGATCTCGTCTTCGGCTGGCTCGTGGAGGCCGGCGTCACCTCCAATTCGGTGCTGTATGTCAAGGACGGCGCCACGGTGGGCATCGGCACGGGCGAGCAGGACCGCGTGGGTGTCGCGGAAATCGCACGCGACAAGGCCTACACGAAGCACGCGGACTGGATCTCCTGGGAGAAATACCAGAAGCCCTTCAACGACCTGCGGCTGGTCTTCGGTGAAGAGGACGGGGCGAAGAAGCAGGCCGAGATCCTGGAGCAGACGAAGGCCGAAAAGGGCGGGCTTCCCGGCTGCGCGATGGTTTCCGACGCGTTCTTCCCGTTCCGCGACGGCCTTGAGGTGGGCTTGCGCGAAGGCATCACCTCGGTGGTGCAGCCCGGCGGCGCCATCCGCGACTGGGACGTGATCGATTGCGCGAACGACGCGGGCGTGGCGATGGTCTTCACGGGCCAGCGCTCGTTCCGCCACTGATTTCGAAAACAAAAAAAAGAGAAGAGACACGAAGATGAACACGTACGAATACAAAGGCGTGGTCGAGGAAATCGGCCAGACGATGTCGGTTGGCTCCAACGGCTTCACCAAGCGCGAATGCGTGGTGGGCAACGACGTCGATTCGATGAACAAGTACCCCAATCCGGTGCTGTTCACGTTCAAGAAAGACCGTTGCGCGCTTCTGGACAGCGTGAAGAAGGGCGATCGCGTCAAGATCGACTTCACGATCGACGGCCGCCGCTGGGACGGGCCGAAGGGCGTTCGCTACTTCACCGACCTCACGGGCTGGAAGGTGGAGATCCTGCACGCCGACGGCACCTCCACGGAGCCCGTTCCCCAGGCGCCCGACGCGCCCGCCGCCGCCGATCCGGTCGCGTCCGATCTCGACGATCTTCCGTTCTGAGGCGCGTTGAAGACCTGGCGTGACGTCCTGGCGCTTGCGGACGGGCATCTCGCGAAAAACGGGGTTCCCGATCCGCGCGTCGCCGCCGAACTGCTCGCGGCCCGTCTGCTGAAAACGGGCCGCGGCTTTCTTTCGTCCCGGCTGGACGAGCCCGCGGAGGAGCGCCTGCTCGAGGCGATGCGCCGCGGAACGGCGAGACTCGTCCGCGGCGAACCGGTCCAGTACGTGCTCGGGGAGTGGGACTTCCGTTCGCTCACGCTCGCATGCGACAAGCGCGCGCTCATTCCGCGGCCCGAAACGGAAGAGCTCGTGACGCGCGTCCTGGCGTTCCTGAAGGCGCGCTTCCCGTTCGCTTCTGCGGACGCCGCGCCCACGGTGGTGGATGTGGGCACCGGCACCGGGTGCATCATTCTGTCCCTGGCCAGGGAATTCAAGGGACCGGCCAAGTTCATCGGCATCGACGTGTCGCCGGCGGCGGTCTCGCTGGCGCGCGAAAACGCCGAAAGGTGCGGTCTGTCCGACCGCGTCGAATTCGTGGTGGCGGACGGTCTGGACGATTTCGACGAACCGGAGCTTTTCGACGTCATCGTGTCGAATCCGCCGTATGTGACGACGGCGGAATGCGCGGCGCTCGATCCGCGCATCCGCGAACACGAACCCATGAACGCGCTCGACGGCGGCGCCGAGGGGCTCGACTTCTACGCGCGCTTCACGTTCGACGCCGTCCATCTGCTGAAGCCCGGCGGCGGGCTTTTCTACGAAATCGGCGACGCGCAGGGCGAAGCCGTCCGCGCGCTCATGTTCGAGGCCGGTTTCGACGACGTCAGGATCGAACGGGATTTCGCGGGCCGCGACCGCTACGCGCGGGGCGTGGCGGGGGAGGCGCTTTGAGAAAAGCCAAGGTCAGTTGGATCGAGCGGCTCGAACATTCGCTCGTGAAGATCATCCAGCAGCCCGGCGCGGACCAGGACCAGCCCGGCCCCGTGCGGGCGCTGCTCGCCGTTCTGACGGGCGTTTCCTGCGTCTTCCGCGCGGTGGTCGCCGTGCGCTACTGGTTCTACGACCTCGGGCTCCTGCGCCGTTTCCCGCTCGGCTGCCAGGTCATTTCCATCGGCAACGTGACGGCCGGCGGCACGGGCAAGACGCCCGTGACGGAGCGCTTCGCGCGCGAACTCACGGCGCAAGGCCGCAAGGTGGCGATCCTTTCGCGCGGCTACCGGCGCAAGGAGGCGCCGTGGTGGAAGCGCGCGTTCTCCCAAGTGATCGAGCCGCCGCTCGTCGTTTCGGACGGCAAGCGCGTGCTGCTCGATTCGGCGACCGGCGGCGACGAGCCCTACATGCTCGCGTCCAACCTGCCGGGCGTGTGCGTGCTGGTGGACCGCAACCGCGTGAAGTCGGGCCGCTACGCGATCCGCCGCTTCGGCTGCGACACGCTGCTGCTCGACGACGGCTTCCAGTACCAGAAGCTCAAGCATTCGCTCGAAGTGGTGCTGGTGGACAAGACGAACCCCTTCGGCAACGGCCACATGCTGCCGCGCGGCGTGCTGCGCGAACCTGCCAAGCACGTGTCGCGGGCGGACGTCATCTTCCTCACGAAGTCGGACGGCAAGACCGAGGACGTCGTCCGGCGCATCCGCGAATACAACGCCAAGGCCGAGATCATCGAATGCCGGCACGCGCCGCGTCTGCTCAAGGACGTGTGGAGCCGCGAGGAGCTTCCGCTCGACTGGCTGAAGGGCAAGACGCTCGCGACGCTCTCGGGCATCGCCGTTCCGCAGGGCTTTGAGGATTCGCTGCGCAAGCTCGGCGCCAAGGTGATCTGGTGCGAGCGCTACGCCGACCACCACCGCTACGATTCGTCCGAAATCATCTACGCGCTCAACCGCGCGGCCGACCTCGGCGCTGAGGCGCTGATCACCACCGAAAAGGACGCGGTGCGGTTTCCGCGTCTCGAAACGACGCCCGTCCCGAGCTACTACCTGCGCGTGGATATCGAGATCCTCAAGGGCGAGGAGAGTTTCGCCGCCGCCGTGGACCGGATCTGCAATGTGCAGGCGCCCCCGCGCGCCCTTCGCAAGGACTGACGCATGAAGGCGGCCGTTTTTTCGGTGGCGGCGTTTATCGCCTCTTGCGCGGTCGCGACGGATGTGTCGTTTCTGATGTGCTATCTGCCGGACCATCCGGAAGACCCCGCCACGCAGGCGTTGAACGCCTTCCACAAGGCGCATCCCGAGGTGACGCCGAAGCAGTGGGGCGGTCTCACGCTGCCGGGGGCGGGCGGGCGCGCGCAGTTCATGCTGTCGCTCGCGGGCGGCGCCGCGCCGGACGTGTACAAGGCCTGGTTCCACGTGCTGCGGCACGACGTGGACGAAGGGTTCTGTCACCCGCTCAACGAATGGATCGACGAGAGCTGGCCCGGCTGGACGAATTCGCCGTCGCTGTGGCGCGAGGTCGCGACGAAGGACGGGCTCGTGTACGCCGTGCCCACGCCGGGCATGGCGTACTACGGCATCGTCTACCGCAAGGATCTCGTGCGTGCGGCGGGTCTCGATCCCGAAACGCCGCCCGCCACGTGGGAGGCGTTCCGCGACTGGTGCCGGAAACTCACGCGGCCCGGACGTCGCGCGTTCGCCGTCGAGAACCGGCCTTGGGGGTTCCTGCCGTGGGTGGGCGCGGCGGGCGGCGATGTGGTCGAGCGCCGCGCCGACGGCTCGTGGCAGGCGTGTTTCGCCGCGCCGGCCTGTTTGCGCGCGGCCGCGTTCCTCCAGAGTCTCGTGAAAGAGGATCTCGTGCGCGGATTGCCCGTGTTGAGCATTTCGAGCGAAGTGGCCGACATGTTCGTGGACGGCGAGATCGTGAGCGTTTTCGGCGGCGAGGACCTCGTGGCGTATCTGACGGAGAACCTCAATTTCCCCGCCGACCTCGTGGGACTCATGCCGTTCCCAGCGGCGGACGAATCGTGCCGGCCCGTGCTGCAGGCGCACAAGCACTTCTACGCGATGACGGAGGGCGTGGGGCGTCGTTCCAAGGAGGAGCGCGACCGCGTGTGGGCGTGCCTCGAGGTGCTGTCGTCCCGCGCCGTGTACGACGAGCAGGTCCGCAAGAACGCGCGGGAAGGGCGCGCACGCTGGTGCGCGCCGTCCGATCTGAAACGCCTCGGCCTCGAAGAGCACCTCGCTGAAGTGCCGCCGGGCGTCCGCAGGATGTACGCCGACCTCGAGGCCGGCAACATACGGGCCGTCACCGAACCGCACATGGGCTTCTGGCAGGCGGCGAGCGATCTCGTGTCGCGGCGTTTCCTGGGCATTCTCCTGAGCGACGCTGGCAAGGACTTCGATTACGCGGCGGCGCTCGCGTCGATCACGGCCGATGCGAACCGCGGGCTCATGTTCGACGCCGACCGCTCCGCGATCGCCGCGAAGCGTCCCGTCGCACGCGTCGTCTTCGGCGTGGCGCTCGTCGCGCTCGCGGTG
>DCIH01000034.1:28894-42223 GCA_002317575.1 Verrucomicrobia bacterium UBA1731 | reverse complement strand
CGCGCGGCGAGTCGGGCCCGAAGGCGGACTGGAAACCGTGGCTGTTCCTGGCGCCGGCCGTGCTGCTGATCGCGACGTGGAGCTACTATCCGCTTCTGAAGGGCGCGGTGATGGCGTTCCAGGAGTACAGGATCGTTGGCGCGGCGGGGTGGGCCGGACTCGACAATTTCATCCGCGTGGCGACGGATCCTGGTTTCTGGAAGGCGTGGGGGCGGACGCTCGAATACGTGGCGATCGTGCTGGCGCTCGGCTTCACGGCGCCCGTCGTCCTGGCCGTGCTGCTGACGGAGATACCGCGCGGCAAGATTTTCTTCCGCACGGTCTATTTCCTGCCGCACCTGACGAGCGCGCTCGTGGTGACGCTGTTGTGGAAGCTCATGTTCGACCCCACCGAAGGCGGCATGCTCAACCAGCTGCTCGCGGCGTTCGGCGTCGGGCGGCACGCGTGGCTGCAGGATCCCGCGTGGGCGATGACATGCTGCATCCTGCCGGGCGTGTGGGCCGGCATGGGCATGGGGTCGCTCATCTACGTGGCGGCGCTCGGCAGTCTGCCGCCGGACTACTACGAGGCGGCTGCCATCGACGGCGCCGGCGTGTTCGCGCGCTTCCGCCACGTCACCTTCCCGCAGCTCGCGCCGCTGATGGTGATCAATTTCGTGGGCGCGTTCATCGCGGCGTTCCAGGGCATGGGCAGCATCTTCCTTTTGACGTTCGGCGGCCCGGGCGACGCGACGAACGTCCTGTCGCTCGCCATCTGGAAAGAGGCCTACAACAACCTCCGGTTCGCGACGGCGACGACGATGGCGTGGTTTCTGGGGACGGCGCTCATCGGATTCGCCTATCTGCAGATCCGGTTCTTGCGGCGCGTGGAATTCCGCCGCGCGGGAGCGTGACGATGGCGAAGACATCGGCCAAAGATTTTTCAATCGGTCTGCACCTTGAGGACGCATTGGCGCCGTGCACGGTGCTGGGCGTGGACGAAGCCGGGCGCGGTCCGCTCGTCGGAGGCGTGTACGCGGCGGCGGTGTTCGTGCCGCTCGCGCTGGCGCACGAGCTCCTGGCTGGCGATTGGCGCGCGGTGAACGATTCCAAGAAGCTGTCCGAGAAGAAGCGGGACGCCCTGGCCGAAACGATCAAGGCGACGCCGGACTGCGCGTGGTGCGTCGCGAGCGCGAGTCCCGCGGAGATCGACGATCTGAACATCCTGCGCGCGACGCATTTGGCGATGCGGCGCGCGGCGGAAGGCGTGTTGGCGAAGCTCGGGTGTCTGGCGGCGGATTGCCGCATTCTGGTGGACGGGCTCCCCGTGCCGAATCTGCCGTGCCCGTCGCAGAACGTCGTCAAGGGCGACGCGCAGTCGCTTTTCATCGCGGCGGCGTCCATTCTCGCGAAGACGGCGCGCGACGCGGACTGCCTGCGGCTCGAGGCGGCGTATCCCGGCTACGGCTTCGCCGTGCACAAGGGGTATCCCACGGCGGCGCATCTGGCGGCGCTCGAAAAGCTCGGGCCGTGTCCCGAGCACCGGCGGTCGTTCGGACCGGTGAAGAAGCTGTTGCGCGAGGGCTGCGTTTCGTAGCGCTGCACAAGGACGCCTCTGCGCAGTTCGGGACGAACTGCTCTACAGAGTTGGGACGAACTGCTCTACGGGAGGAGACATATGGTGAAACCGGGAATCTTTGCGTTGGTGTTCGCGGCGGTTTGCGCGGCGCGGGCGGATGTGTCGTCCGAGGTGAAGGCGCGCCTTGACGCGCTCGTCGGCGAGATGCCTGCGATCACGGCGGCGGCGGAAGCGGCCGCGAAGCGGATCTGGGAGAACCCCTGGGCGTCGCTCGAGGTGCCGCCGATGGCGTGTTGGGGATTCGCGGAGGAGATGTGGTGCCGTGCGGGCGGTCTGAGCCAGATCGAGCAGTCCGGCTACGACATGCCGCAGAACGTGGTGCTGTGCGCGGTGCGGAGTTGGGACGATGCGCGGCGCTTCGCCGTCGAAGAACTCGCGAAAATCAAGCGCGGCGGCAAGCTGGTGATCGTGTTCGGCCCGAAGGCGGACGCGCCCGCGGGCGACTGGTGCGACTTCCTGATCGACGACCGTGCGCCGTCCGGCGCGGCGCGCGAGGGCAATGTGAACGCCATCGCGAACTGCGCGCTCGGCTGGGCGTGGGCGTGCGAATACGCGGCGGCGTTCACGCGGCTGGCGAACAAGTTCCCGGCGATCACGCGCACGGTGTTTCCGCGCGACACGTGGATCGTCAACGGCGGCGTCCAGACGCACGCCGGGTTGCCGAGGCTCAAGGACTGCACCGCGAAAATCCCCGCCGGCGAACTCGGCGGATACTATCTGCGCCGCGCGCGGAAGATGGCGAACGACTTCGACGAACCGCACATTCGCGACGCGATCGACGCGGCCGCGCGCACGATCGCCGAACGGCTCGCCGCGGGGCGGCGCGTGATGGTGGCGGGGCTCGGCCATTTCATCATCCACGAATGCACGGAGGACATCCGTTCGCCCATGCTCGGCGTGCGCGTGTGCGGGCTCATGCCGGACGTGTACGGCGAACTGCTGGACAAGGGCGACATTCTCGTGTGGATCGCCTACAGCGGCATGAGCACGCCGCACGCGGACTACAACGAGCCGATCGTCGACGCGGGCGTCGATCTGATCGCGGCGTTTTCCGAGACGACGCCGCAGCCGAAGCCGAAGAACATGGTCCACTTCATTCCGCAACCGTGGACCTTTCCGGACGCGGAAGTGCCGATTCCGGTGGCGCCGTGGGCGATGGCGTCCGCCAGCGAGATTTCGCGCTGCCTCACGTTGCGGCTGTTGGACGAGGCGGTAGTGCGGGAACTGGCGGGCCGGAAGATCGCCAAATGCGAACCGTTCCGCAAATGGGCGGCATACGATTCGGGCATGCGCAAACTCGGCGGGTCGGACTGGCTCGCGACACATTTGCCGTACGACGATGTTTCGTGGCGCGACGGGCGGCGCCGGGGCGGGTGGCTGCGTCCGTGGACATCCGGCAAGCCCAAGCCGTGCACGGTCGCGGGCGCGGTGCGCGAACAAGCGTGGGGCAAGGATCGGGTGCTTTTCATGACGCGCGACCACACATGGGGGCTCGCGGCGACGAACGGGCAGGTGCTGGCTTCGGCCTCGTGGGACATGCTTTCGCCGCTGAACGGCGACACGCTCGCGTGCGAGAAGGCGGCGCGTTACGGGTTCATGTCGCGCGACGGCGCGGCGGGACCGCTCGATTGGGACGTGGTGCGGGACTGGGGCAAGGATCGCGCCCTCGTCGCCAAAGACCGCCTCTACGGACTTTGGGACATCGCGGCCGGTAAACTCGTCAAGCCCGTGTCGTTCGCGACGGCCGAACTGGACGGGGTGCCGACGCGGAAACCGCCTGCGTATAAGAAGCGCTGGACATTGCCGGGCGATTGGGACTATGTGGCGGAGCCGAACGCCAACGGTTTGCACCCCGTGGTGATGGACGGCAAGTGGGGCGTGGCGGACAAGACCGGCAAGCCCGTGGTGGCGTGCGATTGGGATTATGTGCGCCCCGCGGCGTCCGCCAAATTCGGGTTTGAAGTGGCGAAAGGCGGCGTCTGGCGTTTCGATGTCGCGGAATTCCCGTACCTATATGGTGCGAAGTGGGGTGCGGTGGGCGAAGACGGCAAGACGCTTCTGCCGCCGGAATACGATGCCGTGACGCCGGCGGGAGACCATTGGGTCGGCTGCACATGGAAAAAGCCCATGCGCATGTTGCCGTAGCATTTTTTTCTATACGTTTCACATTGTTTTGTGTTAAAATGCGCGTTACGAAAAAAAGGCAATGAGCAGAATTATGCCATCCATTGGCCTTTTTCGGGCATTTGTCCTCGCGGCTTTCGGCTGCGCGGCAGCCACTGCTTTCCCTGAAGAGCCCACCCTCGTTTACCGCAATCTCGGTCCCGATCGCGTGCTGTTGTGCAACAACGACACGAATCCGAACGCACCCATCACGCAGCAGGGGTACTACGATATCGAGTCCGTGGCGACCAACAGCTATTACTGGTATCACGACGAAGCGTCCAAACCGGCGTCGGGCACGGCCTACACGCGCCTCAATCTGATGGGGGGCATCAACCACGTCTACTACCGGCGGAAAGTGGGCGACGAGCCGTCCGACACGGTGTTGTGGAAGCTGACGCAGTGTCGCGTGGGCAGCGCGGCGGATTCGTTGAGCACGCGGTGCTACATCCCATGGTCAAACACCTGCCAGCCGATCGACTCGAGTATGGAGTCGGCTCCGATTCCCGCGAAATACACGATGGGATCGCAGCAGTCGAACCTGAAGGGCATGCGTCAGGTGGCGAGCGTGGTGATGCGGTGTTCGGCGGACGCATGCATCCTGTCCCCGTATTACGCCGACGGCGTGGGCGATGTCTATTTCGACGCCGTCAACGGTTTCATGACGGCGGCGGCGTTGACGGACCGCATCTGCCTGGAAGTCGCGCGGAAGGATGTCGAGGGCAACCCCATTCAGGAGAAGACGGAGAAGTCGAACTACAAGTGGGAGGCGTGGCCGTGCGACGTGTACGAAGTGCGCCGCCAGTCGGGCACGCTCACGCTCCCCGCGGCGAACAAGGGCGTCACGAGCATCCGGCTGAAGAGCCAGGTGTCGGGCGGCAATCTCTTCTACCGCATTCACGCGAAGGTCGATTGCCGCACGCCCACGCAATTCCGCATCCGGCGTCTCACGGTTTCCGCCGGCCGCAACGCGCCCGACTATTCGGCGTTGATTCTCGTGGACAACGTGATCGCGTCCTATCCGAACACCACGGTCGAGCCCGACATGTTCGGCGCGTACGATTCCCGCCGCGAAGGCAAGGAGGCGCTGGGCTGGGGCGGAGCGTTTTCGCAGCCGTTCCCCGCGGCGTACGCGACCAACGTGCTCCCGCGCGTCAAGCTCAACTACACGTCGCCGACGTACCCGGAGTCAATGGGCGTCACCAACTACGCGCGCATCGAAAACGCGAAGTTCCACTACCGCTGGCGTTATTTGAACCAGGTCGTGAACGATTGGACCGAGCTCGTCGCGCCCGGCGTCGCGGAGTTCGGCGCCGGCGTGGGCCCGAGCGGCCTGACGTGGCCGCATCTGGGGGCGGTGACGAACGGACCGGGCGACGTCGAATTCTACTACACCTACGACGTGCGCGGCACGCACTATGTGCCGGTCGACTACGCCTTCAGCGTCGGCAGCGAAATCGGCTTCGGCGCCGATCCGTACGAAATCGATGTGAAGACGCTGCGCGAGACGGGCAACGAGCTCACGGCGGCGTTGGGCACGGAAATGTTCACGCGTTTGCGCGAAGGCGCGTCCGACTGGGAGTCGTTCAAGCTGGTCGCCGTCATGTTGGATTCCGATGGCGAAACCAATGAAACCTACAGCGTCGGCAGCATCGACATGGAACTCGTCAACGACCACACGTGGCGCGGCTTCATTCCCACCCCGCGCGGCATGGTGGACCAGAGCATGACCTGCGAGTTCCGCATCATCGGCCTCAACCGGCAGACGCCCGGCTCCGAATCCACCTACGCCGCCAATTCCAACGTCTGGTACGCGGCCAAGCAGGCGGACGGGCGCATCGGGTACGGCGCGTTGCCGTACAACGGATTCGCCTCCACCAACGATTCGCAGACGCAGGTCGCGATCGATGCCGCTTCGGCGTATCTGGTCGTCGAATTCAACGACGAGCACGCATCCTACACGCTCATGCATGCGTCCTACCAGAATTTCAACACATGGACGGACGCCGCCGTGGAAGGCGGGTTCGTGGGCAACAACGCGCAGACGTCCGGCGTGAGCGGCGTGAAGTCGACGTATACGCAGAATTTCCTCAACTGGACGCTGTCGACGCCGTCGTCCGGCTACTGGTGGGAAAATTTCACCCGTGCCATCAACTCGACCCTGTATCCGCTCGAAGTTGAATACGAGTCCACCCGAACGCCGAACTCCTGGATCGGCCTGAACGGTTCCTTCGTGAACGGCGGCTGGGTGGCGGTGTCCAACACGACCGAGACGCAGGGCGCCGCCTGGCGGATGCAGGGCAACAGCCGCGGCGGCGTCGAGTATTCCAACAACCAGCTCCTGCCGAACGGCATCGACTCGGTGTCGTTCTCGGCCCGTCTGTCGCAGCCGATCGAATTCGACGATTTCGCATACACCTTCCGTTCGCTCACGGACACGAACTACGTGATGCTGGCCAAGGCCGTGCTCACGGACAAAGGCCAGAAATCGGCCGATTACGCGCAACACCAGCCGTCCATGTCCCTGGTGGCGTACTACCGTCCCGGCAAGGGATGCTACGAACTGCGCATGTCGCTCGTGTACGCGGACGTCATCCAGCTTGAAATCTACCGGTGGTCTCCCGTGGGAACGGCGATGAAGCCCACGCTGCTCACGTCCTGCCGCTACAGCAGCCAGCGCAATTCCCGGTACGGTTGGGACGGCAACTACGGCAACACGCTCGGCACCGATGTCCGCATGTACCCCGCGTGTTGGGACGGCATGACGAAGAAGCCCGTCGACAACCCCAACAGCAACCACGCCAACTTGCAGTCCGGTTGCGCGTGGATACAGAACCACCATCTTTCGCCCGTCGAAGACATCGTGGGCACGGCGGGCGAGGGTTGGCCGTCCGTCTATTTCGGCGTGTACAACGGCAAGGGTTCGGCCGACCAGGACGTGACGTACCTGGAGGGCGGTTTCGGCGGCAAGGTGACGACGTACACGCCGGAAGCGGACATGAAGAGCAAGCTCTTCGCGGCCATCAGTTTCGAGGATTCCGACGAAGGGCGGCACAAGCGCGGCTCGTTCGGCTTCGGTTCGCGCGATTGTCCGGCCCGCATCGGGCTCATCAAGCAGGCGCGCGCCACGGCGAAGGGCCGTTGGTACAAGAACACGGGCGTCGATCTCGACGCGACGGCGCTCTATAAGAGCGAAACCCAGATCGCCTACGATCTGGCGGACGACAACTGGACGGTGCCCTTGGGCCGTCAGGAGACATTCAACTTGCCCTCGTCGTCGGGCAAGAACTGGTATTACGGCGTCCAGTCGCTTGTTCCGGCGCAGACGATCCGTTTGCTCTTCCAGCGCGGCGGCAGCCAGCAGTGGGTCGAGTCCGGCTACGACACGGACATGCTGATGCCGGACGGCACGACGTATCCGCAGCTCAGCTTCAGCAAGAACAACTACACCTTCACGCCGCGCGATTGCGATGTGAAGCAGTTCCGGCTGATGACGAGCGGCGGCACGGACGATTTGCGCACGGACGTCGTCATCGACGACCTGGTGTTCACGCAGTGGGCCGGCGACACGGTGGACAACTACGAGGACGGGACGCAAATCCAGACGCAGAAGTGGGCGTACGTGCGCGGCTGGATCACGGGCGCGACGAACGTGGTGTCGACCAGCCAGGGCACGAGCGGCGACGAAGACGACGAAAACGCCTACATCACGGGCGCCTATTCCGTGACGAAGCTCGGCAACGAGTACGTGTACGTGTTCACCAACGCGGCGACGTTCATCCCCAAGGCCGACATGCAGATCGTCGAGGCGCTCATCGTGGGCGGCGGCGGCGCGGGCGGCACGTTGGCCGGCGGCGGCGGCGGCGGCGGCCAGGTGGTGGACTACCAGCCCGTCGGCAAGTACGTCACGGCCGGCGAGCAGATCGACGTCGTCGTGGGCGCGGGCGGCGTGCCGGATGCGGCCTGCGACGAGTGGAAGGGTTCGTATTACGCCTATTATCTGGCCGGCGGCTGGCCGGCCTGGTGGTACCGCGGCAAGAACGGCGGTTCGTCGAAGCTTCAGTACACGGCGTTCGGCAAGGCCCGCGTGGATCTCGCCACGGCATATGGCGGCGGCGGCGGCGGCGCGGGCACGTATCCGTACCCGGACCGTCAGCCCGGCATCGGTTGGACGTCCGGCACGCCGGTGGGCGGCGGCGGCGGCAGCGCGTACACCAACCAGACGCACGCCATCGGCATGATCGAGCGCACGAAACTCGGCAACACGTCGAACTATCTCACGAACTTCCTCGCGTCCTGCGGCGGCGCGGCGAACAACGGTCCGGGCAAGGGTTCGCCGGGCGGCGGCGGCGCGGGCTGGTACGGTCCCGTGACGGGGCACGACGAAAACACCGGCCGCGAAATCCGCGAAAGCGACGGCGGCGACGGCGACGTCAATTCGAAGGGCGGCGACGGCGGCATCGGCTACAGGAGCACGATCACCGGCTACGAGCGGTGGTACGGCGCCGGCGGCGGCGGTGGCGCCGGCAGCTACACGAACGGACTCTACTCCATCAGCGTGTCCGTGGCGGGCAACGGCGGCAAGAGCGGCAAGGGCGAGAACGGCAGCACGTGCGGAAAAGGCGGCATGGGCGTCGCCAACCTCCGCGCCGTCGACGTGACGTACGGCAACGGCGCCGGTTACGAGGGCGAAGACGGGTTCGGCGGCGGCGGCGGCGGCGGCGGCGCGTATCTCGCCACGGACGTGGCCGGGCAGGGCAAGTGGGACTCCGAACGCTGGGACAACGCCAACAACCAGTCGCGCGGATACCAGTGGGCCGCGTGCGGCGGCCGCGGCGGTTGCGGCACGGTGATTCTGCGCGTGCGGCCTTCGACGCGGTACTGCATGTTCCAGCCGATGCGCGGCTTCCCGAACGAGCCGATGAGCATCCGCACGCCGACGCTCTTCGGTTTGTCGATGTTCTCGTTCACCTGGCGCAACGCCGACGAACACGCGCGGCTCTTCGTGCAGATGGCGACGAACGGCGTGACGGGCACGTCCATCTACGGCCTCACGAAGAGCATGGACTACGACAAGCCCGGCGACCTGTGGCACACGGTGGCGACGATCGACTTCAAGGACATCCCGCAAGGCGAGCGCGAAATGGGGTCGACGAACTTCTACTTCGGCCTGCGCGCGCCGTACTACGTGGGCGTCTTCCGCGTGATGATGGACCCCGCCGTGGTCGAGGAGGCCGTCAACAACCGCGCGATCTACGATCCGGCCTGGGGCAGCGTGACGTTGACGCGCGTGCAGGCGTGGGACGAGCCGGCGTTGACGCCCTACGACTGGTGGGGGTGGAACCTGCGCACCGCCTTCAATTCGCGTTTGATGTACCTGCCCGACGCATCCTACGTGCCGCAGGGCCTGTCGTGCACGCTCAACTTCTCCGGCTCGACGGCCGACATGGGCCATGTCGACAACGACCCCGAGTTCGCCGAGAAATGGGACGTCAAGGACGCCTGGTGGAATCTGCACGACCCGTTCGTTCAGACGCCGGTGATGGCGAACGCGGACGGCGTGGGCAACATCGGCCAGGTGACGTTCCGCGCGCGCAAATACGGCGCGATCACGCAGTCCACGTCGAGCTGGGTGACGGTGAGCGTGGCGAAGAATGCGTCCGATCTCGACGCTCAGTGGGTCGTCAAAACGAATTTCGAAGTGACGGGCAACACATTCCAGAAGTTCACGTGGCGCATGCTCAACGACGAGAACAACTACCAGGCGCTGCGTCTTTCCGTGGCGGGCGCGCGGAACGGCCGCGGCGATCCGCCGCATCAGCGCGTGCTGATCGACGAAGTCGCCGTGACCGAACCGATGATGCCGAAGCTGGCCGTGCAGAGCATCGGCGTGTTCCGCCACTACAAGGACCAGACGACGGCGCTGGACGCGTCCGTGCTCCTGGACGCGAACGAGCAGCCGCTGGCGGGCGAATCGTTCGGCGTGCAGGCGTCCGTGGCCGTGCAGCAGCTCGAAGACGAGCTCGACAAGGATTCCATCGAGGTGTACGTGAGCTACTACGCCGGCACGAATCCGTGGGGATACAACCAGTGGAAGACGGCGTCCGGGGCGGTGCTGAACGTGCGGCTGCCGCGTTCGTCCGACAGCCCGTACGTGTTCCGCAGTTCGCCGGACGACCCCAGTTCGTTCATCCCGCCGCAGATGCAGGACGAAGCGAAGGGTTATGCCGTGCTCCAGTATCAGGTTACCGTCCTGTACAAGGACAAGGCCGGCAACCCGATGTCCAGCAGCGCGACGATGGCGGACTGGACGCGTCCGGCATGGTACCATCCGCTCGACTACAACAAGGAATACGGCCAGAACAAGGCGGAGAAGTTCTCCATCTACACCATTCTCGACTCCATCTCGCCGCGGCGCGCGTGGATCAACGAAATCAACGATTTCGATGCGTTCGACGCCGGCAATCAGAACACGGCGGCGAACAACCAGTGGGTGGAAATGGCCGTTCCGCAGGGTTACGATCTGAGCAAGTGGCGGTTGACGCTTATCGCGGGCATGAACAATCCGAAGAGCTACGACCTCGCCGTTTTGGGCGAGTACGGCGGCGACAACAAGCTGATCAGCACGTTCCGGTCGGCGTACCCGACGGAGAACTATTCGTTCTTCGCGCTCCAGAGTCCCGCCACGGCGAAGGCCCACACGTTGGCGGACGATCTGGTGGAAGGCACGTGGAAATCGGTCAGTTCGTCGGAGGAAGGCGTTGCCCAGGGAACGCTCAATTGGCAGAGGCCGTTGGCGCTGCGGCTCGTGCGCGCCAACAGCATCGTCGAGCACGAGGTCGTTTTCATGGCGACGAACCGCCGCACCATTTCGGCCTCGCCGAACTACGAAGGATCGAACTACTGCAAAAAGCTCACGGGCGAAATAGACGACGCACGCTACAAAAATTTCCAGGGCAACTGGATTTACGTGGGCGCCGACAAGACGGACGGCACGTTGGGCGTGTACACGAACCACGGCGAATCGGCCGAAACCTGGATGGGCGACATGGTCCAGACGCCGGGTCGGGTCAACCGCACGCGCGCGGGCGTCGACCAGTACATCGACCCGAACTATTTCGAACCGCCGACCGGCACGAATTTGTGGCTGTACGCGGACGTCGGCAAGGATTCCATCGGTTACCTCACGATGACCATTCCGGGCAAGACGGGCCAGACCTCGATCGTGCTCATCGTGCCGCAGCGCCCCGACGGCACCTATTCCACGAACATCACGTTCGTGCTGAAGCCGTGGTTCGAGATGAAGAGCGTCACCACCAACGGCGTCGCGGTGACGGACGGCGTCGCGGGGCAGTCCGGGACCTTCGTGTACGAAATCAGCGATTTGCGGTTGCCCGACGACGCGAAGAAGGAATTCAAAGTGGTTGGCGACGCCGTCATTTCGCACAAGGTGACGGACGCGGATATCGACGAAAAGGATCCCTATTATCCGACCGTGGTCGACTGGATCATGAACATGCCCGAGGGCGAAATCTATCCGGCGTGGTTCTGCGGCTTGAGCGGCCACACGAACCGCTTGATGTCCATCAAAGAGATGTACTGGCTCGACATGAAGCCCACGGAGTCCAATTGGTGGTTCTGCGCGGGCATCGGCTCGCAGCCGAGCGGCGACGTGCCGACGCCGCCGCAGCCGGTGCGTCGCATCGAATGCTCGAATTGGGTGGAGGGAGCCTGGGTTCCGTACACGAACGTCGTCATGCAGGTGACGATGTTCATGACGAACGTGACGACCGGCGCCTCGCATTCGCCATATACGTTGCGCGGTCTCGCGCCCGGATCGGTCAGTTCGAATTACGTCGCCGGCTCGTCCGCCAACTGGACGAGCGTGACGTTCAAGGTGACGGGCGCCCTGCAGACGCACGTCGGAACGTCGGATTCGACGTATCTGCCGCTCCGTCTGTTCGTGTTCGGCCCCAATTCGTTCGACGAACGGCACAGCGCGGAAATCGAAATCGCGGATCCGCATTTGAACACGTCCCCGACATACGTCGAAAAATGGTACCTGTATCCGTGGGCGGATGTCTTCTATTCTTGGAGCATCGACACGCGCGCCATTCCGCAGCAGCCGGAAATGTTGCAGACGAACTCCTTGCTTCGGGCGGCGCAGCCATAGGGCGCTTGCGCCGACGGGGGTGAAGTTTCAGAGAAAAGGACACGCCAAGGCGTGAGATAACGAAGATGGACTACAATTATTCGGCGATCGAGAAGAAGTGGCAGAAGCGTTGGCTTGACGAGAAGACATTCAAAACCCCGAACGACTGCGCGGGCAAACCCAAGTTCTACTGTCTGGACATGTTCCCGTATCCGAGCGGTGCGGGACTTCACGTGGGGCATCCCGAGGGTTATACGGCGACCGACATCTTGTGCCGCTACAAGCGCATGAAGGGCTTCAACGTCCTCCATCCGATGGGGTGGGACGCGTTTGGTCTGCCGGCCGAGCAGTACGCCGTGGAAACGGGCACGCACCCTGCGATCACGACGAAGAAGAACGTCGACCGTTTCCGCGAGCAGATCCGCATGCTCGGCTTTTCGTACGACTGGGACCGCGAAGTCAACACGACGGATCCGAAGTACTACCGCTGGACGCAGTGGATATTCGAGCAGCTCTACAAGAAGGGTCTCGCCTACGTCGCCGAAGTGCCCGTGAACTGGTGTCCGGCCCTGGGAACGGTGCTCGCGAACGAAGAAGTCATTGACGGCCGCTCCGAGCGCGGAAACCATCCCGTGGAGCGCCGACCGATGCGCCAGTGGATGCTGAAGATCACCGAATACGCCGAGCGTCTCCTGTCCGATCTCGACGAGCTCGACTGGCCGGAAGGCATCAAGGAAATGCAGCGCAACTGGATCGGAAAATCCACGGGCGCGCTGGTGGATTTCGGCGTCGTATTCGGGAACAAGAAGTCCGACGCGAAAATCACGGTGTACACGACGCGGTGCGACACGCTCTTCGGCGCGACATACATGGTGCTCAGTCCCGAGCACCAGCTCGTGGCCGACTGGCTTGCTGCGGGCGTGCTCGCCAACGCCGACGCCGTCAAGGCCTACCAGAAGAAGGCGGCCGGCAAGAGCGACCTCGAGCGTACGGAGCTGAACAAGGAAAAGACGGGCGTCAAGCTCGAAGGCGTCTCGGGCGTGAATCCCGTCAACGGCGAAGCCATTCCGATTTTCATTTCCGATTACGTGCTCGCCTCCTACGGCACGGGCGCGATCATGGCCGTGCCCGCGCATGACGAGCGGGACTTCGATTTCGCCAAGGTGTTTAATTTGCCGATCGTACAGGTCGTTGCCGCCGCCGGCAGCGACGCCGCCAAGACGGCCTCGCCCGACCCCGTTCCGTATGTGGGCGAGGCGGCGTTCACCGACATCGCGTCGGGCGTCATGGTTTCTTCCGGATTCCTCACCGGGCTTTCCGTCGAGGATGCGCGTCCCGCGATGATCAAGTGGCTCGAGGAGAAAGGCGTGGGCAAGGCCAAGACGCAGTACAAGCT
>DCIH01000034.1:28725-28857 GCA_002317575.1 Verrucomicrobia bacterium UBA1731 | reverse complement strand
GCTACTGGGGCGAGCCGTTCCCCGTTATCCACTGGGAGGATGGCACGCAGTCGCTTGTGCCGGAACAGGATCTGCCGCTCACATTGCCGGAGCTGGTCGACTACAAGCCGACGGGTACGGGCGAGCCGCCGC
>DCIH01000034.1:13035-28617 GCA_002317575.1 Verrucomicrobia bacterium UBA1731 | reverse complement strand
TACTACCTGCGCTACATCGATCCCACGAACGAAACGTGTTTCGCCGATCCCGAGCTCCTCAAGCAGTGGCTGCCCGTGGATCTCTATGTGGGCGGCGCGGAACACGCGGTGCTGCACCTCCTGTACGCCCGTTTCTGGCACAAGGTTCTGTTCGACCTTGGCTTGGTGCCCACGAAGGAGCCGTTCCACCGCTTGGTCAACCAGGGCATGATTCTGGGCATGGCATACAAGACGAAACGCGGCGTGCTCGTTCCCATGGACCAGATAACCTGGAAGGACGGCAAGGCGTGGGGCGCCGAAGACGGCGGCGAATTGGAGGAACTCGTCGAGTTTCCGGCCAAGATGTCGAAGTCACTCAAGAATGTCGTCAATCCGGACGATGTGGTGCGCGACTACGGCGCCGATTCGCTGCGCCTTTACGAAATGTTCATGGGACCGCTTCAGGCCGTCAAGCCCTGGAGCACGAAGGGCGTCGAGGGCGTCTTCCGCTTCCTCAAGCGCGCCTGCAAGTTCGTGGGCGACGCGACGATCGAGGATCGTCCGCTGTCGAAGCCCGAGGCCAAGGTCCTCGCGACGATGGTCAAGAAGGTCGGCGAGGATCTCGAGACCATGAATTTCAACACGGGCATCTCCGCGATGATGGTGTTCCTGAACGACTGGCCGTCGGAGTCCGGCAAGCTTCCGCGCGAGGCGGCCGAAACATTCACCTTGTGCCTGTCGCCGTTCGCGCCGCATCTCGGCGAAGAGCTCTGGGAGTTCCTGGGGCACAAGGGTTCCCTCGCCTACGAACCGTGGCCGGCGTTTGATCCCGCGGCACTTGTTGAAGACGAGGTTGAGATTCCCGTTCAGGTGCTGGGCAAGCTGCGCGGCCGCATTCGCGTGAAGGCGACGGCGACGCCGGACGAAATGCGTGCGGCCGCCGAGACCGACGAGTCGATCGCCAAACTGTTGGCGGGCAAGACGATCGTGAAAGTGATCGCCGTTCCGAAACGCATGGTCAACTTCGTCGTGCGATGAGAAAAATACCGACATTCGTCGCCGTGTGTTTTTCGGCGTGCGCCGCGTGCGCCGCGGTTTGGCCCTTTGGCACGGGGGAGGACGACACGAACGCGCCGCCGCGTCTGCACCGTCTGCTCGAGAAGGCTAACGACCTGATCGAGTTGGCGGAAGACGAAGGCCTCAAGGGCGATGCGGAGAAGGCGCTTGACTTCTACCGTCAGGCGTTGGACGAGCTCGGTCGCGTCGCGCGTGAAAATCCGGAGCGTGCGGAAACGCCCGAGTTCGCGCCGTTGCGGAACAAGATCGCCTCGACGTCCGCGGCCATCGACTCGATCCGATTCGCGCAGATCAACCAGAACGTGCGCACGGTCACGGTGTGCGATACGACGGCGTTGCAGAAGCGATACGACGAGGAGCGGGCGCGCAAGAGGGCGGGCGCCGTTCCCGCCGCGACGAATGCCGCCGCCCGGGCCGTCGCACGCGCGCCATCGGCCGCAACGAACGCCGCCGCCAGGGCCGTTTCGCCGTCGCCGGCCAAGGCGCACGCGCTTCCTGCGGATTTCGCCGGCCGTCTGAAGGTGGCGTACGATGAAGTGAAGGCGCGGGACTATGCATCGGCGGATCTGCTCCTGGAGGCGCTTCAGAAGGAGCAGCCCGAGAACCTGGATGTGCTGTTGCTCCGCGCCGCCGCGCAAACGGGCATGAAAAGTTTTTACGCCGCGCGGCGTACATTGGAAGCGGCCATGCGTGCGCACCCCAAGAGCTATCTGCCGTATTACAACCTGGCGCATCTGTCGTTGAAGATGGATGGCGAGGAAGGCGTCAAGTCGGCGCGCCAGTACTATGAACTCGGTCGCACGGTGGGCGGTCCCCGCGACATGAAGTTCGAGCGCCGTCTGGGGGTCGAATGAATCGGGCTTTACATATCGTCTGGCTCATGGGGGCGTTGCTCGCCGCGGCTTCCGCTTGCGCCGGGGAGACCGCCGCCGAGTCCGAGAGGCCGGATGCGCCCGCCATTCTGGCGCGTTGCCGGGCGATGTTGCCGGAAAAGCCCCTGACGCTCGCCGGATCCATCGTACTGCGGACGCGCAAGGGGTTCGTGCAGGGCGAATACGATTTCTCGCTGATGATGGACCGCACGAAGGTCCCGGCCCGTGTGGCGTTGGCGTTCTACAAGAAAGGCACGAGCAATGTGCTTGAAAAAGTGGAAGTGACGCGTCCGGGCAAGGTGCCGGAGGGGAAGATACTCGAGACCGACATCGCGTGGCAGGACCTGACGTTGGACTTTTTGTGGTGGCCCGAAGCCGATTTCGATCCCGAGCCCGAGCAGGAAAGCGTGCACGGCCAGAAGTGCGACGTCATTCTGGCGAGGGACGGCTCCGAGACGGTCCGACTGTGGGCGGATCGGAAGACGGGTTGTCTCATGCAGGCCGAAACCTTGAGCTCCAAGGGCAAGGCCGTCCGGCGGCTCTGGGGCACGCGCATCAAGAGGTTCGACGGGCGTTGGATGCCCAACATCCTGGAAGTGGAGACGCTCGGTTCAGGGCACCGTACGAAAATCAAAATTGAAGACATAAAGGAATCGTGAATATGTGCGAAGAGAAGAAGTCGGGTTGTTTCGGCCGGTTGGTCAAGGTCGTTCTGGCGTTTGTCGTCCTGTCCGTGGTGGTGGTCGCGGCGTTCGTTCTGGCGTTGCCGCTGTGGATCAATCCCGTCGCGACAACGGTTGCCGAGGCCGTGGTTCCTTGTTTGACGGGAACCGCGTTCCGCATGGACGCGTTCCGTCTCAACCCCTATACGGGGAGCTTGCGCATCGAGGAGGTGCATCTCGCCAATCCGCCCGGCTACTCCGCCAAGGAATGCTTCAGCGTGTCCACGGTTGATGTGCAGGTCGCGGTAAGGCCGCTCCTGCGCCACTTCCTGCATGTCGAGCGGGTGAACGTCGTCGGCGCCTACGCCAGCTACCAGAGCCACGGCGGCACGAACAATGTCGATGCCATCCTGGCGCATGTCAACGGCGTGCTGGGGCTTGACGCCGAGGGATCCGGAGATGTCAAGCCGTCCGCGCCGGAGACCGCGGAGGCGGGTGGCGAACCGTTCCGCATCCGCATCGAGTCCCTGGATGTCAGCGGCACGCGACTGCAGGTTTCCGAGCTTCCCGTGACGCTTCCCGTGCCGCCGCTGTCGCTGAGCGGCATCGGCGCCTCCGAAAACGGTTCGTCGTTCTCCGAAGTGTCTGAGATCGTCTGCAACAAGGTGATGGAGGCCGGTGGCTCCGCTTTTTCCGCGGCTGGCAGTGCGGCGGGCGCGCTAAAGGACGGCGCGAAGGGCGTGACGGACACGCTGGGCAACAGCGCGAAGGCCGTGACGGACACGCTGGGCGACGGCACGAAGGCCGTCACGGAAGGCGCGAAGGCCGTCACCGACGGGCTCAAGGACGGCGCCAAAGCGTTGAAAAGCCTGTTCAAGTGATGGATCATCTCCTCGGCATCGGCGGCGTGGGAATGAGCGCGCTGGCGCAGGCCATGGTCTGCGCCGGCCGTTCCGTTTCCGGTTCGGACCGCACGCTGGGGACGCCGGCGTTGCGCCGATTGGAGGCGCAGGGCGTTCGCGTCTATCCCGACGACGGTTCGGGCGTGACAGCGGAAACGACGCGCGTCGTCGTCTCCACGGCGATCGAAGCGACGAATCCCGGACTTGTCCGCGCGCGTGCGCTTGGCATTCCCGTCGTGCATCGCGCCGCCGCGCTCGCCGAACTGCTTTCCGCTCGGAAGCTCGTTGCCGTCTGCGGCACATGCGGCAAGTCGTCCGTGACCGCGATGTTGGGGCATGTGCTGAGTGCATGCGGATTCGATCCCGTGGTGGTGGACGGTGCGGCGGTCGTCGGCTGGAACGGCGCCGTGCGCTGGGGGGGCGGCGAGTGGGCCGTCGCGGAAGTGGACGAATCCGACAAATCGCTGACGGCGTTCAAGCCATATGCCGCCATCGTCACGAACGCGAGCGCCGACCATTATTCCGAAGCGGAGATGAACGAGGTGTTCGACGCCTTCGTGAAGGATGTGCCCGGTCCCGTCGTCGATGCGCGCGGCGAGCGGTACGAAGCCGCCGATTTCGATGCGCAGAACCGGTCCCTGGCCAAGCGCATGGCCGTGGCGTTGGGTGCGGATGCGGCGGCGGCGGATGCGGCGCTTGAGACATTTCCCGGCGTCGAGCGGCGCATGCAGCGCATGGGGACGTGCGCGGGCGCGGTCGTCTACGACGACTACGCGCACAATCCCGAAAAGCTCCGCGCGCTGCTGTGCGCGCTCAAGCACCGGCATCCGCTGGGCGTCGCGTTGCTGTGGCGGCCGCACGGATACGGTCCGCTGCGGAAGATGATGGACGCGCTGGCCGCGACATTCCGCGAGACGATGGGGTTGATGGACCATCTGGCGCTGCTGCCGGTGTACGACGCGGGCGGAACGGCCGACCGGAGCGTCAATTCCGATGCGTTGGCGGCGCTCGTGCCCGGCGCCGTTCCGGTGAACGATCTGGAGGACGCGGAGCGGGTGCTCCGCGCATGGGCGCCGTCGTGCGGCGCATTGGTCACGGCCGGCGCGCGGGATCCCGGACTGCCGGGGCTGGCGCGCCGTCTGGGGGAGGAAACGACATGAAGCGACTCATCGTGTGCGCGTCCGCAATCGTCCTTGCGGCGGCCGTCCTTGCGGCCGGTGGCAAGAAGGCGGAAACGAAGGCGGAGCCCGCCGACAAGGCGGAAGCCCAAAAAGCCGCGGAGGAAGCGGCGGCGGCGAAGGCCGCCGAAGCGGAGGCGAAGGCCGCCGAAGCGCGGGAGAAGAAGATGCTTTCCGCGCGCAAGAACAAGGCCCGCGGCCAGTACAAGGAATACACCAAATACGCGGAAGCCGTGAAGATGGCGCAGACATGCCAGCAGCCCATCTTCGCCTACGCCTACGTGAAGGATAGCGATGCCGGCAACGTGCTCAAGATGGCGTTCTCGCGCAGCAAGCCCTTCAAGGAATTTGCGAACATGAACGTGGTGGTCTGGCGCCGGCAGCTCGAACCGCAGAAACCCGAGAAGGGCGGCAAACCGAGCAAGAACGCCGGTCCTGACTTCTCGCGGATCAAGGACGAGGCGGAAGCCGCTGCGCTCAAGAAGATCCACGGCGCGGGCGGGGTCGGTTTTCTCGACATGGACGGCAAGGGGCTCCTGCTGGGCGCGGACGACGTACCGAAGCTGACGGCCGACCTCGATTTCGCCGTGTGGCTGCAGACCGTGGTGTCGATTGCCGAGACGAAGAAGCTCAACTTCGAGATCTCGGAGAAGGTGAAGGCCTTCATGGAAGCCGATCCGACGGAGAAAAAAGGCAAGAAGGACAAAAAAGGCAAGTGAGCATGGTTCAGACGTTCACCTATCCCGAGTGCCGGCTGGTGGCCGGTGACGCGCGCAAGCTGGCGGAAGCGCGTCGTCGTTTCTGTGACCAAGCTGTCAACGAGGTGCGCTTCGCGCCTGACGGCGTCCAGGCCTTCGCCGCATGCCGCACCACGCTCAAGGGCGAAGCGAGTGTCACCGGCGTCGGGACATTCCGTGGCAAGGAAAAGCGCACCATCACGTTCGGCCCGTCTTCGCGTCCCGGCTGGTGGATCCGGCGCACCGACCTGCCCGAGCAGCTCGACACGGCCGTCGACATCGCCAATCTGTGGACCAGCGCGCGCAATCTCGTGTTGCGCAGCGGTTCGCCGCACAACTACCTGCGCATGGTCGAACACATCATCGCGCTGAAGGCCGGGTTGGGGCTGGACGATGTCGTCCTTTCCACGAACTCCGGCGATCCGCCGCTGTTCGACCAGTCCTCCTTTCCGCTCGTCGACGCCGTCGAGAAGGTCGGCATCGTGGAGACGGACAGACCCGTACGCTGGCTTACGGTGAAGGAGCCGCTCGCCTTTGCCGGCACGCGCGGCGACTTTCTGCTGTTTCTTCCGGACGACGGGTCGCGCCGGCTGCGTCTGGATGTCGCCATCGACTGGCGCACGATCATCGGCAAGCAGCGCATTGTGTTCGACGTGACGCCGGACACGTTCCGTTACGCATCCTATGCCCGCACGAACGCCACGCACCGCCAGTACCAGCTCGCGAAGACGGTGGGTTGGCTTTTCGCAGACACGCGCAATCTCGGCTACGACAAGAACAACATCCTCATCCACGGCCGCAAGCGCTGGTATGGCACGCCGCGTTTCCCGCTGGCGAACACGGACAAGTTCCTGGAGCCCGTGTGGCATCGTGCCACGCTCGACCTGCTGGCCGCGTTGTCCCTGACGGGTCCGGATCGTTTCTGCGGCACGGTCGTGTCGTTCCGCAGCGGCCACACGCAGGATTGCGATGCCGTGCGCGCGCTGTACCGCCGCAATCTTCTGCGGGAAGCATGACCGTCCGGCCATGGCCTGCAAATCGTCCACGACATGCTGGATCGAGTACGCGGCCTTGCGCGCGGCGTGCGCGCTGGTGAACGCCGTGCCCTATCCGCTGGCCTGCCTTGCGGCTCGGCTTCTGGCGTGGACGGCGTTCCGCGTGTTCGGGTTCAAGCGCGCGCGCACGCTTGGGCGCATACGCGGTTGCTTTCCCGAAAAGACGGAGGCTGAAGCCGCGCGCATCGCGGTTGCGTCGCTCGCCAATGTGCTTGTCAGCGCGGTGGAGATGATCCGCGCGCCGCGCTTCGACCGGAAATGGATCGGGAGGCATGTCGTGGATGCCGACCGTTACGCAGATCTTCTCAAACGGTTCGTGGCCGAGGGCAAGGGCGTCGTCATCATGGTGCCGCACGCGGGAAACTGGTACATGGCCGCCTGGGCCATGGCGGCGTGCGGCATTCCGCTTTTCGCGCTGGCGGCGAAGCAGCGCAACCCGTTGGTCAACGCATGGATGCGGCGGCAGTACGGCACGATCGATGTGCTGGAGCGCGGTTCCGCGGCGACGCTCAGGGACATTCTCGGCCGGTTGCGCAATGGGCGCGCATTCGCGATCCTGCCCGATCTGCGCGCGCCCGCTCAAGACGTGGAAGTGCCGTTTTTCAACGGCACGGCGAACGTGTCGCACGCGGGCGCCCTGTTCGCCGTGCAGGCCGGCGCGCCGATCGTCGTGGCCGTGATGCGCCGTGAACACGGCAAGCACGCGTTCGACTATCTCGGCGCGCTCAGGCCCGATCCTTCGGCGACGGACAAGAAGGAGGAGGCGCGTCGGCTTACGCGCGAAGCGTTCGCACTCATCGACGCGTCCCTCAAGAAGACGCCGGAACAATGGTATTGGTTCAACAAACGCTGGCTGCTGCAGCCGGTAGGATGAAAGGAAAGACGAGACGATGAAACGCACCTTGGTCGGATTCGGGATCCTGGTCGGCGCCACGGCCTTCGGCGCGCCCTTGACGGGCGAGGAAATCATCGCGCTGCCGCGCGCGGAGACGCCGGCGATCGAGCTGCCCGCGGAGGGGTTGTTCTTCGGAAGCGCCTGCTACGGCGGCAGCAACGACAAGAACGATGTGGGGCTCTGCTACACGGGGCACGCGCATTGCCGCTGGACCGGTCCGCGGCCGCCGATCTCCACGCAGATCGTGGTCACGGCCACGGAGAACCTCGGCAACTGCCTGCAGTTCTGGCAGTGGGGCGGGCAGCTCGCGCAGTATGTCGAAGAGGCTGCGAAGAACGGCCTCTATTCGATGAACATCTATTCCGACGGCGACGCCAACGCCGTCAGGCGCATCCGGTCCGTGGGCGGAAAGTGGCTCGGCCACGATTCCGGCGAATGCTTTCACTGGAGCGAGGATGACTGCAAGGGGCTTGAGAATCCCACGCTCAAGGACGTGGCGGACGGCTTCATGCGCCGCGTGCACGCCTATGCCGAGAAGCGCCATAAGGCCGACTGGGGCAACGTGATGTCCACGGGCGCCGACTTCTCAATGGACTACCAGGTCGCCGGCGGCATCGACGTGCCGTGCACGGAGGACATGCCGTTCCGCAACATGCTCCTGTCATCCGCGCTCGAGCGCGGCGTCGCGCGCCAGTACGGCCTTTCCCTGTGGGGCTCGCACAACGCGCACGAGTGGAACGCCTTCATTCCGTATTCGAACCCGCTCCGCATGCCGCTCCTGTTCGCGGGATTCCAGCTCAAGTACATGACGGGCGCGAAGATCATCGTGAACGAATCGGGAAACTGGGAAGTGCAGAGCGTGCTGTGTGAGGACTCGCCGCTTCACGCGATGCCGCATGTCGAGGTCGGCGCGCCCGGCATCCACGGCGCCAGCGCCGAAGAACTCAAGCCCTTCATGGCGGAAGCCAAGGCCAAGGCGCAGACGATCGGCTACGATTCGGAGGTCTGCAGGGGCTACCGTCGCGAGATGCGAAAGTTCTGGGAGTTCGTGAAGAGGAACCCCGCGCCCAAGGGCCAGCCCCAGGCGACATTCGCGATCGCGAAGGGCAATTTCGACCTGTGCGGCGAGAACCTCAAGAAGGCCATTCCGATCGGCGGCGCCCAGCGCATCGCGGAGAAGAACGTGAACTGGTTCCCCGGCGCGCCGGAGGAAAGCTGGGAGCTCGTGAAGGACGCGTTCTTCCCGCGTCCCGCCGACGTGCTCGCGCCGAATCGTAACTTCTACCTCGCCGGTGCGCCATATGGCCTGTGCGATCTCGCGAGCTTCGCGTACGACAACGTCACCGCCGAACACCTGCTCAAGAACTACAAGGCCGTCATGTTCGCCGGCTGGAACACCTGCTCGAAGAAGCAGTACAAGATCCTCTGCGACTATGTGAAGGGCGGCGGAAAACTCGTGATCGGACTCCCGCACCTGTCCTGTGACATGACGCGCAAGTACCAGACATTCACGCTGGACGATCTCGTGAACAAGGGCGACTTCTCGGAACTGTGCGGACTGAAGGTGAAGGGCATGACGGGCCGCATCTGGTGGGCGACGGCCAACGAGGCCGACCGCTCGAAGGTCAACTGTCTGGGCATCCGCTGGCCGCGCCGTTTCGGCATCATGGGCATGAAGCTCGGCGATCTCGAATTCACGGGCGACAAGTCGAACTACGAGTTGCTCGCGGTGGACGACGAGGCGAAGCTGCCCGTGATCGTCCGGGCGAAGAGCGGCAAGGGCGAGGTGTTCTTCATGAACACATGGTGCTATCCGTCCGTGGCGAACTGCGACGAAGGCGCCGGCGAGCATATCGGCTCCGACGGCCTCATGACATGCCTGTACAAATACGTCGCCTCCATTTCGCGCGGCGACGTGTACGTGAGCGCCAAAGGCGCCGATCTGCCGGACGGCGAATGCCAGTATGTGATTCCGTCCTATTTTCCCGAAGACGGCCGCATTTTCCTGAAGAACATCGACTTCCGCAGGTCGCACACGTTCGATCTGCACACATTCGGGAAGGTCGAGACGATCACGCTCGGTCCGGCCGAAATGCGCATTCTCAGGAAATGAGGAGCGGCGCCGATGGCCCCGAGCGCAACTTGGAAAACGCTGTCGCTTGTCGCGTTTGCCGTGGGGGTGGGGGCTGTCGGCTTCATGTCGCTCTCGCGTCTGGGCGCCCATGAGCGCGCGCGGGCGGGCGAGGCCTATGACCGCGAGACGCTGAAGGCCGTACAGCATCTTCGGCGGTCGTCGTTTCCCGAGGAAACGCGCCGTGTGTTCCTCTGGGACGCCGAACGCGGACTGGTGTCTTCCGCCAATCTGCCGGCGGAGTCGGTCGCGTGCCTGCAGGATACGAACCGCGTCTGGCGCACGGACGATCCCGCGCGTCGCCGTTCCGGGTTCGCCGAGATCGGCGGGCGCCGTTTCGTCTGGCGCTATGACAAGGACGGCAAAGTCATCGGCTTCGAGACGGATCCTCTGGAAGAGACGCCGTACGGCGAGCACCTGTGGACGTATTCGGCGTTCGGGGCGATGACACTGTTCGCGATCCTGACGGCGCTTGCGTTCGGCGCCATGCTCGGAAAGGACTTGCGCAACGCGCAGGAGGAGGATCGCAGGCGGTCCGCCTTCCTGAATGCGGTCGCGCATGACCTGAAGATGCCGATTGGTGCGGTGGGCCTGTGGGCGGCGTTGCTGCATGACGGCAAGGCCGATGCGCGCAAGGCCGTCGATGTCATCCTTCGCGAGAACGGGCGTATGTCGCGGCTGGTCCAGAACCTGCTGGAGTTCGGACGTCTCGAGCTCGGCCGGCGTTCCTACGCGCACGATCCCGTCGACGTGGCGGCCGTGGCGCGCGAAACGGCCGACGCGCTCGGGTACGCGTTCGAAGAGCACGGGCTGACGGTTTCGTGCGGAGCGGCCGTGGCGCGGGCTGACGCCGACGCCGTTCGCCGGATCGTCGCGAATCTCGTGGGCAACGCCGCGAAATACGCGGCGGCTTGCGGTCCCGTCGAGATTGCCGCGTCTGTTTCGTCGGGACGCGTTTTCCTGGCAGTGTGCGACCGCGGTCCCGGTTTGTCCGCCGCCGATCGCGCGCGTTGCTTCGAGCGTCATTGGCGCGGCGCGGACGACGCATCGCGCGCCACGGGAGGCTTCGGGATCGGCTTGACGGTGGCGCGCGAGCTGGCGCGCGGCATGGGCGGCGACGTGCGGGCGCTGGCGCGCGAAGGCGGCGGGGCGGCGTTCGTTTTGGATTTGCCCGCAGCCGAGGAGGCGTGCGCATGAACCGCAGGGCGTGCCTTGCGTTTGCCATCGTGTCGCTGATCGCCGCCCTGTCGCGCGGTTCGGATGTCGACGCCGTCGTGCGGCTGCTCGACTCGCGCGCCGCGGGAAGTCCCCGGCGTTACGCGGCGGCCGCCGACGAGGTCGCCGCCGCCGCGGCGCGCGGTCTGCGTTTGCAGCAGTATGTCGTCGCCGTGTTCGCGCGCGACGGGAATCCGCCCGCGGCGTTCCGTCTGGACGCGCGGAAGCTGTCCGAATACCATGCCGGGAGCGCGGATCGGGTGAAGGCGCTGGCCGAACGGACGGGAAATCCGCTTGCCTGGTATCTGGTGGCGCTGGACATCGGCGACACGAATCTCCTCAAACGCGCGGCGGACCGCGGCAGCGTGCAGGCGATGAATGCCTGGGGAACGATGTGCGTGGAGCACGCGACGGAGTCCGCCTGCGCCGCCGATGCGGCGGCACGGCTGCTCGCCGAGGGTCTTTCGTGTTTCAGACGTGCGGCGGCGGCGGGTGACGCCAACGGGCGCTACAATCTCGGCATGTGCCTTTCAAGCGGGTTTGGCGCGGCGCGCGACGACGCGGCCGCGTTTGACTGCTTCCGCGCGGCGGCGGAGGCCGGGCACCCCGAGGCCATCAACGCCATCGGCGGATTCTTCCGCGAGGGGCGCGCCGTGCCGCGCGATTTGGCCATGGCCGCCAGATGGTTCGCGAAGTCGGCGGATTACGGCAATGCCTATGGCGCGTTCAACTACGGTCTTGCGCTGCGTCGGGGCGAAGGCGTCAGACGTGACGCGCAGGCGGCCGTGGAATGGTTCCGCCGTGCGGCCGACGGCGGTTGCGAAGAGGCGTCCGTCGCCTATGCGGCGGCGCTTTTCAAGGGTGACGGCGTTGCCGAAGACGCCGTTGAGGCGGTTCGCCTGTTCCGCGCGGCGGCCGACAGGGGGAATGCCGCCGCCATGGACGATCTCGCCACGTGCTACGCGCTCGGCCGCGGCGTCGCGGCGGACGAGCGGCTTTCCCTGGAATGGAAAATGCGCGCGCGGGCCGCCCGTGGCGACCGCGCCGCGGGTGCGTGGCTTGAGCAGACGAAGTAACCGCGCCATTTCGTGATGTGGTATAATCCTGATTCGTCATGGATCTTTCTGCCGGGAGTCGTTTCGCGTGTACATCGCCAACAAGATCGTCGGTTATCTCGTGAGCCCGCTGGCTCTTTTCTGGCTGGCGTCGCTGGCGTCACTCGTTTTGTGGCGCGTGCGTCGCGTGCGTATGGCCTGGGCGGTTCTGGTTTTGGCGTTCGCGTGGTTGTGGTTCTGGGCCATGCCCGTCACGGGGCGGCTCGTGGGCGTGCCGCTCGAACGCGCGTATCTCACGGCCGGCGGTCGCGTGCCGGATGTCGCGTCGTATCCGGAGGCGTCCGCCCTCGTGCTCCTGGGCGGCGGCATGGACGCGGCGACGAATGTGAGTGACGTGGCGGAGATGTTCTCGAACGCCGACCGCGTGTGGCACGCCGCGCGTCTGTTCAGGGCCGGCAAGGCGCCGCGCATCGTCGCCACGGGGGACGGGGCCCGCGAAAGCACGGTCGGTCTGCTGTGCGACTTCGGCGTGCCCGCGGACGCGATCACCTGCCTTGACGCGCGCAATACGGAAGAGGAGGCGCGCGCCGTGCAGGATCTGGTCGGCGCGGGCGCGGAGGGCCGTCCGAAGGTGTTGCTGGTGACGAGCGCCTGGCACATGCGTCGCGCGCAGTTCACCTTCAACCGCTATGCGCCGTCGCTGGACATCGTGCCGTCGCCGGCCGATTTCGAGAATTCGTATTTCGCGGCGAAGCCCGTCAAAGCTAATGATTTCCTGCCGGATTCACGCGCGCTCGACCTGAATGTCCGGTCTTTCCGCGAATGGTTCGGCTATTTCGGCTACAGATGGCTTCGGCGGTGAGGGTTTCCGGATGACGGCAGAAGCGCGCTTTCCCCCGATTTCCTTCGCGTTGCCCGGCACGGTAACGCGCACGACGCGGTTCGGCGCCGTTTCCGAGGACGCCTGGGGAATGTATGCGTTGCTCACCGGCGTGTTGCCGCCGGACGCGTCGGCGACTCCCGGCGAACAGGTGTCCAGCTGTTTCGGCGCCGTCGAGGCGGCGTTGGCCGAGGCCGGGTTCGCGTTCGAAGATGTGGTCCGCACCTGGCTGTACGGCGACGGCATCCTCGACTGGTATTCCGAGTTGAATCGCGCGCGCGACGCGTTTTTCCGTGCGCGCGGCGTCTACGACCGTTATGTGCCGGCGTCCACCGGCATCGGCTGGCGTTCCGGCGCGGACGCGAAGATCGTCATGGGCGTCTTCGCCGCGCGCGCCAAGGCGCCGGGAACGCTGGCGTTCCGCGCGATCCCGAGTCCGCTGCAGTGCCCCGCGCTCGCGTACGGTTCGAGCTTTTCGCGCGCCGCGGAGGTGGTCACGCCGGGCTGGCGTCGCGTGGTGGTGAGCGGCACGGCGTCGCTGGATCCCGCGAGCCACGATGTCGCGCACGTCGGGGACGTCGCCGCGCAGATCGCCTGCACGATGCGCGCGGTGTCGGCCATCTACGAATCGCGCGGACTGTCCCTGGCCGACGTGTCCGGCGCGCTCGTGTACCTGAAGCGCGAAGCGTACCGTGCCGACTGGGAGGCGTGGTGCGCCGCGCATCCCGAATTTCCGGGCGCGCGCGCACGGGCGATCGTGGCGGACGTGTGCCGGAACGACTGGCTTTTCGAAATCGAATCGGACGCGATGCGGATCGTGTCGGAGGCGTGAGCATGGAAATCCTGAAGAAAATCGCGGCGATCGACAAGGCGCTCAAGAAGGAATTCAAGGCGCACCCCGCGCCGATCATCGAGCTCATCGAGGCGCAGACGCACGATCCGTTCAGCGTTCTGGTGGGGACCATTCTGAGCGCGCGCACGAAGGATTCGTGCACGGCCGGTGCCGTGCGGCGTCTTTTCGCCGCTGCGAACGGCGGGCGCGCGGGCGGCGGCATTGCGCCGGACGAGCTGGAACGGCTAGACGAGAAGCAGATCGAGAAGCTCGTCTATCCCGTGGGGTTCTATCGCGACAAGGCGAAGCATCTCAAGGCGCTGCCGCGCGTACTGCGCGAAAAGTTCGGCGGCGTGCTGCCGAACGTGGTGGAGGATTTGTGCGAGCTGCCCGGCGTGGGCCGCAAGACGGCGAACCTCACGGTGGCGGTCGGATTCGGTCTGCCGGCGATTTGCGTGGACGTGCACGTGCACAGGATTTCGAATCGCCTGGGGCTCGTGAAGACGAAAACGCCGCTGGAAACGGAAATGGCGCTTCGGCGTCTGCTGCCGGTCAGGTACTGGAAGACATGGAACTCGCATCTCGTGTCGTTCGGGCAGACGCGGTGCGGACCGTTGCGCCCGAAGTGCGCGGATTGTCCGATTCGCGCCTTGTGCAAGGAGCCGTGATGGCGGGAATGAACGAAACGCCTTCGGGCAATCGCGTGCGGATTTCTTTTTTCGGCAAGCGCAACGCTGGGAAATCCACATTGGTGAACGCGCTGACGGGCCAGAATCTGTCAATCGTGAGCGATGTCGCGGGCACCACGACGGATCCCGTGTCGAAGGCGATGGAGATCCTGCCGCTCGGTCCGTGTCTCGTGACGGATACGGCGGGACTCGACGACGAAGGCGAATTGGGACTTGAGCGCATCAGGAAGTCGTTCGCCGTCCTGGAGAAGACGGACATCGCCGTGCTCGTGTACGATTGCGCGCGCGGCGTGCGCGCACGGGAGGCGTGCGAGACGCGGGTGTGGGACGACTGCGCGAAACGGGGCGTGCCGGTGCTCGAGTTCTTCCGCGGCGACGCCGTGGAAGCGCTCAAGGACAAGCTGGCCGCGGTTTCCATCGCGGACGCGCAGCGTCCATTGGCGGCGGATTTGGCGAGACCGGGCGATCTGGTGGCGCTCGTGTGCCCGCAGGATGGTTCGGCGCCCAAGGGTCGTCTCATTCTGCCGCAGCAACAGGTGGTCCGCGAGCTCCTGGATGCGCATGCCGTGCCCGTCGTCTGCCAGGTCGAAGAACTTCCGATGGCGCTGGCGCTCAATCCCGCGCTCGTGATCACGGACAGCCAGGTGTTTGGCGCGGTCGCCGCCACCGTGCCGGCAGGCGTGCCGCTCACATCTTTTTCGGTTCTTTTTGCGCGCGCGAAGGGCGATTTGGCGGCGTTTTGCGCCGGCGCGGCGGCGTTGGAGACATTGAAGGACGGCGACAAGGTGCTCGTTTCCGAGGGCTGCACGCATCGGCGGCAGTGCGGCGACATCGGTTCCGTCAAGCTGCCGGCGTGGATCCGCAGGAAAACGGGCAAAGACCTGATGTTCGCGTTCTCGTCCGGCGGCGATTTCCCGGACGATCTTTCGCGGTATGCGCTCGTGGTCCACTGCGGCGGGTGCATGCTCACGCGACGGGCCGTGCTGGCGCGCATCGCACGTTGCGAAGCGGCGGGCGTCCCCGTGGTGAACTACGGCATTTGCATCGCGGCGTGTCGCGGCATCCGCGTGGATCCGGTCCGCGCGACGGTGACGCGCTGATAATGCTTGCGTTTTGGCTTCGCGCATAGTATAATTCCGTAAATTTTCCCCTTAATAAGGAGACAAGCGTGAGCACGAAAGTCCAGCATTCCGCGTACGCCCAGGCCGGCGTCAACATTGACAGCAAGATGACGGCGCTCAGGGCGGTCAAGGAAATGGTCAGTAAGACCAAAACCGTGAATGTTGTTGGCGGAATCGGTTCTTTTGGCGGTTTGTGCCGTTTGCCGCAGGGATCTTCCAAGAGCACGTTGCTCGTTTCCTCCACCGACGGCGTGGGCACGAAGCTCAAGGTCGCGGTGATGATGAACAAGCACGACACGGTC
>DCIH01000034.1:12531-13016 GCA_002317575.1 Verrucomicrobia bacterium UBA1731 | reverse complement strand
GTCAACCACTGCGTGAACGACATTCTCGTGCAGGGCGCGCGTCCGCTCTTCTTCATGGATTATGTGGGGGCCTCCAAGTTCGACGGCAACGTGTTCCAGCAGATCGTCTCCGGTCTGTGCAAGGCCTGCAAAGAGAACAACATGGCGCTTTTGGGCGGTGAAACAGCTGAACTGCCGGGTCTTTACCCCGTGAACGAATACGACCTCACGGGCACGATCGTCGGCACGGTTTCGCGCTCGCAGCTGGTGACGGGCCAGTCGATCCGCGCCGGGGATGTGATCGTGGGTCTGCCTTCTGGCGGTTTGCAGACGAACGGCTATTCCCTGGCGCGCCGCGTGTTCTTCGACATCTGCCAGCTCACGCCCAAGGACAAGCTTCCGGGCACGAACCAGACGGTGGGCGAGGCGCTTCTGGCCGTTCACAAGAGCTTCCTGAAGCCCGTTACGCGGCTGATGGACAACAAGATCAAGATCAACGGCATGGC
>DCIH01000034.1:11381-12519 GCA_002317575.1 Verrucomicrobia bacterium UBA1731 | reverse complement strand
TGGCGCACATCACGGGCGGCGGCTTTCCGGACAACATTCCGCGCGTGTTGCCGAAGGCCGTGGTGGCGGAAATCGACCGCAGCACGTGGGAAGCGCCCACGATCTTCAAGTTCATCGAGCGTCAGGGGCGCGTCGAACGCGACGAGATGTATCGCGTGTTCAACATGGGCATCGGCTTCGTGATCATCCTGCCCAAGGCGCAGTTGCCGCGCCTCAAGGCGGTGTTCCGCAACATCCGCCAGCCGTGGTACCAGATCGGCGTCGTGCGCGTTCGCAAGGGGCATGGTCCGCAAGTCGTCTACAAGAACTGACCGCCCGTTGTCCGGGTGGCGCAAACGGAGTACAGACATGAAGAGAATGTTGCTTCTGCTGGCGGTGATTGTCGGATTGGCGGCGCATGCCAACACATCTGGCATTTTCATGTTTTCGATTTTCTCGCCGGGCCAGCTGCCCGTGCCGACCACGCAAATCAACGGATTGCGCCTGTCGCTCATCTACGGCGATTGCCTCGGGCTCAACGGTCTTGACATCGGCTTGGCCGGCATGGTTCGCGAGCGCGCCAACGGCTTCCAGCTGGGGTGCTACAACGCCTGCGGCACGGACGCCGTGGGTTTCCAGCTGGGCCTGTACAACGCCGTCGAAAGCGATTTCTACGGTTGCCAGATGGGCGTGGTCAACTGCACCGACCGGCTCAGTGGCTGCCAGATCGGCGTCGTCAACGTCGAGAACAAGCTTGGCGGGTGGCAGATCGGGCTGGTGAACGTCGTCACGGATCCGATGGTCCAGCGTCGCTGGTTCCCGTTTGTCCGGGCGAACTGGTAAGAGCGTTCAAAACCCTGCCAGTATCATCGCGCGGCGCCGCGGCGCCGCGTTTTACGTGAAAAGAAGGCGCTTATGGAAGGTGAATCGGATACGAGCCGGCATTTTCTCCGGCAGTGGATCGACGAGGACGTGAAGGCCGGCAAGACCGGCGGCAAGGTCGTGACGCGTTTCCCGCCCGAGCCGAACGGCTACATTCACATCGGCCACGCGAAGGCGATTTGCGTGGACTTCGGCATGGCGGAGCTCTTCGGCGGCGAATGCCATCTGCGTCTCGACGACACGAACCCCACCAAGGAGTCCGACGAATACGCCGAGA
>DCIH01000034.1:10923-11294 GCA_002317575.1 Verrucomicrobia bacterium UBA1731 | reverse complement strand
TACAACGCGTCGAACATGTTCGACCAGATGTTCACCATCGCCGAGAACTTGATCAAGGCCGGCAAGGCCTACTGCTGCAATCTCGGCCAGGACGAGTGGAAGGAATACCGCGGCGTGCCCGAAAAGCCCGGCAAGCCCTCGCCTTCGCGCGACACGGACCCCGAGCGCAACCTCAGGATCTTCCACGAGATGCGCGCCGGCAAGTACGCCGACGGCGAATGGTGCCTCCGCGCGAAGATCGACATGGCTTCGCCCAACATCCATTTCCGCGATCCCGTGATCTACCGCATCCGCCATGTGTCGCACTACCACCTGGGCGACACGTGGTGCGTGTACCCGATGTACGATTTCGCGCACCCGATCGAGGACGC
>DCIH01000034.1:7636-10789 GCA_002317575.1 Verrucomicrobia bacterium UBA1731 | reverse complement strand
GCACGCAGCAGCGCGAGTTCGCCCGACTGAACATCACGTGGACCGTGATGTCCAAGCGCCTTCTCCTGCAGCTCGTCACCGAAAAGCGCGTGGCGGGCTGGGACGATCCGCGCATGCCCACGGTGTGCGGCATGCGCCGCCGCGGCTTCACGCCGGGCGCGATCCGCGAGTTCTGCGAACGCGCGGGCGTCACCAAGGTCGAGTCCGAATCCGATCCCGCGCTTCTCGAGTGGTGCGTGCGCGAGGAGCTCAACCAGAAGGCCGCGCGCCGCATGGCGGTGCTCGATCCGGTGAAGCTCGTGATCGACAACTGGAAGGACGGCGTGCGCGAGGTCGAGCTCGCCAACAATCCGATCGACGAAGCGGCGGGCGTGCGCAAGGTTCCGTTCTCCGGCACGGTGTGGATCGACCGCGCGGACTTCATGGAAGTCCCCGAAAAGAAGTTCTTCCGCCTGGCGCCGGACAAGGAAGTGCGCCTGCGCGGCGCGTGCATCGTCAAGTGCACGGGCCTCGAGAAGGACGCCGATGGCGTCGTCCAGGTCGTCCACTGCACGTGGGACGAAGGCAGTTGGGGCGGCAATGCGTCGGACGGCCACAAGGTGAAGGGCACCATCCACTGGGTGGACGCCGCGGCCGGCGTGAAGGCGGAAGTGCGCCTGTACGACCGCCTCTTCACCGATCCCAACCCGATGAAGGACGGTTCCGAGAACTTCCTCAAGTACCTGAACGCCGATTCCCTCAAGGTCGTCACGGCCTGCGTGGAGCCGGCGCTGGCGGAAGCCCAGGGCGGCGAGCAGTTCCAGTTCGAGCGCACGGGCTACTTCGTGGCGGACGAAAAGGACTCCAAGCCGGGCGCGCCCGTGTTCAACCGCACGGTGACGCTCAAGGATTCCTACAAGCCGAATTGAGTTTGAAGTTCGAAGTTTGAAGTTTGAAGTTTGAAGGCAAGCGAGGTTTGACTGCGTACGGCGTGGTTCGGCGGCCGGAGAGGCGGCGGCCTCGTCGCTTCTGGCGGAAGTGGTTGTTGTGCTTCGTGGGGCTGGCGCTCGCAGGCATGGGCGTCGCCCTGCGCATCGAGGCGGGGTTCGAGCTCGGGGCGTCCGACGACGTTTCGACTTCGTTCTTCGGCTTTTCGGCGGTTGTTTTCGTTTGTGCGGCCCTTCGGGCGGTTTTTCGCCATTTTTTTCCGCCGCCGGAGGATGATTGAGGCCGTCGCGGCATTGCAAAAGTGTTTTATTGTGGTATACTACCCGAACATTTTTCACGAAAAAAGTTGAGTGAGATGGACGAAAAACGCTATTTGGGAATTGACATCGGCTCCACGACCTTCAAGGCCGTCGTGCTTTCGGCTTCCGGGAAGGTCGTCTCGTCGACGTACCAGCGCACGCAGCCCGTCGATTCCGGCCGCTTGGCCTGCACCGGACATTGCAGCGGCTGCGGCAACTGCAGCATGGGATCGGTGCGGAAGATCACGGACGAATTCCTGAAGAAGGCCAACATCAAATTCGCGGACATGGCGGCCGTCGTGGTGACGGGCAGCCAGATCGTTTCCGACACGCAGCGTTTCATCCCCTACGATTTCCAGGTGAGCGAGGTTTCCGCGCACGTGGCGGGCGCCAAGTTCGAACATCCCGACGTGGACGCGATCATCGACTGCGGCGGTCAGGACTCGAAGTGCATGGTGTACAACCCGATCATGAAGCTCTGGACGAGCATGATGAGCGGCGTGTGCGCGGCCGGCACGGGCAGCTTCCTCGATTCCGTCGCCCAGAAGCTCGGCGTCAAGGTCGAAGAGGTCTCCGAGAAGGTCAACTACGAGTCCGACACGGAATTCAGTTCCGTGTGCGCGGTTCTGTCCGCGACGAGCATCAACAAGTTCAAGAACCGCGTGCCGATCGGCGATCTGCTCGCCGGCGCGTGCAAGGCGCAGGCGCGCACGATCCTCAACTCCGTCGGCCAGCTGCTGCTGCACTGCCCCGGCCGCAAGATCCTGTTCCAGGGCGGCGTGGCGTTCAACAAGGCCGTGGCGTTCTTCCTCGGCAAGCTCACGGGCAGCGAAATCATCATCCCCCAGCATCACGAGGTGATGGGGGCCCTGGGCGCGGCCGTGCTCGCGAAGCAGTACGACGAGCTGCGCGTCAAACTCGAACCCGGCCGCGTCGAGTACGAGCCCACGCGCGGCAAGTCGATGCTCCTGCGCGTCAAGACGACGAAACGCGACTTCTTCGCGAAGGACGACGAGCGTCCGCTCGTGTGGCGCAACCTCTTCTTCCCCACGGAAATCCTCAACGCGATGGGCTGCCGCGTGCGCACGCTCGAAACGTACGCCGCGCTCTTCGCCCGCAAGGCGGACCGCGTCAAGCAGGCGCTCGGCGTCGCCGCGCAGAAGGGGTTCGACCAGCAGACGTGCTCGTTCCTGCGCATGCTCGAGGGCATGCCGCTGGAGAAGCCCGAGTTCGTGGTGTCCACCTCGCAACCGTGCCAGCAGGCCGAGCGCGTGTTCGAGGATCTCGTGCGCGAATACAAGATCCCCGACCGTCTCTATTCCCTGCAGACGCCCATCAGCGCCCGCTCGCGCAACGCGGTGGAGGCGATCGCGGACGGTCTCGCCGAGTCGATCTGCCTGATGGAGAAGGCGTTCGGGAAGAAGCTCGACCCCGCGCGGCTCGAGGAGGCGTGCGTCCTTTCCAACGAAGCGGCGGATTACGCGCGCAAGTGCCAGATGCTCCGCTTCACGTCGCCGCCGCTCGTGCGCGGCAGCGAGGCGATCTACAACGCCGTCGTCTTCTCGCAGCTCTGGGGTTCGCAGGATCTCGTGGACATCCAGAAGGCGTACTACGAAGAACTCCTCGCGAAAAAGAAATGGGCCGAGCAGCGCTACAAACTCGAGGACACGCATCGTCTCCTGTGGCTCCATTTGCCGCCGTTCTACGATTCGCGGCACTTGGATTTCATCGAGACGAAGTGCAACGCCCCGATCGTGTTCGAGGAGACGAACTTCATCGGCTGGGATCCGCTCGACCCGAAGGATCCGCTCCGTTCGCTCGCGAAGAAGCTGCTGATGAGCGGCTTCCTCGATCCGTCGCTGCGCGTCGAGTACGTGAAGCGTTCGATTCCGGCGGCGCAGTTCAACGGCGTCATCCTCTACACGCA
>DCIH01000034.1:3054-7621 GCA_002317575.1 Verrucomicrobia bacterium UBA1731 | reverse complement strand
CACGGCTTCGGCCGCTGTTCGCTCGCCGACCGCGCGTTCTCGAAGCAGTTGCGCGAAACGCTCGACGAAACCGGCGTGCCGCTGCTGATGCTCGAGGGCGACTGCATGGATGCGTCGATCGACCCGTGCTCCACGGTGACGAAGATCGCGTCGTTCGTCGAGGCGCTCAATCTGAAGCGCTACGGCAATCTCTTCGGCAAGGTCCACTGATTGCGGAACGCGGGGCGGCATGGTATAATGCCGTTCCTATGAAACAGCTGCTCGCATTGGTGGCGGCCGTGGCGTCTTTGGGCGTTCTGGCGGCCGATTACGATTTCGAAGAACCCGCGATCGTGCCGGCGCCCCAGAAGGCCGACTGGCGGCTCGACGTCTGCACGGAACTGGACGACGGCTTCATCCTGCGCCTCACGTGTCCGAAAGACGGCGCCGCCGCCGCCGCGTGGCTTTCCGCGAAGGTGAAGGAGGCGTTCGGCATTTCCTGCAGAATCGAGACGCCCGCGCTCGCGCCCGTCGAGAATCTCGGCCCCGAGGAGTACCGTCTGCTCACCTACAAGCGCGGCGTCGAAATCCGCGCCGCCGGTTTCGCCGGCGTCCGCTGGGCGTTCATGACGCTCCGCCAGATGGTGCAGCCCAAGCGCGGCACGGCGACGGTGCAGGGGTGGATCTGTCCGGCGGCGAAGATCTCCGACGCGCCGGCGTTCGCGTTCCGCGGGATGCACCTGTGTTGGTTTCCGGAAACGACCGCCGCGCAGATCGAGCGCGCGATCCGCTTGGCGGCCTACTACAAGTTCAACGTCGTCGTGCTCGAAACGTGGGGTGCGTTCCGCAGCGAGAAGTATCCGTGGTACGGCTGGGCGGACGGCAAGATGACGAAGCCGGAAGTCGCGCGTCTCGTGGCGCTCGGCAAGGACCTCGGCGTCACGCTCGTGCCGCAGCTGAACATCTTCGGCCACGCCACGATGAGCCGCGAGAGCGCGGGCAAGAACGCGGGCCTCGACTTCCACCCGGAATACCAGCCCATCTTCGAGCCGCGCAACGGCTGGAACTGGTGCCTCAGCAATCCCGAAGCGCTCAAGATGATCAAGGCGCTTGCGGTGGAGATGCACGAGGCGTTCGGGAATCCTCCGTACTTCCACGTCGGCTGCGACGAGGCGGACGCGCCCAGCTGCCCCACGTGCCGCGCGGCGGATTACCCGTCCCTCGTGGCGAACGCGATCACCGAGGTGTCCAAGGTGCTCACGGCGCGCGGCGCGCGTCCGATGATGTGGCACGACATGCTCCTCGAGCACGGCAAGTGGGGTCGCTTCTACGCGAACGGCAAGAACGCGGACAAGCTCCTCGGGCTGCTTCCGAAGGAGATGATGATTTGCGACTGGTTCTACAACGCGGGCGTCTCGCCCGAGGGGTATCCCACATTCGCGCATTTCCGCAAGGCCGGTTTTGACGTGCTCACATGCCCCTGGGAGTCGCCGGACGCAACGCGCGCGCAGGGCAAGGCCGCGCATGAAGCGGGCGCGACGGGCGTTTTGGGCACCTCGTGGCACCACCTTTACGGCCGGAGCTACGGGAAGATCTTCGTGCCCACCGCGGACGCGGCGTGGTGCGGCGGCGCGCGCGTGTCGAACGGCGCGTATTTCCCGACGCATCTCAGGCAGATGGGCTGGGACATGAAACTCGCGGATCAACGCGAGACGGGTTGGTACAACGAGCAGATCCCGTCGTCCACGGTCTCGCCGTGGTGAGGTTTTCGCATGTTTCCGCGTAAGTTCAAAATCTGCGACGCGTTCGGGATTCCGGTTTACCTGGATTTCTCGTTGGCGATTCTGCTGCTCCTGTTCGTGACGGACTTCGGTTCGTTTTCGGTGGGCGTTTCCTGTGCGATCGTGCTCGCGCTTTCGATCGTCGCGCACGAACTCGGCCACGCGCTGGTGGCGCGCGCGTTCGGCTACCGCACGCGCGACATCACCGTGTCGCTTCTGGGCGGATGCGCGTCGCTCATTTCGCTGCCGCGCAAGGCGTCCCAGGAATTCCTCACGGCGATCGCGGGCCCGGCGGTTTCGTTTGCGCTCGCGCTCGGCGCCTGGTGCGCGCTCGCGTTTCTGCCGGTCCGCGACCGCTTCACGACGATCCTGCTCATGTACGCGATGTGGATGAACATGATGCTCGGCGGTTTCAACCTGTTGCCCGGATTTCCGATGGACGGCGGGCGCATCTTCCGCAGCGTCGCGCGCATCTTCACCTCGCGCGCGAAGGCGACGAAGGCGGCGATGGTCGTGGGGCGCGTCTTCGCGGTGCTTCTGGGTCTGCGCGGGTTCCATTCGATGGTTACCGGCGGCGGCTGGGGCTTCATTTCGATTTTGATCGCGTGGATGATCTGGCGCGAGGGCTATCGGGAATATCAGGCCGCGCTCATGGAGGAGCGCTGGGGGTTCGATGACGCGGACCGCTGGGCGCGCGTTTCGCCGCCGCCGTACGGCGGCCGTTCGAGCGAAAGCGAAGTGCGGGAAGATTAGGGGTCAGTGGTTAGGGGTTAGGAGTTAGGCATGAAAAAGTTGATGATTTTTGCGGCGCTGGTCGCGATGACGGCGGGGGCGGCCCAGCCCAGTCCGCGGTTCGGCATGGCGGGGTATACGTACCACAAGCAGACCGTGGACCAGATGCTCGAGGCGCTCGAGAAACTCGACATCCATTGGCTTTGCGTGAAGGATTTCCATCTCTCGTACAAGGCGACGGACGCCGAGATTGCGGCGTTCAAGCAGAAATGCGCCGCCCGCGGCGTGACGCCGTACGCGGTGGGGCCCGTCTACATGGGTTCGCACGCGGAAGCCGACGTCGCGTTCGATTTCGCGAAACGTCTGGGCGTGAAGATCGTGGTGGGCGTTCCGTACATGATTCCGCCGGGCGGCAAGGACGTCTGGGGCGGCCGCGTCGCGTCGCGCGAACTGTGCGAGTACGTGTCCGGCCTCTGCGCGAAGTACGACATCCGCTACGCGATCCACAACCACGGTCCGGACGTGCCGAAGCTCTTCCCCACCGGCGAATCCGCCTGGGAGATGGTGAAGGACCTCGATCCGCGCATGGGCCTGTGCCTCGACGCCGGCCACGACTTCCGCTTCGGATCCGACCCCGTCGCCGCCGTGCGCAAGTACGCGCCGCGGCTTTTCGACTTCCACCTGAAGAACGTCACCGAACCGACCGTGAACGGCTTCGCGATGCCGCTGCCGCGCGGGCAGATGGACCTGGCGGCCATCTTCAAGGCGCTGCGCGACGTGGGCTATGCGGGCGTGTGCTCGCTCGAGTACGAGCGCGATTTCGAGGACAACTTCGCCGGCATCGCCGAGTGCATCGGCTACTTCCGCGGCCTTTCGGACATGGCCACGGCCGAAGAAGGTTTCGAGCCGCTGTGGAACGGTCCCGCCTGCACGAACGACTGGGTGACCACCAAGGGTTGCACGAACTGGCCCACGGCGAGCTGGGTCGTCGAGCCGGACGGCGTGCTGACCGTGCTGCCCGTGGAAGGCAACGTGGTGGGCCCGTGGACCAAGAAGCCGCCGGAGAAGGTGTGCCAGGCGTACGGCGGGGACATCGTCACGCGCCGCAAATTCCGCGATTTCGATTTCCGCGTGGAGTTCCGTCTCACGGCGGCGGCGAATTCGGGCATCAAGTATTTCTACGACGAAACGGTCAACAACGGCACCACGCTCGAGTACCAGATTCTCGACCCCGCGCATCCCGACGCCACCAAGGGCCGCGACGGCAACCGCCGCGTGGCGGCGCTCTACGACATGATGCCCGCGCCCGCGGCGGCGGCGCTGATGCGTCCCGTGGGCGACTGGAACCTGGCGCGCGTCGTGTCCAAGGGCGCGCACGTCGAGCATTGGCTCAACGGCGTCAAGGTGCTCGAATACGAGCGCGGCGGCGCGGCGTTCGCGGAGGCGTTCAAGGCGTCCAAGTACGCGGACACGGAGTACTTCAACAAGAACGGCAAGTGGGGCCTCACGCCCGAAGGCCGCATTCTGCTGCAGAACCATGCTGATTCCACGGTGAGCTTCCGCAACGCCCGCGTCAAGGAGTTGTAAGTTCCTTTGTGCCATGGTGCCGAAAGTGGTATAATCGCCGCTGCCATTCACGTTTCAGGAAGAAAGACAGACACGAGATGTTCAAGCCGGTATCGAACAAGGTTCAGTTCCCCCAGATGGAAGAAGGGGTGCTGAAGTATTGGGCCGAAGACGACACGTTCGCGAAATCGCTGAAGAAGAACGAGGGCAAGGAGCGCTACAAGTTTTACGACGGGCCTCCCTTCGCGACGGGATTGCCCCACTACGGGCACCTCTTGGCCGGCACGATCAAGGACATCGTCCCCCGCTACCAGACGATGCGCGGCAAATATGTGGAACGCCGTTTCGGCTGGGACACGCACGGTCTTCCGATCGAAGCGCTCGCGCAGGACGCGCTCGGCGTCGCGGGCGCGCCGGAAATCAAGCAGATCGGCATCGACAAATTCAACGAGCAGTGCCGCTCGATGGTGCTCAAGTATGTGGGGGAGTGGAAGAAGACCGTCACGCGC
>DCIH01000034.1:2908-3044 GCA_002317575.1 Verrucomicrobia bacterium UBA1731 | reverse complement strand
ACGCGCATGGGCCGCTGGGTCGATTTCGAGCACGACTACAAGACCATGAACCCCGAGTTTATGGAAACGATCTGGTGGGTGTTCAAGCAGCTCTGGAACCAGGGCCGCGTGTACAAGTCCCACCGCATCATGCCCT
>DCIH01000034.1:2422-2876 GCA_002317575.1 Verrucomicrobia bacterium UBA1731 | reverse complement strand
CGACGCCGCTCAGCAACTTCGAGGCGGGCTCCAACTACAAGGATGTCCAGGACATGACGGTGACGGTGCGCACGAAGGCGCTTTCGGGCGAAAGCGAAGCCCTGAAGGCGCTGCTCGCCGCCGAAAAAACGGTGTACTTCCTCATTTGGACGACCACGCCGTGGACGCTCCCCGAAAACCTCATGATGTGCGCGGGCGCGTCGATCGACTATGTCGCCGTGCGCGACATCACGGACGCGGCCAAGCCCGTCTATGTGATGGCCAAGGCGCGGCTCCCGCACATCTTCAAGAAGCCGGAACAGTACGAGCTCGTGGCCGAATTCAAGGGCACGGAACTGAAGGGTGCGTCCTACGAGCCCATCTTCCCGTACTACGCCGACAAGGCCGCCGAAGGCGCGTTCCGCGTGCTGAACGACGACTACGTCACCACGGACGACGGCGTGGGCATCGTCCA
>DCIH01000034.1:2013-2331 GCA_002317575.1 Verrucomicrobia bacterium UBA1731 | reverse complement strand
CGCGAGCTGCAACTTCACGGCCGAGATCCCCGAATACCAGGGCCGCTTCTGCAAGGATTGCGACAAGGACATCATCAAGCGCCTCAAAACGGAAGGCAAGCTCGTCCATCAGGCGACGATCACGCACAGCTATCCGTTCTGCGACCGCACCGACACCCCGCTCATCTACCGCGCGATCGATGCGTGGTACGTGAAGGTCGAAGATCTCCACGAGCGCCTCGCGAAGAACAACGCGGCGGTGCACTGGACGCCCGAATACGTGGGCGACAAGCGCTTCGGAAACTGGCTCGAACAGGCGCGCGACTGGAACATCTCGCG
>DCIH01000034.1:1650-1981 GCA_002317575.1 Verrucomicrobia bacterium UBA1731 | reverse complement strand
GGGGCAGCTGCATCCCGGTGTGGGTGAACGACGCCGACCCGTCGGACATGATCTGCGTCGGCTCCGTCAAGGAGCTCGAGGACCTCTCCGGCGAAAAGGTGACCGACCTCCACAAGCACTTCATCGACAAAATCGTCATCAACAAGGACGGCAAGACCTACCACCGCACGCCCGAAGTGCTCGACTGCTGGTTCGAATCCGGCTCGATGCCCTACGCGCAGCAGCACTACATGGGCAACGCCGAAGGCAAGGCCGACCTGGCGAGTTTCAAGGACTTCTTCCCCGCCGACTTCATCGCCGAAGGATTGGATCAGACGCGCGGCTGGTTCTA
>DCIH01000034.1:1182-1543 GCA_002317575.1 Verrucomicrobia bacterium UBA1731 | reverse complement strand
TGTCCAAGCGCCTGAAGAACTATCCCGATCCGACGCTGATGCTGGACACCTACGGCGCGGACGCGATCCGCCTGTACATGATCTACTCGCCCGTGGTGCGCGCGGAGAACCTCAAGTTCTCCGAAAACGGCGTGAAGCAGATCCTGCGCGACCTGCTCATTCCGTGGTGGAACGCGTATTCGTTCTTCGTCACCTACGCGAACGTGGACGGTTTCGACGACGCCGAAGTCGTGAAGCCCGCGTCCGACAACGTGCTCGACCGCTGGATCGTCTCCTCGCTCGAGACGCTCGTCGCGGATGTCACGGCGGCGATGGACGCCTACGATCTCCAGAAGGCGGTGCGTCCGTTCGTGAAGTTCGT
>DCIH01000034.1:0-1152 GCA_002317575.1 Verrucomicrobia bacterium UBA1731 | reverse complement strand
ACTGGTACATCCGCCGCAGCCGCCGGCGCTTCTGGAAGAGCCAGAACGACGGCGACAAGCTGTGCGCCTACCGCACGCTCCGCTACGCGCTCGTGCAGCTTTCCAAGGTGGCCGCGCCGTTCACGCCGTTCATCGCGGAGGAAATCTACCGCAACCTGCGCGGCGCGTCGGATCCCGAAAGCGTGCATCTGTGCGACTTCCCCGCGTCGGACGCCGCCGCGCGCGACCTGCCGCTCGAGAAGGCGATGGACGCGGTGCAGGCCGCGGTCAAGCTCGGCCGCCAGCTGCGCGTGGACAACGACCTCAAGGTGCGCCAGCCGCTGAGCGCGATCAAGATCGCCGGTCTCGAGCAGGGCGGCAAGGACGAAGCCGAACTCGCGGCGCTCATCCTCGACGAACTGAATGTGAAGCGCGTCGACTGGGTGGCGGACGAAACGCAGCTCTGCGACGTGAGCTTCAAGGCGAACTTCAAGACGCTCGGCAAGAAGTGCGGCGGCAAGATGAAGGCCGTCGCAGCCGCCATCGCGCAGCTCAAGACCTTTGCGGGCACCTGCGAAATCGAGGGCTTCGCGCTCACGGCGGACGATGTGATCGTGACCCGTCAACCCAAGGCCGGCATGGTGGTCGCCTCCGAAGGCGCGGTGGTGGTGGGCCTCGAGACGGCGCTCACGCCCGAGCTCGTGGCCGAGGGCCTCGCGCGCGAATTCGTGTCGCATGTGCAGAATCTCCGCAAACAAGCGGACTTCGAAGTGACGCAGCGCATCCGCGTGGCGGTTTCGTGCGACGCCGAGATGAAGGCGGCGCTTGAAGCGCACCGCGCGTACGCCGCGGGCGAGATCCTCGCGGACGAACTGGTGCTCGCGGACGGCGCGGGCGACGTGGATCTGAACGGACACAAAACGGGCATCAAAGTGGAGAAAGCATAAATGAACGTATTGGCGATCGGCTGTCATCCGGACGATGTGGAGATCTGCTGCGCGGGCACGCTCGCGAAGTGCGTGAAGCGCGGCGACAAGGTGACCGTGGCGCATCTCTGCACGGGGTCGCTCGGCCATGTGGTGATTCCGCCGCACGAACTCATACCGATGCGCGCCGCCGAAGCGCGCGAAGCGGGCAAGCTCGCCGGCATCGAGGTGCTGGACGGCGTGTTCG
>DCIH01000025.1 GCA_002317575.1 Verrucomicrobia bacterium UBA1731 | reverse complement strand
GTCGTGATCCGGAATCTGGGCGCGAACAACACGCGGTCGCTTTATCTGTCGCACAACAAGGCGCTGATCACGGGCGTGACGATCGACGGCGGCGCGAAGAACGGCAAATACAACAACGGCGTGTTCGTGGACTACGGCGGCGGCACGGTGTCGAATTGCGTTTTGCGGAACTGCTGGGAGAACTTCACCTGGACCGATTCCGGCGCGGCGTGGTATTGTCTGAGCGGCTACGGCCTTCTGACCCATTCCACCGTGGAGGGCTGCCGCGTCGGCGCGAACTACGGCACCAAGGCCGTGCTCCAGTGCAATTCGGGCCGCGTCTCGAACTGCCTCGTGCGCAACTGCGAGATCGGCTCCGGGCTCAACTACCCGATCGTGCGCACGTACAGTTTGTGGGAAAATTCGACGATCGTCGAAAACGCGCTCGTCGGCGGCACGATGACCGGCCGCGTCCATCTGCGCGTGGAGAACGCCTTGGGCGGTTTCCGCAACTGCGTCGTCGCGAACAACACCGCGAACGGCAAACGCGAACTGCTGCTGGCGCTCGGTTCTTCCACGAACCTGTGCAACGCGTCGGACTGCAACCAGGCGATCGGGTCGAAGGGCTTCATCGAGATCGACGAGGACCGCTACAAGGACTTCTTCCTCGACCAGCCGAACGGGAACTACCGGTCCGCCGCCCGCAGCCCGATCAAGAACGGCGGCGACGAGACGATCGTCCCCTTGCCGGCGACGGATATCGACGGCCGCAAGCGCTGGGTCGGCCAGCATCCCGACGCCGGCTGTTATGAGAGCATAACGCCCGACGGCCTGCTGCTCATTTTCAAGTAGTTGGAAATGGAACGTCCGCCCGATGTGGTATAATCCCGGGCGATATGCGTGCTGGGGTGGTCATCGGGTTCTTTCTGGCGGCGCTTTGCGCCTGTTCGGGCGTCGATTCGCGCGAGTGGGTCTGCATGGGCACCGTCGCGCGCTTGTCCGCCAAGGACGGCGGCGAAATCGACGTCGCGCCCGCGCGCGACGTCTTCGCGCGGATCGAGAAGCTCCTTTCCGCGCACGACCCGGCTTCCGAACTTTCGCGGCTTGCGCCGCTTGCGGACGACGCCGTGCTCGCGCGCTGTTCCGACGAGGTGCGCGCGTGCTACGCGGCGGCGTTCCGGCTCCGGGACGAAACGGGCGCGCTCTTCAATCCGCGCTGGCGCGGCACGAACACGCTCGATCTGGGCGCGATCGCCAAGGGCTTCGCCGTGGACGAGGCGGCCAGGCGCTATCCCGCCGCGGACAAGCCGCTCCTGATCGACTTGGGCGGCAATCTGAAGGCCGTGCGCGGGACGTGGAAAACGGGCGTGCGCGATCCCGAGGATCCGGACGGCTGGGTGGAGACGTTCACGCTCACGGACGGGATGGCGTGCGCCACGAGCGGCACGTACGCGCGCGGGGACCACATCCGCGACGGGCGCACGGGAGCGGCCGTGAAGACGTTCGTCCGGTCCGTGACCGTGATCCATCCCACGAGCGCGATGCTCGCGGACGGGCTCTCGACGACGCTGTTCCTGCTGGGCCGGGAGAAGGGCGAGGCGTTTTTGAAGGAGAAACACCCGGAAGCGCGGGCGATCTGGGTAGGGAGATAGTTTGAAGTTTGAAGTTTGAAGGTGAAACAGGAGGGATCATGAAAAAGGTCATGAAGAAAATCGTGGTGATCGGGTCCTCGAACACGGACATGGTGATTTCGGGGAAGAAGATCCCCGCGCCGGGCGAGACGGTTCTCGGCGGAAAATTCCTGATGAACCCGGGCGGCAAGGGCGCGAACCAGGCCGTCGCCGTCGCGCGGCTCGCGGGGCGCAAGGGCGCGTGCATGTTCATCGCGAAGGTGGGCGACGATCTGTTCGGACGCGAGACGGCGGCGCGCCTCAAGAAGGATTCCATCGACGCACGGCTCGTGGTGGACAAGAAGGAGGCGTCGGGAACGGCGCTCATCCTCGTGGACGGCCAGGGGCAGAATGTCATCTCCGTGGCGCTCGGCGCGAACGGGACGCTGTCGCCGAAGGATCTGGCGCCGCACAAGAAGGCGATCGAAAACGCATCCGTCGTCCTGCTGCAGCTGGAGACGCCGATCGCGACCGTGCTGTGGGCGGCGGAGACGGCGCACGCGGCGGGCGTTCCCGTGGTGCTCAATCCCGCGCCGGCGGCGAAACTGCCCGCGAAACTCTACAAGTGCCTCGACTGGATCACGCCGAACGAGACGGAGGCGGAACTCTTGACGGGCGTCAAGGTGACGGACGCGGCGAGCGCGGCGAAGGCCGTGGCGGCACTGAAGAAGCGCGGCGTGAAGAACGCCCTGATCACGATGGGCGCGAAGGGCTGCTATTGCGGCAACTGCCAAAAGATCTATCCCGCGCGCAAGGTGAAGGCGGTCGACTGCGTCGCCGCCGGCGACACGTTCAACGGCGCGTTCGTGGTGGCGCTCGCCGAGGGCAAGTGCTGCGCGGACGCGATCGCCTTCGCGCAGCGCGCGTCGGCGATCTCCGTGACGCGTCCGGGCGCGCAGAGCTCGGTGCCGACGCGGGCGGAACTGTAAGGTGTCGCGTGCGCGGATGTGGTATAATCGCGGGCATGAAAAAATCCATCTTTCTGCTGGCGGCGGCCGCCGCGTTCTGCGCTTCCGCGCAGGGCGTGTTCGCGCCGGACAAATTCACGTTCCTCAACATCGCGCCGTTCTCGCCCGGCACCGAAGCGCAGCTTGCGCGCGAGATGGTCGAATACCGCGACCGCACCGGCAACGACGTGGTGCTCTATTCGCTCACGCTCAATCCCGAGGGATTCCCCGCCATCCGCAAGGCGGAGCACCTCGTGGCGAGCTACCGCGTCCTCCGGAAAGAGCTTGAAGGAACGGGCGTGAAGCTGGGCGTCCTCGTGCAGGCCACGCTCGGACACTGGCCGCGCGTGGACAAGAACGAAGAACCCTGGGCGCGCTCGATCACGCTCGAGGGCAAGACGAAGCGGTTCTGTCCGATCGACCCCGGCTGCAAGGACTACCTCGAGAAGGTCGCCACGCTGCTCGCGCGGGAAAAGCCCTGCTTCATCCTCTTCGACGACGACGTGCACGCGAGCGGCAGCTTCGGCGTCGAATGCTTCTGCGACCGCCACGTCGCGAAGTTCAACGCGGAAAACGGCACGAAGTACACGGCGGACGAATTCCGCGCCGCCGTCGCGAATTCCAAGCCGGACGATCCGACCTCGCGCGCGTTCCTCAAGTTCCAGCGCGATTTCGTGAACGACCTCGCGGACGTGATGCGCGCGGCGATCGACAAGGTCGATCCCGCCATCGCCGCCGGCGCGTGCATGCCGTACCGCGAGCACCGCTTCGCGGGCGAGACGGCCAGGCGTTTCGCCGCCAAGGGGCAGCCCGCGGTGCTGCGCATCGACAATTCCCTCTACAGCCACCGCACGCTCACCACGTTCCCGTGGTGCGTCGCCTACACGCAGGCGATTTCCGATTACCAGAAGGGGATTCCGTATCTGCTCGACGAGTCGGACAGCTGTCCGCACAACCGCTACTCGCTTTCGGCGGCGCTCTTGGACATGAAACTCTGCTCGGGCATCTTCTGCGGGCTGCGCGGTTCCAAGCTCTGGTACGTGAACGCGCACAAGGGGCGCTTTCCCGTGTCGCGCGGCTTCACGGACAAGCTGGCCGAACACAGGGGGCTCTACTCCGCGCTCGTCGCGGCCGTGAACGGCACGCGCATGGAAGGCGTGTGGATCCCGTCCGTGGGCGGCCGCAAGCCCTGGCACTGTTCGTGGCAGGCGGAATCGTTCGTGCCCGAGAAGTCCTGGACCACGGGCATGGCGGGCGTCTTCGGCGTGCCGTTCGTCTGCCGCAACGCGAGCCCCGGCGCCATTTGCGCCTTGGGCGGCGCGGACGCCGTGGCGGCGCTTTCCGACGCGGAGCTCGCGGAGATCTTCAAGGGCCGCGTGCTCGTGGACGGACAGGCGGCGCTTGCGCTCACGGCGCGCGGCTTCGCGGAGCAGATGGGCGTGAAGGCGGAAAAGATGGACTTCGCCTACAACTCCGAGCGCGACCTTGCGACGGGCGACGTGTACCCGTTCTCCAAGCTGGCGGAAACGCCGTGGCTCACCCCGCTCGCGAAAGGCGCGCGGACGATCACGCATTTGTGCTACACGCCGTACGGCGGTTCGCCCGACGTGGAGACGGTCGCGCCGGCGTCCGTCCTCTCGACGAACGCGCAGGGCGGCAAGGTGCTCGTGACGGCGTTTCCCGCGCAGGGTTCGGGTTGGGTGCCGTCCTGGACGGACATCCGCAAGGAGTGGTTCCGCCTGATGCTCTCGCAACTCGGCTGGAACGATTTCGAGGTGCTGGCCGACCAGGACGTGGTCTGCCTCAAGCGCGTCGCGGCGGACGGCACGGTGCTCTTGGGCGTGTTCAACGCGAACGTCGATCCGCTCAAGACGGTGCCGCTCCGGACACCCGGTCCCGTGGCGTCGCTGGAGGTGCTGGGCGCGGACGGCCAATGGCGCGCGGCGCCGTTCGCGAAGACGGCGGCCGGCGTGGACGTGTCCGTCGCCGTGCCCGCGTCGCAGGCGGCCTTCTTCCGCGTGAAGTGAATCGGTGGCGCGGCGGTCGATTGTCCAATCGTGTCGCGAACACATGGTCGGGCGGTGTCTTGGTAGGGCGGCCTCGATGAGG
>DCIH01000080.1:2205-21861 GCA_002317575.1 Verrucomicrobia bacterium UBA1731 | reverse complement strand
ATCGTCGGGAGAAACGGCCATTTCATGTGCGAAAACACATCCCACCCGTTATTCATCGGGGTGAGATGCGCTTTGCCGGTCAGAAAATGGGTAAACTCCAGAAATCAGCGATTGCCCAGACGCTTGAGTGCGGCGCGGGCGATGCCGCTGCGGTCGCGGGCGATGTCGCGCGCGAGCGGCTCGGCGAGACGGCGCACCTCGTCCGCGTCGGATACGTAGCCGCGCGCCGCCAGCGCGTACGCAAGCTCCGCCACCACATTGTCGCGTGGTTCGAGCCGCAGGCTCTCGCGGAACAGCGCGATGCCCTCGTCGAACGCGTCCGGACCGGCCTGCGCGGTGCGCACCGCGCGATCGGCGAGCTTGCATTTCTCGCTCGCCACGTGCGCAAGCGCCCGTGGATGCGAGGGATCGTGCGCCAAGGCGCGCGAAAAGAGCGTCAGGTCGTTCCGCCAGGACGCCGCCACCACCACTGCGACGAGCGCGAATGCCGCGACGCAAACACCCGCGACGGCACGCGCCCGTGCGCCCGCGCGCGCCGCGAAACGCATCGCGCCCCAAACGAACGCGAACGACAGCGCCATGCCCGGCGCGTAGAAGAAACGATCCGCCCGCGCCGACACGCCGAAACTGCCGAAGACCCCCAGCGTCGGCGCGAGCGCCGCGAGCGCGGCGAGCGCGACGGCAAGCCCGGGACGCGCATTCTTCGCGCGCTTGGCGACGCTGCAGCCGACGGCGAGCGCGGCCACCAGCACGCCCAGTCCGAGCGCGCCATGCGCCGGAAACGCCCCTGGCAGCACGCGGTAATCCGCGTGGATCCCCACGGGCACAAGCGACTGCCCCACGTACAGCCCCGTCGCGACAGCGGCGTTCAGGAGCCGCCATCCCAATCCCGTCTCGAAGAGATCGCGCACGGCGAACCCCTCGGCGTGCGTCTGCGAATACGTCGCGAGCCAGCCCGTCGCGGCGGCCATCGCGAACAGCGGCACATACCACACCCAACGGCGGCGTTCCGCCGACGCGCCCAGAAACGCAAAATCAACCGCCAGCACCCAGAACGGGAAGCACATCGCCGTGGGCTTGCTCATGCAGGCGCACGCGCAACAGACGACCGCCCACGCCCGACGGCCGCGCATCCAGGCGAGCGCGCCCAGCAGCGCGAAAAACGTCCACAGCAGTTCTTTGCGCGCCGCGATCCAGCACACCGCTTCCGCGCGCAGCGGATGGAACGTCCAAAACGCCGCCGCCGCGAAACACGCCCACTCGGGCGCGGCCGATCGTCCATCCGCATCAATGCGGCAGAAGCATCGCCTGAGCACGTGCCAAAGCAGCACCGCGTTGGCCGCATGGAGCGCCACGTTCACGGCGTGGTGGCCGGACGGCCCCGTTCCGAAAAGCGAGACGTCCAGCATGTACGTGAGATTCGTGAGCGGCATCCAGATGCCGTTCGCGGCCACACGCGAAAAGGCCGCGCACAGATTCGCCCAACTGAAACCGCCCGCGACGAACGCGCAGCGGAACGTGTAGTCGGGATCGTCCCAGCGGATAAAACCGAATCCGGCGGAAAAACCGAAAACCGCGACGGCCGCCGCCGCGAGCAACCAAGGCCGAACCGAGAACACCCCGTGCCGGGCGGTCACCGGTAGACCTCCTCCCGCCACTCGTAATCTTCGGAATACCGCTCGCCCAAAAGCGTCTCGACCATGTACTTGAGCACGCGTGCGCCGTTGAAGAGCTTGTGGTACTTCGCGCGGCCCGCCGACGCGATGCGCGCACGCGCCGCGTCGTTCGCCTGGAACAGCAACAGCTTTTCGGCCAGATCGTCCGCACCGTCGAAGAACACCGTCTCCTCCGGCGTAAAGAACCTGTCCATGCCGTTTTTGGCGCTCTGGAACGTCAGAATGCCGCACCCCATCAGATGCGCGATGCGATCGGACGAATACCACTTGTCGCCCTCGCGGCGATTGAGGTTCAAGGACATCTTGGAACCGGCAAGCACGTTTTCGTACGCGGCGCCCCAAATGCCGGGCGACCACGTGACGCCTTGCACCTTGCGGCGGTTCTCGGCGTCGGCCCCGAATATCTCCACCCGCAGTTTGCCGCCCAGCTTCGGCAACGTTTGCGACAGGAGTTCCCATCGCGGATCGCCCGCGCGCGGATTGCCCGCGAAAAAGAGATCGCGGACGAAGCCGAATTTTTCGCCGTTGTCGCGGTTCTCCATCGACGGATCCGACGGATTGGGCATGTAGGCGACCGCGTTCCTGCCCGTGCACCACGTCTTCAGGACATCGCCGGCCGTGGTGGCGAACAATGCGTCGCACGAATCCTTGCGTTCCTCCATCTGGGCGCGCGTGCTCTCTTGCCACAGGGGATCCACGTTGAAATGGGCAATGCGGACATCGGGCAGGATCTTCCGGATTTTTTCCAGCGTCTCGTTGCGGATGTAGTCGCAATGCCCGAGCAAAAGGACGTCGGGACGGAAGTTCTTCGCCGTCAACACGAGCTTGCGGTTGGCGATCGCGCCGCCCCACGCGCGAATGCCCAACGGCGCCAGAAGCCGTGCCATGTCGCGATCGGAAAACTCACAAATGCGCCAATTGTTGCGCACCGCCCCGCAATTGAGTTTGCGGCCGGGACCCATGCGCAGATTCCCGTACCGGCGGATCATCAGATTGTCCACCAGCAAGAGACGCAGAGGTTCGTTCGGCGCGCGCATCAGGTTTTCTCCCGCCACGCCTCCGCGCCGACATCGGCCGCGTAGATGGCGTGCGCCTGCAGAATCGCCAACAGCGCAAAGAGCGCCATCATGGCCTCGCCGCCTTCCTCAAAGGCCTTCAAAAGCGCTAACGCGGAATCGGACAGGACGATGCCCGCATGCCGCAAATTGGCGGGCAGACGGTCCACAACCAGGACCATCACCGAGGTGCCGCCGAAGAACGCCATCGTCCAACTGACGGGATGCAGTTTGAAAAAACCCTTGAACAGCGGCACGAACCACTTGACGAGCGGCAGCAACGCGAAGGCGAAGAACATCGCGAAAAATCCGCCCACGAACAACTTCGCCACGAGCGGCACGCCGGACGCCTTGAGGAACTTCATCTTGAAGACGGTACCCTTGAATGAGGCCACCACATCCGGCCACAGCCAGGCGACGAGATCCTTGTGCCAGTCCTGCTCGCGCGTCAAGGCGATCACCGCCAGAACGGTGAACGCGAAATTCCAGAAGCACTTGCGGGAAATGCCGCCCGACACGGGCGTGCACAACCATGTGAGCGGAATGATCAGCGCGAAAAGCGGCAGCGTCATCAGTTCGACGGGACTCTTGCCGTCCGCATCAAAAGCGGCCACCAGCGCGTCCGGCGCCATCACCAGCCAAACGGTTACGAGCGCCGCCGCGCACAACGCGAACACCACGGGAGCCAGCAACCATGAACGCTTCGAAGCCAATAGATTCACGATCAACCCTCTTTCGTTTTTTTCGTTCCCCGCGACCGCCTCATGACGCGCCCGGATATCACATACGCGAAGATGGCGACGAGCACCAGGACCAGTTCTCCGAACTCCTCAACCCAGCCGGCCATCCGCGTCCAGCCGCCGTCCGCCGACACACCCAACCGTACCAGCAGCCACGGCAGCACATTCACCAGCAGCACGGCCACCGCCGTGAACGCGACGACGCAGACCAACCGGAAGACGCGGTGACCGGAAGGCATGTCCATCCGAACCCCCTCGGCGTCCGACACCGACCTGGATACGGCGATCTTGCCGGAAGGCGTGCGCGGAAACGGCTCGGAGCGCACCACCAACTGACGAATGCGCTTGTGGACCGGCAACATGCAGTTGACATCGTCGACGCGACGCCGCATAATGTCCTCGCCCATGTCCGTGTAGATTTCCGCGCGGATTTCGCGTGACGCCCCGTCTCCGGACACGACGACCTCCTTGACGCCCGGTATCGACATCAGCTTGTTCTCGAGCTCTTCCGGCGCGACCTTCTTGCCGGACGACAGCACGATCGTGCGCGAAGCGCGGCCCGTGATGTGCACATACCCGTCGCCGTCGATGCGCCCCAGGTCTCCCGTGCGGAACCACCCGTCCGACGACAGCACCTCGGCCGTCCGCTCCGGCTCCTTGTAGTACCCCTTGAACACGCTTGGACCGCGAATCAGCAGTTCGCCCCGATCGGACACCCGCGTTTCCGTTCCGTTCACCCGACACGCCAAGCCGGCCGTGCCGGGCCGCGGAGATGCCAGCGGCGCGATGGAATACAGCGCAGTCGTCTCCGTAAGGCCATAGCCCGTGAGTGGCAGGATGCCCAGACGCTGAAGCCGATCGTGCGTGGCCTGCGACAACGGCGCGCCGCCCACCAGAACCCAGTCGATCGGCGTCCCAAGCGCCTCCACGGCCGTTTTGCCGCGCTGCTCGATCTTGGCCGCCAGAATGTCGGCCAGCGCCGGCACGAGAAAACAGTAATTCGCGCGGAACCGCTCGACGGCGTCGTAAATGCGCCGGAAATCGGGGCACACGCCCATCGCCACGCCACGCGACAACATCAGGTAAGCCGTGCAGATGCCGAAGATGTGAAAAAGCGGCAACAGCATGAGCGACCGCCCCCCTGCACCCATTGACAGTTGCGTCCCCCAGAAATCGGCAAATGCCTCGATGCCGGCGATGGTCAACTCGGCGCCCCGCGGCTTCGATGTCGTGCCGCTCGTGAAGACGATCATCGCCGTTTCGTCGGGATTGCGCGCAGGCCGGTCGAAAACACTCGTGCCCTGTGCTTCGAACTGCGTGCGCACGGCCGCTATCACGCGATCCGTTCCCTTGGCGCCGAAACCGGCCACCAGCAGCCCCGGCATCAGCCTCCCCACGGAATGCGCGCGCTCCAGGTAAAGCGACGAATGGACCAACGCCTTGGCGCCCACGAATGTGAGCCGCTCGGCGATCTCCTCCGGCGCAAGCGTCACCTCGAGCGGCACCACGACGGCCCCGGAGAAAAGGCACGCGGCGTGCGCCACCATCCATTCGTAGGAGTTCTCGCCGAGAATGCCGATGGTCGCCCGCGGCGCGCGCGTCTCGATCAGATACGCCACCGTCTCCACGTCGCGCGCGAACTGCCGCCATGTAATCGGCACGGACCGATCGCCCGCCGCGATCAGGAAACTCGCCTTGTCCGCGAGTTCCACCCGGTTCTTCTTGAACGCTTCGAACAGCATGGGAGACCCGCCTCGACGGCGGCCGTCGTCACTCGTCGTACTCGTCCTTGCGGAAGAGGTTGCCTTCCTGCGTAAAGCACAAGCCCTCGCAGAGCCACGCCGTCAAGTCGCGCAAATTCTCGATCTGGGCGTCCTCGGGCAGCGAAATCTGCTCCGCGTGGCCGTCCAGGAACACCACATGCGCGACCTTCTTGTTGCCCACCGTGTGGTTGAAGCCGATGATTTCGCCGCCGTCCGTCAGCGCGTCGGCCTCGCCCGCGGCGGATATGAACCCGGCCTGGTCGCCTTTGTACTGCAGGATGCCGTCGTTCGCCAGCGAGTATTCGGCCGACACAGCCGGCACGATCGCCGGCGGTGCATTCCGACTGAGCTTGAGCGGCGACATCTGCAGTTCGGCAAAGCACATCACCATGTCGTTCGGCCGGTAGTTCGGCGTGCCCTTGCGGCCGTTCGTGTCGTTCACGGCGGTGGCCTTGTTCTTCAGGGGCGTTTCGTCGGGCTCCCACATGAACCACCCGTTCAGCACATAGCTCCACATCGGCCGCAAGCTACCGCCGGACTGGTGCTCGACCGCCTTCACATGAAGCGGGCACAGGTATGCGGACTGACTGTGCTTCATGGCATTCCACATCGCACACATCTTGCTTGCGCCGCCAAAGTCCAGACAACGGAGGCGCTTCTTCTGCTCCTCCTTGTTCCCCACCGGATAGTACGTGCCCATCTGCTCGAAATCCATCGGATTGAGGGAAGCCGTATACTCGCCGCTCGGCGAATACCATCCGAGCCAGCCCGGACGCAACTGATATTCCGCCGTGCCCATTTCCGTGTTGTAGAAGACCATCGGGCCGGCGCGAAGCCACGTATTGCCCTTGCAGTTCAGGAACCCCAGCGCGAGCGCTCGCATGTTCGCCAGACAGTTCGCGTTGCGCGCGCTGTTCATGGACTTGGAGAACTGGCCCATCACGAAGGCCGAAAGAACCGCCAGAATGCCAACGCAGACAATCAACTCCAACAACGAAAAACCCGACTTCTTCATGCGTTGATCCCGTTAATTTCCACTGGGCGGATCCTGTTTGAACAACGTCAAAATGGCGCGGTAGAAAGCGGACGCGGGTCTTTCGCCCTCGTTGCGACCCGCACTAAGCACGGCATATTCGCGCGTGGTGATCTTAACCGACCCATCCGGCTGCAGCTCGGGCAGCACCCACGTCGCCGTCTTGAACTCCCCATCCAGCTCATCCATCGACTTGTACTGAATCGCCAGATACCCGCGCAACTCGCCCTTTTCCTTCGCCTGGTCGGACTCGTAGTAGAGCGACACCGTACCCGTGGCGTTGGTGTGCGCGGAAATCGTGAACGAAATCGTGCCCTCGTCCCATCTGAGGTCGATGGTGTCCAGGTTGAATGTCGGCATCTCGCCGAGCATGTCCGTACCGAACATGTAGGACGCCTGCTGCGCGTCGTACGACACGCTATTGTTTTCGATGTCCTGCAACGTGACGCCGGTCGTGCGCAACCAGTCCCACACCACGAAACCGCCCAGTCCCGTGAACGCGGGCAGCACCTCGCCCGCGTTGTCCACGAACGACGCCGACACGTTCACCGTGGGCTTCACGGACGCGATGCGGTACTTCGTGCTCACGGTCAGATCGTCGTTGGTGACGGAAACGACCGTGAAGCCCTGCGGCTCCGTCGCGCCGGGTTTGATGAACGGCGACGCCGACGTGTTTTCCGATGAGAACGTCCAGTCGTTCGTGACCGTGCCCTCGAACGTCGTGGGGACGACCACGCCCAACCCCTCGCCCGCGACGGAACCAGGAAGCGCCTCACCGTCCTTGACGGCGCTCAAGGTGACGCCTTCGGGCGCGCTCACATACACCGTGAAATTGCTGAGTCCCATGCCGATCGTGGCCGACAAGTCGCCTGCCACGTTGATCGTGCGCGTCGGCGGCACGATGGCGTAGTACCCGAAATTGCGGGCCTTGGCGGTGAAACCGACCGTTTGGCCGTCCGACACTTCGAATGTCACCTGCGACGCGTCCGTGTCGCAGTCGTACTTCCGGTCGCCCACATAGTACGCCAAATCGTCGCCGCCGCCCAGCGTGGAACTCATGCAGCTCTGCGGCGTCCAGTACAGCGTGAAGAACCAGCGCGCGCCGACATCCTCGATGCCCGTGGGCTTCTCGGTGGTGACGACGTAATCGTCCAAATACCCTTCGCCGCGGAATCCGACGCCGGAGAGCACCGAATCGCCCGTCTCCGTGGTGGGGATGTCCTCCGCATTGACGCCCGCAATGAACTCGCAGGCCAGGATCTGCTTCCGGATGTGCGAGTTGATGCTCCCGTAGGCTCCCGTTTCCACATCCAAATGCTTCGGCGCCACGCAGGGATGCGAGAACTTGAGCGGCTTGTTCGCGGTCGCGGATTCGTTCGTGGCGTCAATGTAGATTTCGAAGACGGGCAACGTCATGTTGGCGGCATTCACGCTCATCACGCGAATGGTGAGCCGGTGCCAGGCGTTCGGGTCGATCACGAAGCCCGGCGTCGCGTTCGTGAAAATGGACTCCTGCCACTGGCCTTCTTCGTCGCACATGCCGCCCTTCACGCAGAGATTCGTCCAGCCCGGCTCGTAGTCGTCGGGATTCGACGGCGTGCCGACGGTGTCGAACGCGTTGATGTACACGAGCAAACGGCCCAGCAGCTTTTCCTGGGCCACCGTGTCGCCGTATTCGTCAGAGGACAATTCGTACTTCAGAAGCTCCGGCACGGAACCGTCCGGCACCACCGTGAATTTCACCAGAGAATCGAAGTACAGCGCGCTGGCCGGATTGTCGTTCTCGTCCAACGCCGACGGCACCGGGGTCAAATAATTGAGGTCGGGCAACAGCAAGCCGTCGTCATTGTAGTAGACATCGTTCGCCGGATCGAACACGAAATGCGACGACGCGTCCTTGCGCAGCCACTTGATCGAACGGTACAGGGCGCCTTCGCCCGTCTCGACGTGCAACACGGCTTTCTGCGCGGCATTGGTGTAGTACGACGGCCGACGCTGCGAACCGAACGGCGGCAAGGTGGGCAGATCCACTTCGTCTTGGGCCAGCACGACCTTGCTGGCGTTGTCCAGATCCTCCGAAAAGAAATGCGAGCCGAACGCCTCCTGCTGGCTCGCGTCTTCCGGATCCGTGATGTTCGACGCGTTGCCCATCTGCCCGTTGTCGCGCGTGCCCGTGGAAACGAGCTGCGGCAAGGTGATCGTGCTGTTGGTGGCGAAGATTTCGAAACTGATGGCGTCCAACGGCGCGACGGCGTCGCCATGTGCCGGCAAGGCAAAGCCGACGACGCCAAACGCCGCCAGCGGGATCACCCGTTTTAGCCACAATTTCAGCACAAATCGCATTCCTTGGACGCAAAACGAAAACGGAACAAACAAAACGCTCTCCGCAATCACCGGAGATAATACCACAAATCGGCAAGCGAACGCAACACAAATCGGGGCGGAAATCCACCAAAATGCCGCGTTACGGCACCACGATTTCATTCAGGATCTTCACGCCTGCCGAACAACCCAGGCGGTTTGCACCGGCTTCCAGAAGCGCGCGCGCGGTCGCCCAGTCGCGAATGCCGCCCGCGGCCTTCACGCCCATGTCCGGCCCAACCGCCTGGCGCATGAGCCGCACGTCCGCGACCGTGGCGCCGCCTTTGCCGAAACCCGTGGACGTCTTCACGAAATCGAAACCGGCTTCCTTCGCCGCCACGCACGCGACGACTTTCTCGTCGTCCGAAAGTTCGCAACACTCGAGAATGATCTTGGTCACGACGCCATCCGCGCACGCCTTCGTTTCGGCAAGCGCTTCGAGTTCCTTCGCGAGCTCCTTCCGCGCCGCCCCGTTGCCGGCGACGGCCGCCTTGAGGAGTCGCCGGTTGAACACGAAATCAACATCGCGCGCACCGTTCTTGATCGCCTCGACGGCCTCGGCGACTTTCAGCTTCGCCGTGTTCTGGCCGAGCGGAAAACCGATCACCGTGCCGACGCGGCAGCCCGTTCCCTTCAGGAACTTCACCGCGTTCTTCACCTCACACGGATGCACCATCGCGCAGGCGAACCCGTTCGCGGCGACTTCCTTGCACAAATCGAGCACCGCGTTCCCGTCGCCGTCCGGCTTCAGAAACGTGTGGTCGATCATCCCCGCCAATTCAGACCGGGTCATGAAACGTCCTCCGCGGCAATCACGAACCGGGATGGCACGGCTTGGAGCCGGCCTTGCACAACGGGCAATTCTTGGGTTCCCACGTCTGCGGCGTCATCTGCACGAGCGAGAACATCGGAATGCGGCCGAACTGGGCCTTGCCGCCCGAACGGTCCACGAGCAGCACCACGCCCGCGACCTTGGCGCCCGCCGCTTTCACGAGATCGATCGTCTCCTGCACGCGGCCGCCCTTCGTCACCACGTCTTCGGCGACCACATAGCGCTCGCCCTTCTTGAGCGCGAACCGGCGCATCGCGAGCTTCGTGATCGGCTTGCCCGTGGCATCCACGCCTTCGGACTGCACCTTCTCCGCGAACACGCACTTGACGTTCAGCGCGCGGGCGACCTCGTGTCCCACGAGAATGCCGCCCACGGCGGGCGAGATGACGCCGTCGATCTTCTTGCCGAGCTTGCCGCTCTTGACCGCGCGCGCCGTCACCTCTTTGCAGAGTTTTTCCGCGATGCGCGGATATCGGAGCACATTCGCACATTGGAAATAGCGGTTGGAATGCAGCTTGGAACGAAGCTCGAAATGGCCCTCGAGCAAAGCGCCCGTATCCTTGAAGAATTTGAATATCTGTTTTTCGGTCATGGCTCGTTTCCTTTCTGTTTAAGCGAATCGAAAGCGTCCAGAGACAACATCTCGGCGCGCGCATGGGCCGGGGCCGCGGACGCGGACGGTTCCAATGCTCCGACCGGCGCCAGAACGGGCGCGGGCGGGGCAGCACATGTGGCTGGCGACAACGGGCGGAGCGACGCGGGTTCCCAAAAGCGCGCGAAGACGGGCGCGGGCGGCGGTACCGCCGAAAATGGCAACGGTTCGTGCGGCGGCGGAGCGGCCAGACCCGGAATGTCCGCGTCCATGCCGCCAGCGGACAACCGCACATCGCCGCGCGAGCGCCAGGAAGGCCGCACGGCGTTCAACAGCTCCGTCCAGGCGGCCGCATCCACCGTCACATGCGTGGCGAACGGCGCTGCGGGCCGGGCCGACGACGGCGGGGCCCAAGTGGCGCGCGCGGGATACGCGGCCGCCAACAGCGCGATCAACGCCAGAAACGCGGAGATCTGCCAGGCATCCCGCATCAGTCTCGCTTCTCCAGTATCTGCACATTCCGGATGCCGCAACGGCGCGCCACACCCATGAGTTTCATCAAATCGCCCGCCGAAACGCGCTTGTCGGCCAGCAGCGCCAGACGGCCGGATTCGTCCGCCGCCGCGCGCTCCGACAGCCGACTGGCGAACGCCTGCACACCGGAATCGTCGTCGAGCGAGTAGCGCGCGTCGTCAAAAAAGACGAGCAAGCCGCCGTCGCCCGCCGGTAGCGCCAGCGCCACCAGCGCCGCCGGCGCGACGGCGTCGGAAGCCTCAGCGTCCGGCAACGCCACATCAACGCCAGAACCGAGGGTGAGCCGCCCGTGAACGAACGCGAACATCGCTAGCAGCAAAGCTAGGGTGGCCCACGGCGCGACTGCCGATAGACGCTGGAAAAACGCCGTCACCTTCCGGACTCCCCCGCGCCGGACGACAGAACCGCGCGGATTTCGTCGGCAGCGGCGTCGAGTTCGGACACGATGCGGTCGAGCCGCGCGCGCAAGAGCGCGTGGGCGACATGCGCGACCACCGCGACCAGCAGACCGGCAGCGGCGGCCGAAAGGGCCGGCGCGAGTCCCGCCAGCAAATCGACGCGCGTCACCGGCGCGGCCGACTTGAGCGCCAGCAGCATCTTCGCGAACCCGAGCACGGTGCCGAACAGACCCAGCAGCGGCGCCACCTGCGCCACGACGGGAAACGCGGCGAGCCGGCGCGTGTAGCGGCGCACTTCCGCGCGGGATGCGGACGCGACGACGTCACGCAACGACGCGGCGTCGTCCGCGCGATGCGAAACCGCCGCCGAGACGACGCGCGCGACGGGCGACGGCGCGTCTTCGCAGATCGCCAGCGCCTCGTCGGCGTTGCCTTTCGCCAACACATTCCCGACGCCGCGGATGAAGTCCGCCCAATCCACATGCGCCCGCCGGAGATCCGCCAGGCGCGTGAAGAACAACAGCAGCGTGGCCACACCCAAGAGGCAGATGACCGCAGGAACGACGCCCCCCTCCAGAAAAAAAGCCGTCATCTCACGAATCCTTTCTTTTCGAATTGCGCGAGGCGGCGCGCCGCCTCCTTCGCCGATGCCGTACCGGAATCGACCACGAGTTTCAGCACGGCGGCTGCAGCGAAGGCATTGCCTTCGGCCGCATAGTTCTCCGACAGGCGGAACGCCGCCTGGGCGAAGCACCGGCAGGCGTTCTCGTCGAACACCGCGCCTTTCGCGCGGGCGTCGCGCCACGCCAGGACGACATGCGCGTAGAGCTGGTCCGACGCCTCGTCCTTGCGGTTCATCTTCTCCAGGAGACGGCCGACGCGGTAGGCGGTTGCGATGCGCTCGCTCGGCGTGAGCGCGGCTGTCTTGCCGAGATCCTGGTAGGCCTGGAGCGCGTCCGCATACCGGGCCGTGTTGTCCGCGCCCAACGCATACAGGGCGTCCGCCCTGCGGATCGCGGCGCGGCGCGCCGTCTCGTCCGACGGCGAAACCGTCTTCACGCGGTCGAAGACGACCACCGCCTCGGCAAACCGCGCCAATTCCATGAGCGCCTCGCCCTGAACGAGCAGCACATCGGCCAAAAACGGCGCCTTGGGCGCGGCTTTCGCCGCGCGCGTCGTGAGCTCGACGGCCTTGGCGTCGTCGCCGCACGCGGACGCGCACCGAGCGGCCCACGTCAGCGCGTCCGCGCCCTTCTCGTCCTGCGCATGCGCCGCCGCGTACGACTCGTAATGCGCCTGCGCGTCGCGCCATTCGCGGTGGTTGTAGCACCATTTGGCCAGCCACAGCGACAAATCGGTCTTCAGCGCGACATCATCCGTCTTGTTGCGAAGATCGAGCGCCTCGGCCTTCGCGTCGGCGTCGCCGCCCTCGCCGTACAGGCACAGCGCCTTGAGGAAACGCATCTCGTCGGCTCGGGACGAATCGAGTTCGGCGACCTTCCCGAAATCGGCGCGCGCATCGCGGAACCGATACGCCCGGTAGTGCGCGCGGCCGCGCCCGGCATACGCGGCGACGCGTTCCGCCGGACCGGCGGCGGCATTCGTCGCCACGGTCGCGTACAGGGCGATGGCGTCTTCGTTGCGACCTGCGGAGACGCTCTGCGCCGCCAGCCGGAGCGCCGCGCGGAATCGCTTCACGCCGCCGGCCGCCAGCACGGCGCGGTAGCGCGCCGACGCCTTCTCGGCCTGTCCGGCGCGTTCCAGCGCGTCCGCCTCGGCGAACGTCGCCAATTCCGCCAGCTTCGCCAGCGGCATGTCCCCTTCCCCGAAGGCCCTCGCCGCATCGCGGCTCCCCAAGGGGGCGACGCCGCTCTCCCCGAAGGCCCCCGCCGCGTCGCGGCTCCCCAAGGGGGCGACGCCGCTCCGCGACGTCGCCAAGTTCGCCACCTGCGCGTAAATGGGCGCAGCGTCCGCGGGACGAGCATCCGCAACCAGCGCGTCCGCCTGCTTGTAGAGACAACGCGCACGCGTTTCGGTGTTCGTGGCGACCTGCGCCGCGCGTGCGAACGAACCAATCGCCTCGGCACGGCGTCCAAGCGCCATTTGCGCCCAGCCGCGGTTTTCAATCACGCGCGCATCCAGCACGGAAGCCGGGTTCGCCTCGAGGAAACGCCGGTATTCGTCGTGCGCGCCCGCGGCATCGCCGGCGGCGAGCAAATGGTCCGCCAGATGGATAGCCGCCTCGCGCGCGTCGGGATCGTCGGGGTTCTCGCGCACGAGCGCGCGTATCCGCGACACGCCAGATGTCGCCGTGGCCGACGATGTCAATTCGTCGAACCCCAGTCGAAATGCCGCGCGACGCCGTATGTCCTTGGATGCCGTCGACGCCGCCAGACGCTTCCACAGCACGCGCGCGTCGTTCGTCCTGCCGACGGCCGCGTACAATTCGGACGCCAGCAGGCGCGCTTCGTCGCCAGCCGCACCGGGAGCCTCCAACGCCCGCTCGTCCTTGAGTATCGCCAGCGTGTTCTCTTCGTCCCCGGACGCGGCGACGAAGCGGGCCCACTCGAGGGCCACCTCCGTGCGCGCCACCGCGTTGGTGAGCGCGTCCGCCGCCGACAATGCCGTCCGAAAGGCCGCCGACGCCTCATCGCGCCGCCCGTCTTCGACGGCCGTACGCGCACGCAGCCGGCTCGCGGCGAGATTCCAGTCGGACGACGCAAACGGCGCGGCCAACGCCGCACGCGCCGCGTCGCGGCGACCGAGCTTCGAAAACGCCAGCGCCTTGCGGTACCGGAACGCCTCGCCGTTCTCGTCCGTCCACGCCGACAGCCGTTCAAGCGCCTTCTTGTTCTCGCCCAGCGCGTCCAACGCCTCCAGCACCACCAGCCGGGCGGACGCGCGGTCCTGCGCGTTCGACTGCGCGGCTTCCGCATGGCTGAGCGCTATTTTCCAGAGACCGTCGCGCAACGCCTGCCGGGCCAGATCCAGTTCTTCGCCGGCGAAAACCGTCAACGCGCCGGCGAAAAGCGCCACCAGCATCCAAAGCCCCGTTCTGCAACGACAACGTTTCATGCGTTTCGTCCGCGCCCGTCAGATCAGCGCCCCCGCGTATCCCATCTCCGACAGAAGACGGTTGTTTTTCATCCAGTTCGCCTCCACCTTTACCCAGATTTCGAGGTGGACGCGCACGCCGAACATGTCCTTCAGGTCGCGCTCGGCCTCCTTGCGGGCCATCTTGAGCGTCCGCCCGCCGGTGCCGATCACGATGCCCTTCTGCGAGGGCTTGTTCACGTACACCACCACGTCGGCGGACCAGCTGTCGCGGCTTTCGACGACGTCCTTCACCGCCACGCCGAGTTCGTGCGGGATTTCCTGGAACAGCCGCGACAGGAGCTTCTCGCGCACGACGTCCGCCATCGCCAGCTTGCGCGGATAGTCGGTGACCACATCCTCGGGGAAAAGCGGTTCACCTTCGGGCGACAGCTCGAACAGGACGTCCTTCACCGGCGCCGCGCCTTCTTCGGTGAGCGAACTCGCGCAGACCCACACGGGCGTCGCCGTGGTGGGACGCTCCGCCGTCGCCGCCGCCCACGCGTCGCGGAACATGCGCTCGAAAAACGGCTTCGCATCCGCCTTGTTGAGCACGAACACGACCTTGTCCTCGGCCGTCTTCTCCTTCGCGACGCGCGCCATCCAGCCCTCGTCCTCGAGCTGCGGCGCCTGCGCCGCGTCAAACACCACGCACAGGACGTCCGTCCCCGCGGCGGACGCGCGCGCCATGCCGTTCAGCAACTTGCCCAGGGGACCGACCGCCTTGTGCAGACCGGGCGTATCCATCAGCACGAGCTGACCGCGCGGATCCGCGACGATGCCGCGAATCGTGTTGCGCGTCGTCTGCTCCACGGGGCTCGTGATGGATATCTTCTCGCCGACGAGCGCGTTCACGAGCGTCGACTTGCCGGCGTTCGTCCGACCCACGATGCCGATGACGGCCGCCTTCACAACGCGACGGCCTTTCCGAGCTTCGCGCTCTTTTTCTCGGCGTCGACGATCCGCACGGATTCGCAGGCGGATTCGGGCGTCACCGCAACCGATTCGTCGCCGTCCAGATACGCGAGGAACGCCTTGATTTCCGTTTCGTACCCGTTCGCCTTCGGGGTCTTGGGCGTGAAGGGCTTGCCTTTTTCCGGATACACCACGAACGGCTTGTCGTTGTGCGTGTTCAGAACCGCCACCGCCTTTTCGAACACCACGCGAAAACCCGACTCCCACACGAAGGAAGCGGTCATGGCCCAACTGGAGGAGCTGGTCACCACCATCCCGGGATAATCGTAGGTGGTGGCGATGAAATCGGTCCAGCCGTCCGCATGACGGTGCGCCGACGCCGTCACGGCCTTCGGCATGCCGAAGAGATGATGTATCTCGTCCACGTCATGCAGGTGCATGTCGAGCGCGACGCCGCCGGATTTCTTCTCGTCGAGGAACCACGATTTGCCGCCGTTCTGCCAGCCGGGCGCCGGCGCGAAACGCGTGAAGTCCGCCGCGATGACGCGACCGTAACGGCCAGAGGTGATCATGTCCTTGAGCACCACGTACTCGGGCCAGTAGCGGACGCACTGCGCGATCATGAGCTTGGCCTTGGATTTCTTCGCCGCGGCCACCATCGTGGCGGCCGTTCGCGCGTCGATGGCCATCGGCTTTTCGCACAGCACGTTCACGCCCTTCGCAAGCGCCCTGAGTGTCATCGGCGGATGCAGGAGCGTCGGGAGCGTCACATCCACCACGTCGAGCGGTTCTTTCGCCAGCATCTCGTCAAAATCGGCGTAGACCTTCACATCCTTGGCGAGGCCCGAATTGTCCGCACCGGACAGGTTGCCGCCCACCTTGGCCGTGATCTGCGCCAGGTTCGAATCGCACACCGCCACGACTTTCGCGCCGCGCGCCTTTTTCCAGGCGCCATAGTGCATGTGCCCCATGAAACCGAACCCGACGATCGCCACGCGTTTCCTGCCGCCGTCCATTGAACGCCCCCCCGTTGCGGATGACCGATTACAACACAAAAGGAACCACGCGTCCAGACGCGCGGCCCCTTTTGCCGTTGTGCAGACAGAACTTACTGCGCCGGAGCGGAGCCGTCGTCGCCATAACCCTTGGACTTGAGATAGTCGATGACCTTGCCCACGGTCGTCAGCTTCTCGGCGTCCTCTTCGGGGATGGCGGCGCCGAATTCCTCTTCAAACGCCATGATAAGTTCAACGCTGTCCAACGAGTCCGCGCCGAGATCGTCGATGAACGACGCTTCGAGCGTCACCTGCTCCGCATTGACGCCGAGCTGGTCGACGATGATCTCTTTGACGCGATCTTCAAGTTTACCTGCCATTTTAGTTAGTCTCCTTGTTGTTGACGGGTGATAATGTAGCAAAAATCCCCCCTACGCGCAAGAGGGTAAAACCCCCTATTGGCGATACCGATGAGAGCAGGTTTGGCGCTCTTTGATCTTGATGCCGTCGCGGCCCAGAAGCCCCAGTTCGCGCAAGCCGGGCGTATCCAGCGCCAATGCGCCGTCGGGCAGCCGCACGAGCTCGCGCGAGGTCGTGGTGTGCCGTCCCTTGCCGCACCATTCCTGGATCTCACCCGTGGCCATCCACTCGTCGCCCGCAAGCGCGTTCACGAGCGTGGACTTTCCCACGCCCGACGACCCCACGAACGCGACCGTCTTGCGCGATTTGACGAGCGCCCGCACCGCATCCATGCCCTCGCCCGTCACGGCCGACACCCTGATCGCCTTGAACCCGTCTAGCGGCGGCAGTTCACCCACCGTGTCCAAGTCCGCCTTCGTGAGCAGCACCACGACGCGATCCAGGCACCCGCTCGCCTGCGCGATCTCCGCGAAACGCTCCAGACGCGGCACCGAAAAGTTCTCGTTCAGCGACATCACGAAGAACAGCACGTCGAAATTGACCGCCAGCACCTGCTCGCGCCGTCCCGCGGACGAGGGATCGAGCCGCGCCAGCCGCGAGAAGCGCGGCAGCACTTCGAGAATGCGGCTTTCCCCCTGCGCATTGTACTGGAATTTGACGAAGTCGCCCGTGACCGGTTGCAGCACCTCGGGATCGCGGAAGGCGGATGATTTCTTGCGCGCGAGGATCTCGCCCGTCTCCACCTCGTTGCACACGAGATGGAAGTAGTCGCCGTGCGCGCTCACCACGCGCCCGACGCCGCCGGCCACCGCATCGCCGGTCCACCCGAAATCTTCCAAGCGCGACATCACACCTCGTACGGACCGAGGAATTCGTCCTTGAAATCATACCCGCCGATGAAATCGGCCTTGCTGTCGTTTTCCGTCTTGCCGATCAAGCCGGCGTCGCACAGGTTGAAGACGATCTCGCCCACGTCCTGGCAGTTGTGAACGCCCCAGTCGTCCAGCACGGCGTACGCCATCGGACCGTACGCGTCGAGCGCGAGATCGCGGAACCAGTCCAGAACCTCCTGTCCGGACGCATGCCCCTTGACCTCTTCGCCCAGCTCGTGGATGACCTGCAGCGTGAAATCGTAGGCGCGCGCGTCGTACCGCCCGTCCTTCGCGAGGATGGCGGAGTAGTCGTCCTTCTCGTAGGTGACTTCGGGCTGGTCCATGCGCGTCTCCGCTTCCGTCACTTGGCCGCGAAATACGCCCGGTAGGCGCGGTACGTCCAGTAGCAGTCCGCCTTGGAGGCAATCTCCCACGGCGCGTGCATGTTGAAAAGCGGCGTGCCGAAGTCGAGCACCTTCATGCCGAAACGCGCCATGTCCTGCGCGATCGTGCCGCCGCCGCCCTTCTCCATCTTGCCGAGCTCCGCCATCTGCCACGTCACCCCGTCGTCCGCCAGGATCCTGCGGATTTCCGCGATGAACTCGGGGCCGCAATCGCTCGCACCGCCCTTGGACGCACCGCCCGTGTACTTGGACGCGCACGGGCCCTTGTGGAAATGCGCGGAGTTGCCGGTGGAGTCCACGTCGGGGAAATGCGGGTCGGCCGTCGCGGTGACGTCCGCCGAAAGCATCGACGAACGCTCGAGCGCGCGGCGCACCTGGATGTCGCGCGCGTCCTTTTCCTGACGGTCGATCAGCTCGGCGACCGTGTTCTCGAAGAAGCTCGAGCACATGCCGGTGGAACCGGTGGAACCGACTTCTTCCTTGTCGCACATGATGATCGCGCACGTGACGGACGGCGTCTTGTCGAGCGACAGCAGCGCGTGAAGCCCCGCGTACGCGCACACGCGGTCGTCATGGCCGTAACCCGCGATGAGCGCGCGGTCGAAGCCGACGTCGCGCGGCATGCCCGCGGGAACGATTTCGAGTTCGGCGGAAAGGAGGTCTTCTTCATCCACCTTGTACATCTTCTTGAGGTAGTCGACGAGCGCCGGCTTGTCCGCCTTCGCCGCGTCCTTGTCGTCGCCCTTCTTCGGCTTCGCGTACGTGCTCCAGGCGAGGACGTCCAGATCCTCCGCCGGGAAGAACTCGTCGCGCGTGAGCTTCGCCTGATCCTTGCCGAGATGCGGCAGGATGTCCGAAATCATGAACACGGGGTCGCCCGGCGCGTCGCCCACCGCGACCTGCGCCTTCGTGCCGTCCTTGCGGACGATCGTACCGTACAACGCGAGCGGCAACGTGAGCCACTGGTACTTCTTGATGNNNCCGCCGTAGATGTGGCAGTCGAAATACACGTAACCGCCCTTTTCGTAGAGCGGTTTCGGCTTGAGGTCGAGCCGCGGCGCGTCCGTGTGGCCGCCCACGACCTTGAGACCCGCCTCGGCGACGGACTGTTTGCCGATGAGCGCCGCCATGACGGTGCGGTCCTCGTAGCCGCGGTACACCTTGTCGCCCGGCTTCAGGGTCTTGAATTTCGAAAGTTCTTTGTAGCCGGCCTTCTCCAGCATCTTCACCGCTTCCGCGTACGCGCGGCGCTCCGTCTTGGCGATGCCCAGAAACCGCTTGTAGTCCCCGGCGTAGTTCTCGATTTCTTTTTCGACATTCCGCTTCATGGTCTTTAACCTTCAACCTTCAAACTTCAAACTCTTTCAACCCCGCTCGAACGCGCGGTGCGCGATGTCCTTGCGGTAAAACGCCTTGTCGAACGCGATCTTTCCCACGCCCTTGTACGCGACGTCCACGGCTTCGCGCAGCGTCGCGCCAAGGCCCGTCACGCTCAACACGCGCCCGCCCGTCGCGAGCACCGCCCCACCTTCCGCCTTGGTGCCGCAGTGGAATGGCAGCGCGCCCGCCGCGGCCGCGTCGTCCAGGCCCGTGATGACCTTGTTCTTTTCGTAGCTGCCCGGATAACCGCCGGAGGCGATGATCACGGTGGCGGCCATTTCCGGCTTCACCACCACATCCGACTCCGCGAGCTTGCCCGTGGCGACATTGAGGAGTGTCCGCGCGAAATCGCCGCCGAGACGCGGGAGCACCGCTTCCGTTTCGGGATCGCCGAAGCGCGCGTTGAACTCCACCACGTTCACGGCGCTGCCGCTCAACGCGACCTTGCCGCCCGCGGGCGTGATCATGAGACCGGCGTAGAGGACGCCACGATACGTGATGCCGCGCTTCTTGAGTTCGCGAACGACCGGCAAGATGATCTTTTCGCGGATCGCGGGGAGCATGTCGTCCGTCACCACCGGCGCGGGCGAATA
>DCIH01000080.1:2010-2151 GCA_002317575.1 Verrucomicrobia bacterium UBA1731 | reverse complement strand
TGTCGCCGTCGAACACGCGCTTGTGGTCCTGGCTCGACGGCAAGAGCACCGCGCGCTCGCCGTCCACGAGCGCGAGGATGGAGCACTCTTCGCCGTCCAGAAACTCCTCCACGAGCACCTCGGCGCCGGCGGCGCCGAACT
>DCIH01000080.1:718-1988 GCA_002317575.1 Verrucomicrobia bacterium UBA1731 | reverse complement strand
ACTTGTTGCCGACGAGCATGTCGTCGATCGCGGCTTCGGCCTGCGCGGCCGTCTCCGCGACCACCACGCCCTTGCCCGCCGCCAGACCGTCCGCCTTGATCACCACGGGGAGTCCGTAGCGCGGGAGCGCCGCCTTCGCCGCCGCGGGGTCGGTGAATGTCTCGGCCTTGCCCGTGGGCACGCCCGCCGCGTCCATGATCTCCTTCGCGAAGCGCTTGCTGCCTTCCATGCGCGCGCCGGCCTTCACCGGACCGAACGCTGGGACGCCCGCCGCTTCGAGCGCGTCGACGAGCCCGATCACGAGCGGCGCCTCGGGACCCACCACCACGAGATCCGGCTTCTCCGCTTGGCTCCATGCCACGATGCCGTCCACGTCGTCCGCCTTCAGCGCCACGTTCGTCGCGATCGCGGCCGTGCCCGCGTTGCCGGGCGCGCAATACAGCGCGTGCTTCTCGGCGTCCTGCGCCAGCCGCCATGTGATCGCATGTTCGCGTCCGCCCGATCCAACCACCAGTATCTTCATGTCGACACCACCTTCAGACTCAAAACTTCAAACCTCAAACTTCAAACTTTCACAACGCGATCTCCACCTGTTCCCGGGTCGCGAGATCCTTCATCTTCGCGACGCCCGCCGCGACGTCGTCCGGACCGAGGAACACGGCCTTCGCGCAGCTCGATTCGCCCGCGCGGGAGAAGAACTGCTTCGGCTTGAGCTTCTTCAGGGACAGGTTCACGCTCTCCCCCTGCACGCGGAGCTTCGCCGCGAGCTTGAGCGCGGCGTCGCGCTGCTCGGGGAACATGTAGCCCACGAACACGCCCTTCTTCGGCGCGGCAGCGTCTTCGCCGAGGCGCGCCTTCAGAAGCTCCGTCACCACCACGTCGCCGAAACCGAGCCCCACGGCCGTCGCCGGCTGTCCGCCGATCGTGGTGAGCAGGTTGTCGTAGCGGCCGCCGCCGAAGATCGCGCGGAATTCGCGCTGGGCGTCGAAACATTCGAAGACGATGCCCGTGTAGTACGCGAGGCCGCGGATCACGGAGATGTCGAATGCGAGGCACTCGGCGAAGCCGGCGATTTCCGCGAGACGGAAAAGTTCGCGCAGATTGGCCACCGCGGGGGAATCCACGACGCCGCCCTTCTTCACGAGCGATTCCGCTTCGTCCAGCGACTGGAGGTTCATGATTGCGAACGCCGCCGCGACGCCGGCGTCGTCCACACCGTTGTCCTTCATCATGTGCGCGAGTTCTTCGTCCGGCATCTTGCCGCGCTTGT
>DCIH01000080.1:499-696 GCA_002317575.1 Verrucomicrobia bacterium UBA1731 | reverse complement strand
GAGCGCGAGGAACACCTGCGCGTGCAGCTCGGCCGGGATGCCGCTCGCCGCCAGCAGTTCGGAAAGGAGCGCGCGGTTCGAGACGTGCACCTTGAAGTCGGCGCGGGAAAGGCCCATCTTGAGGAGCGCGTCCACCGCGGCGCCGAGCACTTCGGCTTCGGCGAGAACGCTCTCCTCGCCGATGATGTCGCAGTTCC
>DCIH01000080.1:314-449 GCA_002317575.1 Verrucomicrobia bacterium UBA1731 | reverse complement strand
TGCGCTCGTAGCGGAAGCACTGCGCAATCGTGTTCCACTTGAGCGGAAACGAGAGCGTCCCCTGGCGCTGCGCGACCATGCGCGCGAGCGTGGGCGTCATTTCCGCACGCAGCGCGATGTGGCGCTCGCTCTTGT
>DCIH01000080.1:0-278 GCA_002317575.1 Verrucomicrobia bacterium UBA1731 | reverse complement strand
CGACTTCCTCGCCGGCCTTGCGCGCGAGCAGCTCGTAGCTTTCCACGACGCACGCGTCGTAGGGTTCGAAGCCGTGCGCCTCGCCGGCCGCGCGGAACGCGTCGAACACGCGGTTGCGCCAGACCATGTCTTCGGGATAGAAATCGCGCATGCCGCGCGGAGGATCAAAAGAGATTTCGTTGGCCATTGTCTTATCCGTTCAATTGAAGTGCATATTGTATACCATTTATCAGAATCCTGCACCTTCATTTTGTTCCTGGAGTTTACCCATTTTTTAC
>DCIH01000135.1 GCA_002317575.1 Verrucomicrobia bacterium UBA1731 | reverse complement strand
GACCAGAAAATGGGTAAACTCCAGCCTGGTCCGCGTGCGGCGGGCGCGGCGCGCCTGCGCCATTCTACCATTCAACCTTCAGCGGCGACGAGGGGACTCGCCGCCCTACCATTCTACTTTCACCCTTCAACCATTCCCCCACGCGCCCGCCCACGGCGCGTCGCCCTTCGCCCACAGGTCGTTCAGCAGCTTGTACTCGCGGCTCGTGTCCATGCACTGCCAGAAGCCCTCGTGGCGGTAGAGCGTCATGTCGCCGGCTTTGGCCGCGTTCTGCATGGGATCGCGCTCGAAGAACGTCACGGGATCGTCCGTGAGGTACTTGCGCAGGAAGTCCTTCGTCACCACCATGAACCCGCCGTTCACGTACCCTTCCGCGACCGTGGGCTTCTCCTGGAAGTCCACGATCTTGTCGCCGTCCGTGACCATCTCGCCGAAGCGCGCGGCGGGATGCGCCGCCGTCACCGTGATGGCGCGCTTCGCCTTGCGGTGCTGCGCCAGCAAGGCCGCCACGTCCACGTCCGCGACGCCGTCGCCGTAGGTGAGGAAGAATTCCCTGTCCGCGGGCTTCAGATACTTCGCCGCCCGCCACACGCGTCCGCCCGTGCCCGTCTCCAGGCCCGTGCCCGCCAGCGTCACCTCCCAGTCGCTTTCGGGCGACTCGCCGTGGAATTTGATCCGCGGCTCGTGCCCCAGCGTGATCGTGGCGTCGGACGTGCGCAGGTGGTAGTTCATGAAATAGTCCACGAACGCTTCGCGCATGTAGCCCAGACACAGGATGAAGCGCCGGCACCCGAACGCCGCGTATGTCTTCATGATGTGCCACAGGATCGGCTGTTCCCCGATCGGCACCATCGGTTTCGGCAACAGTTCCGTCACGTCCCGAAGACGCGTCCCCTTGCCCCCGCAAAGAATCATCACGGGCGGCATCGCATTGTTCGCTTTTTTCATGCCGAGTAGTATAGCACAAGAATAGTTGAAAATTGAAGGTTGAAAGGCGCGAGCGCAGGGCGACCGCGCTGCGCCCGCCGCACGCGATCCCTACGCGCACGCAGCCCCTACGCGCACGCAGCCCCAATCGAGGTCCCTTCAACTTTCAACCCGCCAAATGTGTTCTAATCCCCCCGCCAATGCGACAGATCCTTATCCAAACGCCACGCGCGCGTGGGTGACCTCTGGTGGTACTCGGCGATGATCTTCCTCGCCTGCCGCTTCGGCGACATCATCAACGCCTTCATCGGCCTCTGGCTCGTGCCGAAGTATATCGTGAATCAGACACGAACACCGTGAAATCTGCATCCGAGCACAACGCAAATGCCGTAAATCCTGCATGCATCGTGAAATCGAAAACCGCAAAAACTGCATATTGCAAAAATATCATTGATCATGATAAAATACGGCAAGAAATTTTAGGTTACTTTTTATTAAGATGCTGAAACGGAAAATATATACTGAACTTTTGCATTGGAAGTCCCACCACGAGAAGGAGGGGCTTCTTGTCAAAGGTGCTCGACAAATCGGCAAAACCTTTATCATCGATGAATTTGGCAAGCGCAACTATACGAGCTATCTCTACCTTAATTTTGTCACCAATCCAGAATATCGCGACATCTTCGCCTCCAGTCTCGAAGCGAAAGACATCTTTGAAAAGCTCAGCATTCGATTTCAGAACTTCCGCGTCATACCCGGTGACACGCTGCTCTTCTTGGATGAAATCCAAAACTGTCCATTTGCACGTTCAGCCATAAAACCATTGGCCATCAACGGACAAGTTGACGTGATCGCATCTGGATCCCTGCTCGGCCTGACGTTTCTTGACGACACCAAGGAACTCAAGAAAGAACGCCAAGAGGCGTCCATACCCGTTGGATACGAACGGCACGTAACCATGCGCCCATTGGATTTCGAAGAATACCTTTGGGCGCTCGGCTACCGTGATGAGACCATCGACATTCTTCGCTCGTCGTATGATTCCCTAACCCCGCTTCCCCCGTCTTCCAACGACCGCATGCACAAGCTTTTCCGCGAATATCTCGCCGTCGGAGGAATGCCCGAAGCCGTGAACAAGTTCATCAGCCAAAACAGCTTCTCCGCCGCCTTCGAAATACAGCAGAAGATTATCGCATCCAATCTTGACGACATCGTCAAATACGCTCCTTCGGCAGACAAGCCGAAAATCCGCGCCTGCTATCTCTCCTTGCCCGAGCATCTGGCGCGTGAAAACAAGAAATTCAAGTATGCGACCGTCGAGCACGGAGGTACGGCGCGCAAATTCGGCTCATCTGTCGACTGGCTGCGCGAATCTTCGCTGGCGCTCAAATGCCACAACCTCGAGACGCCGGAGATTCCGACCCGTGTCTACAGAACGCCCGATTGCTTCAAGCTCTACGTATCCGATGTCGGCATTCTGACCGCCATGATGGGGTTTGAAGCCAAGCAACCGCTTGTGGACGACAAGCTGAAGGGATTCGCCAAGGGGGGAATTTACGAAAATGTCATCATGACGCAACTCGTCGCCAGAGGATATTCCCCGTCTTATTACCTGCCGCAGGCGAACCAGTCCGAAATCGACTTCTTCATCGAGAAAGACGGAGCCGTCGTGCCTGTCGAGGTTAAAGCCGGCAACAACGCATCAGCTTCCTTCGACCGGATGCTGAAACGCGACGACATCAAAATCGGCTATAAGTTCGTAAACGGCAATGTCGGTCGCGCGGGCAAGAAGGTCACCCTCCCCCATTACATGTCCATGTTCGTATGAAATCGCTCCTCAACCGCATCCCATAGCAGCAGTTCGATGCGTCCCGCACCCGCCGCACGCGATCCCTACGCGCACGCGGCCCCTACGCGCACGCAGCCCCTATCAGGAGAAGCGGCGCCCTCGCCGCTTCAGCTTCGCGACAGCGAAGCCCCAAAACGATCATGTGCCTTTTTCGCCAGCACGCCAATCCGCAGTTCGGGACGA
>DCIH01000091.1:221-3830 GCA_002317575.1 Verrucomicrobia bacterium UBA1731 | reverse complement strand
CACCGCCTTCGGCCGCGCCGCCTTGGACCCCGTCGCTTTCGCCGGCTTGGCGGACGCTTTCCGTGCCTTTCCTGCGCCGTATTTGCCATTTTCCGTTCCCACGCCGCATAAGATACCACGCCCCGAAACGCATTGCAAGAAGAAAATTGATTTAATGCCGATGAAATATAATTCAGTGTTACTTGCTTTCCCGTTGGAAAAGTCTCGGACGAGTTCGGCGCGCCGCGGTCGCCGCGGATGCACACGGATGCAGCCCTCACGATGCGCAGGATTTGCGTTTCGTGTATAATACACGGGAATTTCACGACAAGGAGATGGACGATGAACATGACGAAGTGGATGGCGGTTTCCGTTGCGGCGGCGGCCGCATGCGGGGCGATGGCGGCGAATGACAAGTACGTCGACTGGCAGTGGAAGGCCGTCGAGATCCAGGACAAGGATGCGGACAACAACGTCCGCAACCAGATGGACTTCACGGTGCCGGTGCACGGTCCGTGGCTCACGCTGCCGTCCGAAACGGGCATGACGGTGACGTGGATCACGCGCATCCCGTGCGCGGGCGGCATCGCGTACCGCGAAAAGGGCACCACGAACTGGGTTGAGCGCTGGCCCGTTTCCTATGGCCAGATCGATTACTCCAAGGATATTCATTACTACCACCTCACGGGCCTCAAGCCGGCGACGGAATACGAATACCAGCTGCTGTCGAACCTCAACGCCGAGGAGACGGCCTACCACATGATCGTCGCGCGCAGCCGCGAAATCCGTTCGTTCAAGACGGTTGACCAGAACCGCCGGAACTACAAGGTGTTCCTCACGAGCGATTTCCACGGCGGCGGACGGTTGTGCGTGGATCCGATGATCGACCGCTCGGGCGCCGCGGACGCGGATTTCTTCTTCTTCCTCGGCGACAACGTGGAGGATGGCATGTATTCCAACATCCGCTACTTCACCACGTTCGGATTCCTCGATGACGTGACGCGCAAGTGGGGGCAGTTCAAGCCCACGATCTTCATGCGCGGCAACCACGACATCGCCGGCCGCGACACATTCAAGTACGGCGAGTACTTCCCGCAGCCGGACGGCAAGACGTACTACGCGTTCCGTCAGGGCCCGTGCATGTTCGTCGCCATCGACACCATGTGGCCGCGCAAGGAGAAACTGCAGCAGGAACAGTACCTCAAGTACCTGGCCGAACAGGCCGCGTGGCTCAAGAACCTCAAGCAGACGAAGGACTGGAAGGCGTCCACATTCCGCGTGGTGATGTTCCACGTGCCGATGTTCCCGGGCGAGGGCATGAAGGACCCCTACGCGTTCTTCGGCGAAATCCTCGCGGACGAATCGCAGGAGGGCCGCGTTCACGCGGTGCTCGCGGGCCACGAGCACGAATACGCGCGCGTCAATCCAAACACAAAGGAAACGCGCATGGCGAAGCGCCTCAACAAAGACCCCAAGAAGTATCCCGGGCAATATCTGAAGCGGTCCCCGATTCCGGACCGTTTCCCGTACGTGAGCGTGCTGTGCAATCTCTGCGAGGCGATGACAATCGAGGTGAGCCCCGAGAAACTCGCGTTCCGTTCGCACGACGTGAACGACGACAAGGGCGAATTCTACGATGCGTTCGCGATTTATCCCGACGGCAAGGTCGAGGATCTGATCGAAACGACGGCGTTCCCGTTCGAAGCGCCGAAGAAGAAGTGAGGGGCGGCTTCTCCAGGGGGTGGCGTCGCTCCGCCGACGCCACCATGTTCGTGACTGTCACGATCTTGGTGACGCCGGCGGAGCGGCGTCACCCCCTGATGATGACGAGGGAACGGCGTTCGGCGCCCTCGGGCGCGGGGAAGCGGACATATTCGCTTGAGTAGCCCGTGCCGTCCTTTTCCACGCAGATTTCCACTTCCTGTCCCATGAGCTGCGCGCGGAATGCATCCGCGCGCTTTTTTGCGTCCTCTTCCAGAATGCGCACGCGCTCCAAGCGCACGGCGCGCGGCAGGGCGCCGTCCATGTCCGCCGCCGGCGTGCCGGGACGTTCCGAATACGGGAACGCGTGGAGGTGGGCAAAGGGGAAGTTGGGGGTTGGGGGTGTTTGGGTTGGGGGTGTTTGGGTTGGGGGTGTTTGGGTTGTGGGTGTTTGGGTTGGGGAGGGGTGGGGTGTTTGGGTTTGGTTTGGAACAACAAGCGCACTGCGACAAGTTCCATTCAGGAAGGCGCGGGTGGCTTCGAAATCCGATTCCGTTTCGCCGGGGAAACCGCAGATCACGTCCGCGCCAAGGGCGAGGCGGGGGCCCAGACGCCGGACGGCATCCGCGCAGAATGCCGCCACCTGCTCGATTCTGTAGGGTCGGTTCATGCGCGCGAGAACCGCGTTCGAGCCGGATTGCAGCGAAAGGTGGACGTGGCGGCACACGTTCGGGTGCGTCTCCATCGCGTCCAAAAGCGCGGCGTCGCAGATGCCCGGTTCGAGGGAACCAAGGCGGATGCGGTGGCGATTGGTTGAGGGTTGAAGTTCGGCGAGGGCGGAAAGAAGGTCTGGGAGACCGTGACCCTCGGAGTGGTAGAGGGCGAGGTTGCAGCCCGTCACCACGATTTCGCGGTAGCCGTCCGCAAGGAACCGGCGCGCGCGGGCAAGGACGTCCGAGAAAGATTCCGAGCGTGGCGGACCGCGGAACTGCGGCACGATGCAGAACGCGCAGCGCCCGCTGCAGCCGTCCTGGACTTTCAGGTAGGCGCGGGAGGTTGGTTGAATGTTGAATGTGGACGGTTGAAGGTTTGTGGGGACAGACCCCATAAAGTCGTCAATTTTTTGCGCGTTTGGCAGGCATCCTGAAATTATGACGCGGGAGGTCGGGAATTGGGCGCGGAGGTGCGCGATTTTCTTCTCGCAATCGCGCTGGGCGCGGGCAGTCACCGAGCATCCCCGGACGATGATGACATCGGGAGATTTGAGGCTTGGCAGGGGGACGATTTCGTGGCCGGCGGCGGCGAACTTCGTCTGGAGATCCAGCGTTTCCGCGTGGTTGAGGCGGCAGCCGAAGGTGACGAAGGCGATGGTCATGATTGACCGAGTTCGGGGAAGGCCAGGCAGAGGACCAGATTGAGCAGATTGAAGAGCAAATGCACCGTCATCGCGGCGTACAGCTTGCCGGTATTCTCGTATGTCCACGCGAAGGCGACGCCGAGGAACGCGAGCGGCAGGAAGGTGGCGACGAGCGTCGGGACGCCGCCGGCGAAGTAGTGCGCGGCCGCGAAGAGAACGCTCGTGCCGAGGGCGGCGGGCCAGAAGCCCCATTTGAGCCAACGGCGGCACGTCCACTTGAAGAGCCCGCAGCGGAAAATCGTTTCTTCCACGACGGGACAGACGATCACGGCCATGATGGCGCATTTGGCCTTGGCGGTCCAGTGCACGTTCGGATCCGTGAAGAGCTGCACGAGAATCTGCGGCGGCGCTTCGTATCCGAGCAAAGAACAGGCCTGCCCGGAAATCCAGGCAAGCCCGAGTGCGACGAGGGCGATCGGCGGGAACCACTTGAACGCGAACTTCATCTTTTGCCCTCGATTGGTTACTCGGTTGTTCGTTTCTTGGTCACGCCGGCGGAGCGGCGTGACCCC
>DCIH01000091.1:0-153 GCA_002317575.1 Verrucomicrobia bacterium UBA1731 | reverse complement strand
ACCCCCTTGGGGAGCGCCATTGGTCACGCCGGCGGAGCGGCGTGACCCCCTTGGGGACGATTACGCCTGCGCGGGCGTTTCGTTCGTGCCGCGCACCTTGATGTGCAGCTCGCGGAGCTGCTGCTCGGTGACGTAGTTCGGCGCGTTCATCAT
>DCIH01000105.1 GCA_002317575.1 Verrucomicrobia bacterium UBA1731 | reverse complement strand
CCGACTACGGGCTGTTTGCGCTCCTGCGCATGACCTTCGCCCCGGAGGCCTTCTTCTATTTCGCACTCGGCCTGTGGCTGCGACGGAAGGGCGCCCCGTTTCCCGCGCACCGCGCGCTGCCGTTCCTGCTTCTGGCCGCCGCGCTCCTCGTTCTGCGCTTCTTCTTGGGCGCGTGGGTGCCCTATCCCGTGATCGTTCCGTTCGCGATGCTGGGCGTCTGGCATGCCGTGCCGGACAAGCCGTGGCCGAAGACGCTGACGTCGCTGGTGTTCCCCGTCTATCTGATCCACTGGTTCTTCGTTCATGCCGTCGCGCGCACGGGGATCGTCTCGCACGCGACGGAACTGGCGTTTCCGCCGACGCTTCTCGCGGTTCTGGCGGCGAGCGCCTGCTGCGCATTCGGGATTCGGCGGGTTTCGCCGACGTTGTCGGGGTTGTTGTTCGGAGGCCGGTAGCGCATGAAGACCTTCCTCGTCAATCTTGACCGCAGTGCGGACCGCCTCGCCGAGGCGGACGCGGAGCTTGCGCGCGCGGGCGTCGCTTACGCGCGCGCGCGCGCCGTGGACGGCGCCGCCCTGACGGCGGAAGAGCGCGCGGCCAACGTGAGCCGCTTTCACATGTACCGTTGCCTGGGGCGCCGGTTGCGTCCCGCCGAAATCGGCTGCGCGCTTTCGCATCTGAACGTCCACCGCCAGGCGCTCGATGAGAATCTGCCGTTCTGGGCGGTGCTGGAGGACGACGTCGTGATCGATGCGGCGGCCTGGAATCAGGCCGTCGCACGGATCGAGCAGACGAACGATCCCGCCGTGCCGACGGTGTGGCTCATGAGCGACGGACACGGTCTCGTGCCGCCGTCAGCGCCGGCGATCGTGCGTCTCTTGGGCGCGCAGCGCGGCATCCTGCACACCTGGGGCACGCTCGGGTACGCCTTGAACGCCGCCGCCGCGAAACGCATCCGCGCCTTGGCGTGGCCCGTGCGGTACACGGCCGACGCCTGGTCCACCTACTGCCGCAAGGGCGTTGACGTGCGCGTCGTCTTCCCGACCGCCGTGCGCGAACGGCCCGCGAGCAGTCTGACATCGACGGTTCTGGAGAAGCGCGGCCACGGCCGACTCTGGGTGTGGTACGGATCCTTCGTCCGGCTGCGTTACGTCATCTGCTTCTGGCTCGATGTTACGATGTATCGGGTCGGACGCCTTTTCCGCAGGAGGTGCGCGTGAGAGGCGGATGCCACATCCTGCCGGTCCTCCTGGCACTGGCCGTGCTGTCGTGCGCGTCCTTCGCGTTCGGCGGCGCGGAGAAGCTCCGGATCTCCGACTGGCGCGGCGTGGCGCTGACGCCGTCACTCGTGAAGTTCACCTGCGAACAGACCGGCGCCGAGAAGCCGGATCCCGTCGTGGCGACGGTGCGTTCCTTCCGGGCAAAGGCGAAGGCCTATTGGCCGCGCCCCATCGGCGCTTCGCGCCACGAGCGCAAAGGCCGGTACGGCATCGATTTCGCGGCGGACGTGGAGCATCAGGTGTGGTTGAAGGCCGAGCCGGCGCTGCGGGACGGGGAGACGCGTTCCTTCACGCTGCCGGACGGCCGGGAGGTCGCGTTCGCCTACCGCGCCGCCGAACCGAGGCCGATCATCAAGATCAACCAGCTCGGCTACGCGGCGGAGGCCGGCGAGAAGTACGCCTATGTCGGAGAGTGGGCGGGCACGGCCGGGGAAATCGCGTTCGAGATTTCGGACTTCCGGCTGGTGGATGCGGTTTCCGGGAAGACGGTCCATGCGGGCAAGGCCAAGCTTCGGCAGGCCGATTCCTTCACGCCGGGCGAGCACATGCCGTGGACGGGCGAGCGTCCGTGGGAGCTCGACTTCTCGTCCGTGACGACGCCCGGACGCTATCGTCTCGAGGTCGACGGCATCGGGCGCAGCGACGACTTCGTCATCGGCGCCGAGGCGCTCGAGCGCGCGTTCGCCGTCCACATGGCGGGCATGCGGCGCCAGCGCTGCGGCGAGACGTGCCACCGGTACGCCCTGCGCGGGAACTTCGCGCCGGACGACTTCCACTACGCCAAGGGCGATGCCGACCGTACGTTCGGCTTCTTCGACGCCAAGGGACGCTCGACGACCGTTAATCACTTCCGGCTGATCTGGGACAATCGCGAGAAGTGCACGGAAAAGGTCCGCGTGCCCGGCGGCTGGCATGACGCCGCGGACTACGACCGGCGTCCGTTCCACCTGCAGGCGGTCGGCGACTTCGCCGCGCTCGCGTTGCTGAAGCCGTCCTGCACGAATGCGCTCGAGGAGGCCTACTGGGGGCTGCGCCATCTGATCGCCGTGCAACAGCGCGACGGCGGCGTGGGCACCTGGATCGAGACGGTGGCGCATCCGAGCGTCGGGGACGGTCCGACGAACGAGCCGCCCAAGCACGTCTACTACGTCGCGCATCCGACGCGTGCGTCCACGCTCGAGTTCGCCGCCTACGCCGCCGAGGTCGCGCTGGCGATGAAGGCGGTCGACCGGACCGGCGAGGCGCGTTTCACGGAACTGACCAATGCCGCCGTGCGGGCCTGGCGTTATGCGCTCGACGAACGCAACGGCGCGCCCTGGAAGGTCGATTACGCGGGCGAGGTCCTGGAATACCGGCAGGATCCGGTGCTGCCCGGCGAATTCCTGCTCAAGGCGGGCGTCGACTTGTCCTTCGTGACGGGCGACGACGGCTATCTCGAGCCGATCAGCAAGGACATCGATCGCGTGACGGCCGTCGTGCGCCGCGGCAACTGGCGGTGGAGCCCGTTCATCCTCATCGAGCTGGAGGTGAACGAACGGATGCTGGAGCCGTGTCTGCGTCCCGCCTACAAGGCCTATGCGCAGAACGTCCGCGAGCAGGCCGACGTGATGCTCTGGCAGCTGGACGAGTGCTGGGCCTACCGCACGCCGTGGTATCCCTTCGACTCGGGTCATGCCAAGGACCTCGGCTGGGGTTACGGACTGCCGCTTTTCCGCGCGCGCTGGCTGATCGCCGCGCATGCCATGACCTGGCAGGCGAAGTATCTCGACGGCGCGTATCTTGCCAACGATTTCCACAACGGCGCCAATCCGGACGGCGAGACGTTCACGAGCGGGCTGGGCCTCCGCCCGACGCGACGCTATCTCGATCTCGAGGGCCTTTATCCGCCGGGCGTCACGCCGTACCGCCTGACCTTCGGCATCGAGTGGAAGTGCGTGGAGTTCTGTCTGACGGACGACCTCTGGAAGCTCTGGCCGATCTGGCGGCGTTACGGCAACCTGGAGATCATGTCGGTCAAGAACGCCGAGTTCTCCGTCTGGGAGACCATCGCGCCCGCGGCCGTGGTGACGGGATACCTGTACGAGCAGGCGAAGGGGGGCGAGTGATGTCCGAGCGCCATGCGGGTGTCGATCTGGCCAAGACGGTGGCGATCTATTTCGTCGTGGTCTTCCACTTCGTCACGTTCGGGCAGGCCCGTCCGACGACGGGCGCCGGCTTCTGCGTCGGGGCCTGGGTGAACGCGCTCGCCTGGTGTTGCGTCGATCTCTTCGGGCTCGTCTCCGGCTATCTCGGCGTCGCGGGGCATCCGTCCGTGCGCAAGTGGGCGAAGCTCTGGCTGCAGGTCTTCGCGACCGGCGCGTTCATGACGGCCTTCTGCGCCTTCGCCTTCGGCCTTCCCGTG
>DCIH01000090.1:13472-13678 GCA_002317575.1 Verrucomicrobia bacterium UBA1731 | reverse complement strand
GACTGCAACACGGTCAACGGCATCGAGGTCGAGGCGATCGTCGAAGGCGACGAAGTCAAGGCGTCGCTCGCCAGCCGCGTCCTGGGCCGCACCGCGCTTTACGCGGTCGAAGATCCCAAGACGGGCGACGTGATCGTGCCCGCCAACGAGATCATCGACGAAACCGCGTGCGCCCGCATCGACAAGTGCGGCATCGAGAAGATCTG
>DCIH01000090.1:12567-13362 GCA_002317575.1 Verrucomicrobia bacterium UBA1731 | reverse complement strand
TCGCCGCGCAGTCCATCGGCGAACCCGGCACGCAGCTGACGATGCGCACGTTCCACATCGGCGGCACGGCGTCCATGACCGCAAAGGTCCCCGAAATCAAGGTCAAGGCTGACGGCGTCGCGAAGTTCGTCGATGTGCGCCGCGTGCGCAACGACGACGGCCGCGAAGTGGTGCTCAACAAGAACGGCTCGCTCGAAATCGTCGCCAAGGACGGCTCGAAGGACGTCTACCAGCTCCAGATGGGCACGGTGCTCCTGATCGAAGACGGCGCGACCGTCAAGAAGGACCAGAAGGTCGCCCAGTGGGATCCGCACTCCGTGCCGGTTCTCTCCGAGGCGCAGGGCACGATCGAGTTCGAGGACTTCGAAGAGGACGTGTCCGTCAAGAGCGAAACCGACCGCGCCACCGGCGCGAAGACGCTCGTGGTGCTCGACACGAAGGAGTCCAACCTCCATCCGCGCATCGTCATCCGCGGCAAGGAGGGCGCCGAGAAGAACAAGATGCTCGACTCCCACGACATTCCGACGGGCGCCATCGTGATGGTGCGCGAAGGCATGAAGGTCACCCCGGGCATGCTGCTCGCGAAGACCCCGCGTGAAGAGGCGAAGACCCGCGACATCACGGGCGGTCTGCCGCGCGTCGCCGAGCTTTTCGAAGCCCGCATGCCGAAGAACGCCGCCGAAATCTCCAAGATCGAAGGCGTCGTCGACTTCGGCGAGAACGTGCGCGGCAAGCGCGCGCTGCTCGTGAAGGACGACGTGACCGGCCAGGTCGAAGAGCACCTCATCCCGATGG
>DCIH01000090.1:12189-12536 GCA_002317575.1 Verrucomicrobia bacterium UBA1731 | reverse complement strand
CGTCGTGTTCAAGGGCGACCGCGTCCACAAGGGCCAGCAGCTCACCGAAGGTCCGATCATCCCGCAGGAGATCCTCGAGGTCTCCGGCCCGCAGGAACTCGAAAAGTACCTCGTCAACGAAGTCCAGCAGGTCTACCGTCTGCAGGGCGTGGAAATCAATGACAAGCACATCGAAATCATCGTGCGCCAGATGCTCCGCAAGGTCTGCATCACGCAGCCCGGCGACACCGACTTCCTCTACGGCGACCAGGTCACGCGCCAGACGTTCCTGGCCGTGAACGAGCAGATGATGATGGAAGGCCGCCGTCCGGCCGAAGCGCGTCCCGCGCTCCTCGGCATCACGAAGG
>DCIH01000090.1:9523-12064 GCA_002317575.1 Verrucomicrobia bacterium UBA1731 | reverse complement strand
TCGGCCACCTCATCCCGGGCGGCACGGGCTTCCCGCTCCACCGCTACCTCAAGCTGGTGCCGCTGTGCGAGCCCATTTCCGACGAGGAAATGGAGAAGCTCCGCGCCGAGGCCCGCGCGAAGATGGAGAAGGCCTACGGCCCGATCCCGAACGACAGCGAGGACGAGGAAGACGGCACGCCGTTCCAGCTCGTCGGATCCGCCGAAGCGGCCGATCTCGCGGCGGAAGAGGCGAATGAAATCGCCGCCGACGCCGAAGACGCCGAAGAGCTCGGCGTGTAATCCGGCCTGAAGGCACAAGCGGTCCGCCACCTGGAGCTGAACGTGGAAAGAGATTTTTCCAAATTCATACTCCGCGTGGCGGATCCTTGCATTCCGATTCCCGTGGACGTTTCGCGTCCGCTGGAAATCGAAGTCGGCTGCGGCAAGGGCCGTTTCCTCACAAACCGCGCGAAAGCGAATCCCGATTGCGACTTCCTGGGCATCGAGCGGATGCTCGGGCGCGTCGAGTCGTTCGCCGGCAAATGCGCGCGGCTCGGGCTCGCAAATGCGCGCGTCTTGCGTTTGGAAGCGCTGTACACGTTCTGGTATCTGCTGCCCGCGCACCACGCGCGCACCGTTTACGTGTTCTTCCCGGATCCGTGGCCGAAGCGCCGCCACCATTCGCATCGCCTGTTCGGCCCCATTTTCCTGAAGGCGCTGTGGAAGCGGCTTGAGATCGGCGGCACGCTGCAGTTCGCGACGGACCACGAGGAGTATTTCCACTGGGTGGAGGAATGCTTCGCCGCCGATGCGGCGCATTTCCGCCGGGTGGAGCCGCGCGTGCGCGGTCCCGAGGAATGGACGGAGTTCGAGACGAAGTTCCGCGCGCAGGGATTGCCGATCCACGCGGCGGCGTGGGAAGCGCTTCCGGCGGACGACGCGCCGCTCATGCCGCTGACGATTCCGCCGGAAGACGAGCCGCGCGAAGGGATTGAGAGAAGGGGTTAGGAGTTAGGGGTTAGGAGTTAGGTCATGACGTACGAAGCTGCGAAGAAACTGCTGGAGAAGAACGGACAGGCGGACGTGCTCCGCTTCTGGAACAAGCTCGGGAAGGCGTCCCGCGCGGCGCTCCTCAAGCAGATCGCCACCATTGATTTCAAGGAACTCGCGCGCTGCAAGGCGATGTTGCCGACGTTCGCGCCGGCCGCCGCCGCCGCGGCGAAGGGGCCCGCGCCCAAGGCGCCGAAGGTGGCCGAACTCACGGGCGCCAAGCTCGCCGAGGCGATCGCCGCCGGCGAGAAGGAATTCAAGGCCGGACGCGTGGGCGTGCTGCTCGTCGCGGGCGGACAGGGTTCGCGCCTCGGCTTCGAAGGTCCGAAGGGCGCCTACCCGATCGGTCCCGTAAGCGATCTGCCGCTCTTTTACTTCCACGCGCGCAAGGTGCTCGCGAAGACGCTCAAGTACGGCAAGCCGGTGCCGTTCTACGTGATGACCTCCGAGGCGAACAACGCCGCGACGGTCGCGTGCTTCAAGGAACACGACTGGTTCGGCCTCGATCCCAAGAACGTGTTCTTCTTCACGCAGGGCATGTGGCCCGGCATGACGGACGACGGCCGGATCATACTCGACCGTCCCGACCACGTGTTCATGAGTCCGGACGGCCACGGCGGCCTCCTGGCGGCGCTCAAGGCGTCCGGCGCGCTGGCGGACATGAAGAAGCGCGGCATCCGCGACGTCTTCTTCTTCCAGGTCGACAACCCGCTCGTGGACATCGCCGACGAGGCGTTCATCGGGCATCACGCGCTGCAGGCGAGCGACTACACGCTCAAGCTCTGCGCCAAGCGCGATCCGTTCGAGAAGGTCGGCATGCCGATGCTGTTCGGCAAGACCTGCAAGATGGTCGAGTACACGGAGATGACGGAGGAACAGTGTCTCCGGAAGGACAAGGACGGCCGGCTCTACTTCCTCTTCGGGTCGCCCGCGATCCACGTGTTCGACCGCGCGTTCCTCGAGCGCGAAGCCGCGAAGGCGATGCCGCTGCATCTGGCGCACAAGAAGATCGCCCGCGTGGACGACAAGGGCAGCGTCGTCAAGCCGACGGAGCCGAACGGCTGGAAATTCGAGAAGTTCATCTTCGACATTCTCTCGGACGCCAAGCGCACGGCGTTTCTCGCGTTCGATTCCGCGGATGAATTCGCGCCCGTGAAGAACGCCGAAGGGAACGACTCGCCCGCGACCTGCAAGGCCGCACTGCAGGCGAAGTGGCGCCGTCAGCTCGCCGCGCGCGGCGTGACGATCCAGGGCGACGCCACGATCGAAGTCGATCCCGCCGGCATGCTGTGACGCGAAGCTTCATGCCCCCCCCCCTGGCGGCGCTGCGCGAAAGGCGCGGCGTCGCTTGTGTTTTTGGTGAAAATGCGGTAAAATGGCCGAACTATTTCAACCCAAAAAGGAGATAACCGAAATGGCGACGAAGAAGGTCGAAAAGTTGGCGATCGATGGCGGCAAGAAAGTGTGGGACAAGGGCTTCCCGCAGTGGCCGCAGTTCGACAAGAAGACG
>DCIH01000090.1:9092-9497 GCA_002317575.1 Verrucomicrobia bacterium UBA1731 | reverse complement strand
ACAAGAAGACGGACAAGAAGGTGCTTGACATCCTCCACTCCGGCAAGGTGAACTACTGGACCGGTCCGATCGGCATGCAGTTCGAAGCCGCGTGGGCCAAGTGGCTCGGCGTCAAGAACGCCGTTTCGGTTTCCAACGGCACGGCGGCGCTGCACGTCGCCTTGACGGCGCTCGGCGTCGGCTCGGGCGACGAAGTGATCTGCACGAGCTACTCCTTCATCGCGTCCTCCTTCTGCGCCCTGCAGGCCGGCGCGTTGCCCGTGTTCGTCGACGTCGGCACGGACCACCTGCTCGACCCCAAGAAGATCGAAGCGGCCATCACGAAGCGCACGAAGGCGATCGTGGTCGTCCACCTCTACGGCATGGTCGCCGACATGGATCCGATCATGAAGATCGCCAAGAAGC
>DCIH01000090.1:8918-9038 GCA_002317575.1 Verrucomicrobia bacterium UBA1731 | reverse complement strand
CGCAGTGCTTCGGCGGCGTGTACAAAGGCAAGAAGGCCGGCACGATCGGCACGGTGGGCTGCTTCTCGTTCTGCCAGTCCAAGCACTTCACCACGGGCGGCGAAGGCGGCATGGTGTGCT
>DCIH01000090.1:7062-8696 GCA_002317575.1 Verrucomicrobia bacterium UBA1731 | reverse complement strand
AGCGCAAGAAACTCGGCAAGGCGCTGATCGCCGGCCTCAAGGGCCACCCGCTGATCAAGTACATGCCGGTGGACACCAAGGAGCGCCAGAACTCCTTCTGGCTCGTTCCGTTCGTGCTGGACACCGCCAAGCTGAAGTGCACGATGAAGGAATTCATCGCGGCGGTCCAGGCCGAAGGCGCCTGCGCGTACTCCGTGCTGTGGCCCGAGATGTACAAGGAAGAGGCGTTCGCCAAGCAGAAGGGCTTCGGCAAGGCCGACTATCCGTTCAAGGATCCGGCCCACCGCAAGATCGACTACACGAAGTTCAACTGCAAGATGGCCGGTTCCATGGCCGACGCGACGATCTCCTTCTGGACGCACCCGACCTACACGCTCGCCCACATCAAGGCGGACGTCGCGGCGTTCAAGAAGGTCGCCGACGCGATGATGAAGTAATCGCTAGAAGAAAGGAAGAAAGACGATGGACACCAACAGACGTGATTTTCTCAAGGGAACGGCGTGGATGGGCGCGGCCGCGGTTGCGGCGGGCTGCATGAGCGACGGCGCGAAGCTGTCGCTCGGCGCGGGCACGATGCAGGGTTTCGCCCCCAAGGCCCTCAAGAAAATCCGCGTGGGCGTCGCGGGCCTCGGCATGCGCGGCCCCGGCGCGGTCCATCGTCTTTCCGCCATCCCCGGCGTGGAGGTCGCGGCGCTGTGCGATCTTCACGCCGAGCGCGTGGCCATCCAGCAGAAGTGGCTCAAGGAGCAAGGCAAGCCGGCCGCGAAGGAATACGTCGGCAAGACGGCCTACAAGGCGATGTGCGAAAGCGACATCGACGTGGTCTACAACGCCACCTCCTGGGACATGCACGCGCCGATCGCGCTCTACGCCATGGAGCACGGCAAGCACGCGCTCATCGAGGTGCCGTCCGCGACGACGCTCGAGGAATGCTGGGCGCTCGTGGAAACATCCGAGCGCACGAAGAAGATCTGCATGCAGCTCGAGAACTGCTGCTACGGCGAAACGGAAATGCTCTGCCTGAACCTCTGCCGCAAGGGCCTTCTGGGCGAGCTGGTGCACGGCGAAGGCGCGTACATCCACGACCTCCGCAGCCTGTGCTACCAGGATCCGATCGTGGACAAGCCGTGGGACGGTTCGGGCTACAACAACTACTGGCGCCTGCGCCACAACGTGAAGCACAAAGGCAACCAGTACGAGACGCATGGTCTGGGGCCCATCTGCCAGAACATGAACATCAATCGCGGCGACCGTTTCGACTACCTCGTCTCGCTCGAGTCGAACCAGTTCAATTTCGAGGCCTACGGCAAGGCCGTGGGCAACGCGCAGTGGAAGAAGGATCTGCGCGTGGCGATGGGCGACATGAACACCACGTTAATCAAGACGGTGCTCGGCCGCTCGATCATGATCCAGCACGACGTGTCGTCCCCGCGTCCCTACAGCCGCATCAACAAGACGACCGGCACGCTGGGCATTTTCGCGGACTATCCGTACCGCGTGGCGCTCGCGAAGAAGCCGGGCGATCCGTGTCATTCGTTCTTCGACGAGAAGGCGGCGGAAGAGGTTCGCCAGACGCACATGCACCCGTTGTGGAAGCGCGCCGGCGAGTTCGCGAAGAAGGTCGGCGGCCACGG
>DCIH01000090.1:2600-7054 GCA_002317575.1 Verrucomicrobia bacterium UBA1731 | reverse complement strand
CGGCATGGACTTCCTGATGGACCTGCGCTGGTGCTACTGCCTCCAGAACGGTCTGCCGTTCGACTTCGACGTGTACGACCTCGCGGCCTGGTGCTCGCTCGGCGAGCTCACCGAAAAGTCCGTGCGCAACCGTTCCTGCTCGATGGACGTGCCCGATTTCACGCGCGGCGGCTGGAAGACGGCCAAGCCCCTCGACATCGTGGACGTCGACCTCGAGAAGATGGGCGACTGGGGCGAAGCGCAGAAGGACAAGACCGCGCTGAGCGTGTGAGACGCGCGGCGGGTTGAACGTTGAAGGTTGAAAGTTGAGATGTCCAAACCACTGAACATCGTCGTTTGCGGCAGTCTCGTCCCCGATCCGCTCCAGACGCTGGAGCCGGTGACGACGCCGCAGGGTCCCGGTCTCAAGAACGAAATGATGCTGCCTTCCGTGCTCGATCCGTGGGCGGCGTGCGCGCTCTATGAAGCGGCGGCGCTCGCGAAGGCGCGGCCCGGCTCCAAGGTGACGCTCGTCGCCGTGGGTCCGAAGGCGAAGCTCCAGCAGCTGATGATGACGGTCGCGCAGAAGGCGCCGTTCGCGCTAGTGGCGGTAAACGCCCCCGCGGGCGGCTTCACCGACGCGGCGATGACCGCGCGCGCGCTGGCGGCGGCGATCGGGGCGTTGCCCGAGAAGCCGGACTTCCTCTTCGGCGGCTGCGCTTCCGCGTCCCGCGACGCGGGCGTCACGCTGCAGTTCACGGCGGAGCTTCTCGGCATCACCGAGTTCTTCAACGCGGTGGACGAGCTGAAGGTTGCGGACGACGATTCGTTCTCCGTGAAGGAGCGCGTGGAAGGGGGCCAGTACCTCGCCTCCACGTGCAAGGGCTTCCCGGCGGCGATCGGCTGGGCCACGGGCAACCTGCCCGAGCCGCCGAACAATCCGCAGGTGGGCATGATGAACATGCGCACGCTCATGCCCGCGCTCATGAAGGCGCAGACGGCCGAAGTCACCACGGGCGGCATTTCGTACGTGAAGGCGGAAACGCCGGCGTCGAAGCGCGACACCGTGGTGAAGAAGGACATGTCCGTCGACGCGATCGCCCAGGAACTCGCGGCCTGGATCAGGGGCTAAGGAGATTTCCACATGACGATCAAGGCTTTTCAGGTTTCCGGCAACGGCGTCTACGCGCAGGACGTGCCCGCGTTCGCGGCGGCGATCCAGGGCGCGGAAGTCGTTCTTTTCCCCGGCAATTCCCGCGTGAAGCGGTCCGTGCCCGCGGCGGCGCTCAGGGCCGGCGCGGCGGTGGACACCAACGTGGTGGACCTCGCGCTCGAGGGCGACCGGCTCGTCGCGCAGCGCTGGGCGTACCGCCAGCGCATTCTCACCACGTTCACGCGCGCGGCGCGCCCGTGGGCGGTGGTGGTCGATCCGTCGCTTTTCGCGGACGTCTGCGCGAAGTTGGGCGTGACGGCCGAGACGCTGTCCGTCGACGCGTCGTCGTCGACGCGCACCACCGTGGAAGGCCTCGTCGCGGCGGGCGCGGGCGGCGAATCGACGATCAAGCCGGATTCTCCGCTTCTCTTCGTGGCGGGCGCGGGCTGGACCAAGAAGCAGGCCGACGGCGCGCTCCATCTCGACGACGCGGCGGACGCGATCAAGGGCTTTCTCGCGAAGTCCGGCGCATCGCTCGGTTCCTCGAAGTCGCTCGTGGACATGCCCGAGGCGGCGGCGAAGTTCACCTTCATGAGCCACATGAACCAGGTTGGCCAGACGGGTTCCACGCCGCGCCACGCGAAGGGCCTTTCCACCTGCTGCCACGGCGAAGAGCCGCACGTGGTGGGCTGGCGTTTCGTGAACGAGCGCCGCGCGGTGAACCTGGACGCGAACTGTGGCTGGGCACAGGGCAAGGCGGACGTCCTCTATGTCGCCGACGCCTTCGAGGTCGTCAAGAAGCTCAACGAAATGCTCTGAACGAATGTCGCGCGCCAGACCGCGGCATGTGGTACAATGCGCGCATGACGAAAAGCGTGTTTTTTGCGTGGGCGTTGGCGGTCGTGTCCGGCAATGCGTGGGCGTTGGTGGCGAATGTGCAGGCGTACGGCGCCAAGGGCGACGGCGTGGCGGACGACACGGCGGCGATCCAGAAGGCGATCGATGCCGTGGCCGAGGCGGGCGGCGGCAAAGTGTATTTCCCGTTCACGACGAATGGCTACCTCGTGGCGTCGCCCGCGCGCGAATTCGACGCGGAAGGGCGCCCGGTCCGCGCGCAGCTCGTGATTCCGGCCGGCGGGCGCAACATCTGCCTTGAGGGCGAGATGCCCTGCACGTTCCTGTATTCCTATCAGGTGCGTCCGCGCGGTTGCGAGGCGCACCATTTCACGCCCACGAAGTTCGGGACGATGGGCGTCATGAACACGATGATCCGTTCCACATGGGACGCGCCCGAGGTGTACGATCCCGCCGAGATGCCGTGGTCCGTGATCGCCGCGCCGAAGGGCGATTCCTGCAACGGGCGATTCTCGACGAAGCTCGTGACGTTCAAGGACCTGGAAATCCGCGTCCATCTGAACAAGGAGAAGATGTACCCGACGACGTCCGCGGCGAACTTCCGCCATGTCTCGCGCGTGGTCGTGCAGGACGCGCAGTTCTGTTTGGACGAAAATGTGGGCGACACGTACCTGGACAAGCACCTGATGGAGAATCCCTGCCACACGGTGGGCCTTCACGCTTCCGGCGACCAGAACGACCAGCAGATCCTGCGCAGCGTCGCGGTGCAGGGCTTCAAGTACGGTTTCGTTCTGGGCGAACATATTGTGGCGGACCATCTCTACGCCCACAACTGCGAAGAGGCCGTGGTGTTCCACGATTCGACGCATCTGTCGAAGATCGGGATGCTCGTGGCGCAGCACAACCGCGTGATCCTTTCGACGACGCGCGGCGTTCTCTTCGGCAACCGACCGGCGCCGGTGAACGTGCAGATTGATTTGCTCAATTTTGAAGGCGGGCAGACGACGGGTGTGCCGCCGTGGGTGTCGCATCTCCATTACGGCATCTACGATCCGGAAAACCGGTTGCATGGTTCCGTCACATGGCACGAACCGTGGGGCGCGAATTCGTTCCCCGTGGTGGGCGCGCGGCATTTCAAGATCGAACATTTCGGCGGCAATGCGCCCAGGCGTTTGCGCGTGGGCGTGTCCGACTGCGGTGATCCCGAGAACGCCGCCGCGCCGTGGTATCTGGACGCCGTGCGCCGGGCCGGGCACGAGGCGATCGCGCTCATCGGCACGGCGGACACGAACGCGCTGCGCGAGGTGGTGGCCAACCTCGACGTGCTTTTGATGACGGGCGGCGAGGACGTTGAGCCCGCGCGCTACGGTGCGGAGCCCTCGCCTAAGCTGGGCGGCGTCAATCTCCGCCGCGACGCGTGCGACTTCGCGCTCATGGCGGCGGCGCGCGAACGGAAGCTTCCGATGTTCGGCGTCTGTCGCGGTCTGCAGGCGATGAATGTCTTCTTCGGCGGAACGTTGTACCAGGATCTGCCGTCCGAGGTGGGCGGCAAAGTCGACCACGGGTCCATGCCGTGGGACGGCGACGCCACGAACGCGCCGGCGCACATCGTGCGCATTGCGGACGGTTCGCGTCTCGCGGGCGTCGTCGGGTGCCGGGAGTTGGCGGCGAACAGCCACCACCATCAGGCGGTAAAGAAGCTGGCGCCCGGGTTCAAAATCGTCGCCACGGCGCCGGACGGCGTCGTCGAGGCGATCGAAGGCGTGGACTATCCGGCGTTCGCATGCCAGTTCCATCCGGAGGCGCTGGTCGCGTGCCGCGCGCAAGATCCCGCCTTCAAGCTCGACATTCTCCTCGGCATGTTCAAGCGCATGCGCGAATTGGCGTCTTGCCCGTAGGGAACCCGACCGCCGTTCCTGCCGCGCAACTGCCGTTTGCCAGTTTGCTGGCAACGTCGTGAAGGGCGCTCTCGACAATGCTCTTTCGTGAGTGATTCGAGTATTGCCTTTATAAAGACATTTGTGATATACTATCGTTGTTTTCTGCTTTCATAGAGACAAATATGATTTATCAAACACGCGATGAGATGTTGGCGGCGCTTGGCGGCAGTGTGCGGGCGTCGCGATTGGCCGCGAACCTGTCGTTGGAGACCTTGGCGGCGCGCAGCGGGATTTCAATGACGGCCTTGCGGAATTTGGAGGGCGGGAAAAACGCCTCGACGGTGACGCTTCTGGAGGTCTGCCGATCCTTGCGTCGGACGGATTGGATTCTGGGGATTGCGCCGCCGGAAATCAACGACGCGCTCTTTGATCGGACAGAACCGAAGAAGCGTCTGCGGGCCTCGCCGAAGAGGAGAAAGTCATGACGGGATCGGACTTTCCGGGCGAAGACCCCTGGAGCGCGCAGGCGGGCGTGCATCAGCTGTCCGTCAACGGGAAACGCAAGGACATCACCGACGAGGATCTGC
>DCIH01000090.1:2197-2538 GCA_002317575.1 Verrucomicrobia bacterium UBA1731 | reverse complement strand
GAAGATTCTGCGCCAGATCAAGGAGACATTCGGAAAGGAGAATGCATGAACCGAAAAGAATGGATGCGAAGTGAGATCGCCGCGTGGCGGTCGGAAGGCGTCATCGGCGACGAGGTTGCCGAAAGGCTGCTCGGGCGGTATGCCGAATCGGGAACGCGAATCTCCTGGGGCGCGATGCTCGCGGGGGCGTTCGGGGCGCTTTTGATCGGGCTCGGCATCATCGCGCTCTTTGCCGCGAACTGGGACTCACTGGGACGCGGCGCGCGTGCGGCAATCTCGCTTGCGCCGGTCGTCGTGTGCGGCGGCGTGGCGGCGCTTGCGGCGTGGAAGGGTTGGCGGAC
>DCIH01000090.1:1848-2162 GCA_002317575.1 Verrucomicrobia bacterium UBA1731 | reverse complement strand
TGGACGATTGCGACCGGTGCGGCGGCGTGTCTTGTCGCGCAGACGTATCAGGTCGGCGGTTCCGTGCCGGGGCTCATCCTCTTCGTCGCGCTCCTCACGCTGCCCATCGCGTGGATCACGCATTCGGTCAAGGTGATGGCGCTTTGGCCGATTTTCGCGATTGCGTGGGGGATCGTCACGGAAGACGTGGACGGACGGTCATGGATCATTGTCCTGAAAGCACTCGGATTGATGGCGCTTTCAATTCCTGCCTTCGTTGCGTTTCAACGGCGCGATATCAACAAGGTGTCGCGCGTAACTGGACAATGGATGCT
>DCIH01000090.1:0-1808 GCA_002317575.1 Verrucomicrobia bacterium UBA1731 | reverse complement strand
ATCCTCATCGTCAACGTGATGCCGCAGCCTGATTGGTCCACACGTGCGGAGGTCTATATCGGAATCTTCTGGGCGTGCTCGCTGGCCGTGTTGCTGGCGGGCGTTGCCTTCAAGATTCCCGCTTGGACGCTCGTGGCGACGTTGGTGGCGGCGGGAGCGGCGATGCCGACGACCTTTGAGGAGCTTTGGATTTATGGCGTCGCCATTATTCTCTCGGTGGTGATTGTCGCCTACGGCATCCGCAAGGTGCGGCTTTCGTACACGAATATCGGCGCGGCGCTGTTTCTTTGGCTGGTGTTGGCGAAGTTCTTCGAGAGCCAGATTGATTTTACGGTGAAGGGACTTGTCCTTATCGGGGCAGGCGTGGCGCTGACGGCGCTCAACGTGGTGATGATCAAGTGCAAGAGGAATGTAAAATGAAAATGTCACGTCTCTTGTTTGCCGTTGCCGTTTTGGCGGTGCAGTGCCTGGCGATCGGTTGGCTGATCGTTCGGTATGAGCGTGTGGTGCAGAAGGGTACGGAAATCCGTTTCAAGTGTCAGGCGTATGACCCGTATGATCCGCTGCGCGGACGCTATCTGCGCATGACGGTCAATGAGATGACGACGAACTTTCCGTCGTCCGTCACGTATCACCATGAGTTTGACAACAAGTTCGTCGTGCGCCTCGAACCGTCGACGAATGGATTGTGGCGAGTGGCCGAGGCGGCGTTTGAACCAGCTGGGGACGGCGTCTGGGTGAAGCCAAAGTCGTCGAACATCGATTATCGGCTCCCGTGGTCGGCCCAAGGGAAGGGCGAAAAGTGGCCTGCATTCGAGAAGCGTCGCGAAGCATCGGGACTTGTCGTTCATGCATCCTTCCCGAATCAGCTCTTCGTAAACGAGAAGCTGGCACCGGCGGCTGAAAAGCTCCTGCGCGAGAAGACGCGCGACGCCGTTGCCGTCTATCGCGTTTTCAACGGCGAGATCGTCCTCACCGGCATTGAGATCGGAGGAAAGTCCATTCTCGAGCAAGTGGAATGACACTTGGAGTGATGATGGGTGAGGCGGGGCTCGTCGTATTTTCAGTCGTATTTCGCGTTTGGCCCTGTGCGGTGATGGCGGTCGTGGTGCTACCGTTCTTCGTATTGTTCGCTTTCATGCTGAAGGTGCAACGCAAGAAGATGGTAGCAGCATTTGACCCGACCCAGGCGTGACCTTCTCCGATAAGGAATCGTGAAGTCGCGTTTAGCTACTGCCTGTCCCCCAAGAGATGGAGGGGCGGCCGGATGACCGCGCTCTATTCCGAAGCCCGTTTCGGGCATCGTGAGCCGTGAGTATTTCACTGTCAAGCGCCGACCTTGGTTGCGATCGCCCCGTTGCGGGGCGACCGGGAAAGTGATATACTATTCGTTGTTGGGAAACAGACAGTTCGGAACTGATGTGTTTTATATCGAGGAGAGCCTGTGAAATTCTTCGATCGGCAGAATGAGATCGCCAAGCTGCGGGAGATCCGCTCGAGGTCGCGCGAGAATGCGATGTTTACCGTGATGACGGGGCGGCGGCGCGTGGGCAAGACGGAGCTCGTGAAGATGGCGTTTGCCGACGAGCCGTTTGTCTACCTGTTCGTCACGCGCTCGGCGGAGGCCGATCTCTGCGACGGGTTCAAGGCGCGCATCGAGGCGTATACGGGACGGACGATTCCCGGTCGGGTGACGAAGTTCCGCGAGATTTTCCGCTACCTCCTGGAGTTGGCCGCCGAGAGCCCGATGACGGTTGTGATCGACGAGTTCCAGGACTTCTTCCGGGTGAATCCGGCGATCTACAGCG
>DCIH01000013.1:4499-4997 GCA_002317575.1 Verrucomicrobia bacterium UBA1731 | reverse complement strand
ATGTCGGACGGGGGTCAAGGATCGTCGACTGCGGCTTCTGGCACGACCACCCGAAAAGGCTCAGATGCTCAGATGCCCAATAGCTCAAATGCTGCGCGGCGCTGAGTGACCGACTACATTTTCAGCACGTGACCCACATGCCGCCGGCGCGGGACGACTTGACCGTCGCCTCGATGAAGCGCATGCCGCGCACGCCGTCCTCGGCATTCGGGAAGTCCAGCATCTCGGCCGTGGGCTTCTCGCCCGCGTCCACGGCGCGGATCGCGTCACAGAAGTTGAGGTAGTGGTTCGCAAAACCCTCGATGAAACCCTCCGGATGGCCGGCGGGCGGACGCGACGCGCGGACGGACGCCTCCGAAACCGCCTTCACGTACGGGTTCGCGCGCTTCCAGAGTTGCTCCGGCTCGCGTTGCGCGCGCACGCGCAGCACGTTCGGATCCTCCTGCAGCCACACGAGCCCCTTCTTCTCGCCATACACGCGCAGGCGCAGTCCGTTCT
>DCIH01000013.1:4333-4482 GCA_002317575.1 Verrucomicrobia bacterium UBA1731 | reverse complement strand
TCCTCGCCCGTCGCGACCTTGGACGCCATGATCACGCCCTTCGCGCCGCCTTCCAGACGCAGCAGCACGTTGCCGTCGTCGTCCAGACCGCGCGGCGCGACGAAGCTCGAGAGATCCGCCAGAAGCGACTTGATCCTGAGTCCCGTCAC
>DCIH01000013.1:3635-4247 GCA_002317575.1 Verrucomicrobia bacterium UBA1731 | reverse complement strand
CCATCTTCCACTTGTTGCGCTTGTCCAGCGGCTGCGAGAAATCCATCTTGCGGAACGAGCCCTGCTGGTATTCGCACGTCACCTTGCAGATCTTGCCGAGGTCACCGCGCCGGACGAGGTCGCGCGCGAGCTTCACCATCGGGTAGCCCACATACGTGTGCATGAGCCCGAAGACGCGCTTGCGCTTCTTCGCAAGGCGCGCGAGTTCGACGGCCTCGTCCGAAGTAAGGGAAATCGGCTTTTCGCACATCACGTGGAAACCCTGCCCGAGCGCGGCCTTGGCGATGGGATAATGCAGGTGGTTCGGCGTGCAGATGCAAATGAAATCGGCGCGCACGCACGCGGGCCGCAGCGCCTCGCCCGCGATCAGCGTCTCCCAGCTCGGATAGAGCCGGTCCGCGGCGATGCCGAGTTCCGCGCCCACGGACGCGTTCTGCGCGGGATCGCGGTTGAAGATGCCGGCCACGAGCTCGGCCTGTCCGTCCATGCCCACGGCCATGCGGTGGATGCGCCCGATGAACGCCCCCACGCCGCCGCCCACCATCGCCATCTTCAGTTTTCTCGCCATGTCCATTTCTCCCTCACCTCAACCCAAACACCCAGTTATGGGTT
>DCIH01000013.1:0-3510 GCA_002317575.1 Verrucomicrobia bacterium UBA1731 | reverse complement strand
TGTTTGAGTTGTTTTCCACTAACCCCAAAACCCAAAAACCCAAACACCCAAAAACCCAAACACCCACCAACCCAAACACCCAAAACCCAAAAACCCAAAAACCCAAAACCCAAAAACCCAAAACCCAAAAACCCAAAACCCAAACACCCAAACACCCAAAACCCTCAACTCTCTATGATTCCGCCGCCGAGGACTTCGCCTTCGGCCGAATACCACACGGCGCTCTGCCCCGGGGCGACGCCGATCACGCCTTCCGCGAGCGTGCAACGCGCGCCTTCCACAACGCCCGCGACGGGACGCGACGCCGAACGCACCTTCACGAGACATTCGCCATTGAAATCACCCACGCGGTCGCACACGGAAAACATCGCCGTGAGCGCCGCCTCGCGCGGCCCCACCACAACCTCGTTCCGCGCCGCGTCGATTTTCGTGACGTAGAACGGCGTGCCGCCGCCGATGCCGAGCCCCTTGCGCTGACCCACCGTGTAGCGCCAGAAGCCCGCGTGCCGTCCGAGCACCTTGCCCGACGCATCCACCACATCGCCCGCGCGGTCCGCCGCACCCACCACGTCGCGCGCCGCGCCCGCACAGAAGTCCTGCGAATCGACGCGGTTCGCGGCGACGATGCCGTTCGCGCGCGCGATGTCGCGCACCTCGGATTTCAGCAATCCGCCCAACGGGAACAACACCCGCCGCAGCGTTTCGCGCGGCACGCGGTGGAGGAAATAGCTTTGGTCCTTGGCAAGGTCCTTCGCAACGAAGAGCCGTCCGTCTTCGACGCGCGCGTAGTGGCCCGTGGCGACGAAGTCGCAGGGAATTCCCGCCGCGCGGATCGCTTCCGGGAAAAGGCCGAACTTGACGCGCTGGTTGCAGCGGACGCACGGATTCGGCGTTTCGCCCGCCAGGTACGTACCGCGGAAATAGTCAAGGACTTCGCTTTTGTACGCCGCGGAGAGGTCAAGCGCGCGGAACGGGATGCCGAGCTGTTCGGCGATCTGCGCGGCGTCGGCGGCGTTCTGCGCGTCCGTCGCGAGCCCCAGCGCCATCGTGACGCCCGTCACCGCGTACCCGGCGTCACGCAAACGAAGCGCCGCCACCGCGGAATCGACACCGCCGGAAAGCCCCACCGCAACCGACTTCTGTTCCGCGACGGACATCGCCATCAGCCCGGCAGACGCAACCCGCCGTCCACCACCAGATTCGCGCCCGTGATGTAACGCCCCGCCTCGGACGCGAGCAGCAGCGCCGCGCCCGCCGCGTCATCCGCCTCGGCGGCGAAATGGAGGGGAATCGCGTTATACACCTTTTCCGCGTAGACGGGATTGGAAAGCGCGGCCGCGTTGCGGTCCGTCGCGAACACGCCCGGACACAGGTTGTTCACCGTGATGCCATCGCGCGCGACCTGCTTGGCGATGTTGCGCACGAGGTTCTCCTGCGCGGACTTGCTCGCGGCGTAGACGGGCATCTCGGGATGCGGACGGAACTCCTGCACGCTCCCCACCGTGATGAGCCGCCCCCAGTGCCGCGCCTTCATGTGCGGATACACGGCCTGGAACATCTGCAGGGTCGCGTTGAAGTTCACCTGCATCTGTTGCTGCATCGTCTCCAGCGGCACATCCCACCACTTGAGATTGGACTGGATGGAGGCATTGCACACGAGGATGTCGACTTCGCGCGGACAGACATTTTCGACGCTCTCGGGATCCGAGAGGTCAAACGGCAGCGGATAGCTTTCGGGCGAGAGCTCCTGCACGTCCTCCACCGTCTCCTCCAGCGCCGCGCTCGGCTTAGAACCGTGCACGATCACCTTCGCGCCATACTCCGCGAACCCGAGCGCGATGGCGCGGCCGATGCCGCGCGCACTGCCCGTCACGAATGCGGTCTTCCCCGACAAGTCGAATTTCTCGCTGAGCATGGCGCGTTCCTCGTGCAGGACGGAAAATCACTTCTTCGACGGCGCGGACGCCTTGTCGTCGTCCTCATCCTCGTCATCATCGTCGTCCGCATCGTCTTCATCGTCGCCGTCCGAATCGGACATCGCGGACATCATTTGGTAGGAGACGCCAGCCTGGATCAACGCGGCCAACCCGCGGATTTCGCCGTAGGAAACGCGCACCGCGCCCTCGGCGCGTGCCGGCGAAAGCGCGAACCACATGCCGATGCCGGCGTCGCCCGTGTTGGGCAGCTGGTTGAGGATCGGTTCGTACGGCGCGATTTCCTCGGGATCGACGCCGCGCTTGAGGACGCCCAACGCCAGGTTGCGCCCAAGCGTGTAGACGCTCGCGAACGCGACATCCACGAGATCCTTGCGGCCGACGGCCTCGGGACAGCATTTGGCGAATTTGGCCGCCGCGCGACCCGTGCACGCGCCGTCCTTGTAGTCGGAACCCGCAAGCGTGCACGTGCAGACGTCGCCCTGGACGCGCGCATTCAACAGCAGCTTTTTGCCGCCGAAAATCGCCTCGACGAGCTTGAGCGCCGTCTTGGCCTCCGCGGGATCGCCCACCTCGGCGTCGTTCACGAGTTTGGCCGCGTCGAACCCAACGGCGAAATCGCCGTCGGACTGCCTGCACTCGACGAACGACATCTCATTGGTGTATGTTTTGCGGGCGACGTCGAAAAACGCCGCGCATTCGGCGAAAAATTCCCGGCTGAACGCCGCGGACGGCGCCGAACCCGCGTAGCGGGAGCAGAATTTGAAGCGGCCCTCACTGTCCGTCGCCGCGTACGCCATCGCCTGCATCCCCGCGAAATCGGCGGGGATTTTTCCGAGCAAATTGCGAATGCTTTTCTCGGCGGCCGCGATCAGGGCCTTGACCTTGGCATCGTCGGCCTCTTTGGAGAGCTTCTTGAACGCGCCGTCCTTTTCGTCGAAGAGCGCCTTCTCGAGGATCTTGCGGTTCGCGTCGGACATCAACGGCAGCCCGAGATTGTTCTGGACGCCGAAATAGTGCGCGTTGTCCGGCACGTTTTTGAACGCGAGCGTTTCGGCGGAAAGCTTCGCCGCCTTGTTCTTGGCCAATGCGCCGTCCTTCGCGGGCGTGCACGCGAATGTGACGTCGATGCCCGCGTCGGACGACACGATGGCGACCGTCGCGTCGTCGACGTAGGCGAGTTCCTCCAGACAATTCGCACCGCCCTGCTTGGCGGTCTCTTCGGCGAGGCGTTTCGCAAGTGCGCGTTTGCACGCGGCGGACAGCCACGCGCGCACAAGCTCGTTGGGCGCAAGCGGATGCGCCGCCAGCGCGTCGGCGTTCGTCACCACGCGCGGCGCGGGATTGGATGCGAAAAGGTCAATCGCAAAGAGCTTGCCGGCGGGCGCGTTCTTCGCCGCCCCCACGAGCATGGGCCCGGCCATCGGATTGCCCATTTCGTTCGCGAGCTTCGTCGCCGCGGCGGTGAGCGTCTTGCGCGGCGCCACGCGGTAATAGAGATTCGCATCCTCGGCCGCGAACACTCCGCCCGCAACCAGCACCGCCAAAAAAATCAACTTCTTGTAGAGTAGAGACC
>DCIH01000053.1:23941-24078 GCA_002317575.1 Verrucomicrobia bacterium UBA1731 | reverse complement strand
CCATGCAAGAGAACAACGCCAATCCGATGGAAGAAGACGTGAAGAATCCGCTGGAGAAATTCGGCGACGATCTGACGGCCCGCGCGTTGTCCGGAAAACTCGACCCGGTGATCGGCCGTGACACCGAAATCCGCCAC
>DCIH01000053.1:23414-23839 GCA_002317575.1 Verrucomicrobia bacterium UBA1731 | reverse complement strand
GCGCAGCGCATCGTGCGCGGCGATGTGCCCGAAGGGCTCAAGGACCGCACCGTCTTTTCGCTGGACATGACCGCGCTCATGGCCGGCGCCATGTACCGCGGCCAGTTCGAGGAACGCCTCAAGAGCGTCCTCAAGGCCGTCAAGGAATCCGAAGGCCGGATCATCCTCTTCATCGACGAGATCCACACCATCGTCGGCGCCGGCAAGACGGAAGGTTCGTCCGACGCGGGCAACATGCTCAAGCCCATGCTCGCCCGCGGCGAACTCCACTGCGTGGGCGCCACGACGCTGGACGAATACCGCAAGTACATGGAAAAGGACGCCGCGCTCGAGCGCCGCTTCCAGCCCGTGCAGGTCGATCCGCCGTCGGAAGAAGATTCGATTTCGATTCTGCGCGGTCTCAAGGACCGCTTCGAGAAATACCA
>DCIH01000053.1:7011-23404 GCA_002317575.1 Verrucomicrobia bacterium UBA1731 | reverse complement strand
ACCACAACGTCCACATCCGCGACGAAGCGCTCGTCTCGAGCGTGGTTCTTTCGTCCCGCTACGTGCAGGACCGTTTCCTGCCGGACAAGGCCATCGACCTCCTCGACGAGGCGTGCGCCTCCATCCGCACGGAGATGGACTCCTGCCCCGCCGAGCTGGACGAAATCTCGCGCCACGTGCGCCGTCTCGAAATCGAGGAGATCGCGCTCAAGAAGGAAAAGGACGATGCGTCCAGGAAGCGTCTCGAAGAACTGCAGCAGGAACTCGCCGGACTCAAGGCGAAATCCGACGAGATGACGGCGCAGTGGAAGCGCGAAAAGGCCGCGCTTGAAGACGTGAAGAAAATCCGCACCTCCCGCGACGCGGCGTCGGTGAAGCTCGAACTCGCGCTGGCGCGGGGCGACAACGAACTCGCCGCGCGCATCAAATACGGCATTCTGCCCGACCTGGAGAAGAAACTCAAGGAGCACGAATCGGAGATCGCGAAGTCGGGCGCCAACGCGCTGCTCAAGGAGGAAGTGACGGCGGACGAAATCGCCGAAGTCGTGAGCCGCTGGAGCGGCATCCCCGTGACGAAACTCATCGCGGGCGAACGCGAAAAACTCCTGCATCTCCCGGAGAAACTGCACGAGCGCGTGATCGGCCAGGACGAAGCCGTGGACGCCGTGGCGGACGCCGTCCTCCGCGCGCGCGCCGGCGTCAAGAACCGCGAACGCCCCGTGGGCGCGTTCCTCTTCCTCGGTCCGACGGGCGTCGGCAAGACGGAACTGGCGAAGACGCTCGCCGCGGAACTGTTCGACGACGAAGCCGCGTTCGTGCGCATCGACATGAGCGAGTACATGGAGAAGTTCTCCGTCTCGCGCCTCGTCGGCGCGCCGCCCGGATACGTCGGCTACGACGAAGGCGGACAGCTCACGGAGGCCGTGCGCCGAAAACCCTACTCCGTGGTGCTCCTGGACGAAATCGAAAAGGCCCATCCGGACGTGTTCAACATCCTCCTGCAGGTGCTGGACGACGGACGGCTCACGGACAACCGCGGCCGCACGGTGTCGTTCAAGAACGCCGTGGTGATCATGACGTCGAACGCGCCGCGCGAAACGCTCAAGGGACTCTTCCGTCCCGAGTTCCTGAACCGCCTGGACGAGATCCTCGAATTCAAGCCACTCGAAAAGGCGGAGATCCGCAAGATCGTCTCGCTCCAGCTGAAGGACTTCGCCAGGCGCCTCGCCGAACAGGAGCTTACGCTTTCGATCGACGACGCCGCGCTGGACGCGCTCGCCGAAATCGGCTACGACCCCGACTTCGGCGCGCGCCCGATCAAGCGCGCCATCCAGCGCGAAGTCGAAACGCCCGTCGCGCGCGCAATCATCGCCGGCAAATACCCGCCCGGCGCCACGGTGCGCGTCGGCGTGGCCGACGGCGCGCTCACGCTCGTCTGACCGCGCGTACGCGTCCGCATCAATCGACGCCGAACCGTTCGGCCATCTCCCGGCCGACGGCTTCGTGGCGCCAGCCCGTCGCCAGGGGATTGGAATCGTCGGCGACATCGTCCACGAACGCCGTCACCGTCGCCCGGTTCGCGATCGCGCCCGGGGCGACATGCAGCGCGGCCGCCTTCTCGGCAAGCCACGCCACGGCCTTGTCCGCCGCGTCCTTCACCTCGGCGATGTAATGCGGCTTCGGGTTTTCGGGCCAATCCTCTTCCGGCGTCTCGGCCGCCTGCGCGACGGCTTCGGCGTACAGCGCGCGGATCGTCTCGCCCTGCCCGCCGCGAAGGCGATGCGACAGATGCCCCACGCGCGCCTTCTCGGCCATGTCCGCGAGCGACGCGTCGTCGCCCAGCCAATTGCGCGGCAAATTCCACTTCTTCGCCATGTCTTCGCGGAGCGCCGCCACCGCGCGCAAAATCGCCCAGCCGCGGCCGTCGAGCCGCGCACGGCCCGTCTTCACGCGCTTCCACACCTGGTCCGGATCGTAATCCTCGTATTCCGCCACGTCGTCATAGCGGCGAAGATCCTCTTCCAGCCAGGCGCGCGTGCCGAACGACTCGGCGCGCGCGAGCAACGCGTCGCGCAGATCCGGCAGATAACGCACGTCGTCGAGCGCGTACGCCACCTGCGCCTCGGAAAGCGGACGCTGCAGCCAGTCCGTGAGCGTTTCCGTTTTCGGAAGTCCCACGTCGACGGCTTCGAGAAGCAGCTTCTGCAAGCCCATGCCGGACGGAAAACCGGCGAACGCGGCGGCAAGCTGCGTGTCGAACACGTTCACGGGCGCGCAGCCCGTGTAGTGGCGCAGATGCGTGAGGTCCTGGCGCGCGTCGTGGAGGATCTTCACCACGGACGCATCTTCGATCAGGTTCTTGAGCGCGTCGGTGTTCATGCCGCACAGGCAGTCGAGCGCCCAGCATCCGGCGCGGCAACCCATCTGAACGATGCCCAGTTGCGGACGGTAGGTGCGCATCCACACGAATTCCGTGTCGAGCGCCAGCACGCCCTCGGCGCGCGCCTTTTCGCACGCCGCCTCGAGCGCCGCCGTCGTTTTGATCAAATCGCCCATTTGCCTGCCAGCCGTCCATTGCGGCGTGCGCGGCGCGCCCGCCCTACCTGAGCTTGCACCTGCCGTCCGACCTTCATCGTTTCTCGTAGACCCGGACCCAGTCGACGTAGGTGCGGGCGGGAAGCGTCTTGAGGTCGATTTTCCCGACCCAACCGCCGCCGAGCTGCTGGTCGAGCAGAATGTAATACGGCGAGGTGAACGGCCACTGCAGTTCGTGCGCGTCCGTGCGCGGATAGCGGAACGTCTCCACGCCGTTAACGGTCCACACGAGCGCATCGTCGTACCATTCCAGACCGTACACATTCCACGTGTCGGGTGTGATGAGCGCCTTGCCGCCCTGAAGCGGATCCTTGCCCTTCTTCATCGTGAATGTCCAGCCGCTGTGGCACGTCTGGTACACGAAGTTGTCGCTGTTCAAACGCTCGATGACGTCGATCTCGCCGCCGTTCGGCCATTTGCGGTTTTCGGGCAGCAACCAGAAAGCAGGCCACGCGCCCTGCTGGTTGTCGAACTTCGCGCGGATCTCGATTTTGCCGTACGCGAACGCGTACTTGCCCTTGCTGTAGATCTGTCCCTGCAGGCACGGACGCGGATCGGCGTTCGTGTCCGTGTTGGCGACGCCCACGAGCGCCAGCACGCCGTCCTTAAGCTCCACGAGGTCGGCGCGCTCGGACGTGTGGCGGTTCCAGTCGGAGCACTTGCCGCCCTTCGGATCGGGAATGCGGGACCACTTGGTCTCGTCCAGTTTGTCGCCGTCGAATTCGTCCTGCCACACGAGCTTCCAGCCGTCGCCCTTCGGCTCCGCGGGCGCCGCGTCAAGGAAATGAAGCAGGCGACCGCCCACGACGCGCGTTTCCACGTGCGACGCCAGGCGGATCGCGTATTCGGGACGCAAACGGACGGACGCGGTCTCGTCCGGCAGCCACAGCGCGTATCGCTCGCCGGCCGCCGCCGCGGGCACGGTCGCGACGAGCGCATGGTCCTTGCCGGGCAGCAGTTTGCGCAAATCGAACGCGACGGGGAATTCGCGGCAGGAACCGTCCGCCTTCACGAGCACCACCACGGGCGTGCGCGGATTGACGGGCGCGGAAAAGCCCCAGTTGCGGAGCACCAGCTTCAGCGTCGATTGACCGCCCGCGGTGGACATGTCGCACGACTTGAGCGCGATGCGGTAGCCGAGATGGTCGCGGATGAATTCGTAGGCCGTGCGGTGCGGCACGCCGGCGAAATAGTCGGGATCGTGCGGAATGCCGAAGAACCCGAGTTCGGCGGACGTGACGGGCGTCACCTTCCAGCCGTCGATCGTCCACAATTTCTCGTTCCGGTCCAGCAGCGAATGGCCGTGCACGAGCGAGAACGTGGTGTAGTGCTGCTGCGCGAAACGGTCGATCGCGCGCATGCCGCAGGCGTAGCACGGGTGGGCTTCGCCCTGGCCGGACCAGAAGAGCTCGCCGTCGACGGGCGTGTAGAGCCCTTCGCGCTTGACGCGCTCGTATTCGCGGTTGGAATCGTCGGCATAGGGCTCGTCGACGAAGGTGCCGCCGTCCCACCAGTTGGCGAGCGTGCCGTCGTTGAAGAAGCCGATGCGGGCCGTGGGCGCGTCCGTCCACGCGGTCGCCGCCGTCACCTCGTTCGTGCCGACGCCGAGCGACTTGAGCGCGTTGATCTTGTAGTCCACGCGGCGCATCATCGTGCAGCGGTTTTGCGGCAGCATCTCCAAGGTCGCGCCGATGATGGCGGCCACGGACTTGGGGTCGTTCTCGAGGCCGCTTGCGGACGAATGGAACTCGCCCCAGGCGCCCACCCAGCCGGTCTGGAGGCAGTAGATCACGTCCGCGTTGCGGCGCACCACGGGCGTGAGCTGCTTGATGTGGGCGAGCAGCCGCTCCAGGGACGGCGTGGGCTTGAGGTACGGCTCGTGGTCGTAGGCGAAGCGCAGAAGGAACTTGACGCCGTCCTTGCGCGCACGGGCGAAGTCGGCTTCGAGCGCGGCGATCTTCGCGTCGGAAATCGGCTTGTCGTGGAACTGCGTCAGATAGCAGTACGCCTGCGCGATGGTGACGCCGTCGCCCTTGAAGCGCGCGAACGGCCAATGGTCCGTGACGTGCTCGAATTTGCAGGGGTCCTCGGGGAGTTTGCCCACGCCGATTTCGAAACGCCACCCGCGCTCGGGATTGCGGAGCCCTGCACGGCCGTCCGGATCGGTGGGACGAAGCCCGCGGAATTCAACGGCTCCCGCCGTCGCGCACAGCGCGGCCGCGGCCAACAGCGTCATCATCTTTTTCATGGTTTCCATTATAGCACAATCCGCCCCGCGTCATCGGGCGCAAGGAATCCGCCCGACCAGTGGCCGACCGGCGGGAGCGTAACCAACGCATCCCCGGTCTTCGCGTCGCGCGTCACGGAGAGCCGGACGGGCGCCTTCGCCCACAGCGGAAACCACAGGACGGCGTCGGCCTTGCACCCGCGAATGCGCAACCGCGCGCTTTCCTGTTCGTCGATGCGCGTGTTCACGATCACCGCGCTCGCGAACGAACCGTCCTTCCGGACGCGCGGCAACACCACGTCGAGCGCGGGGTCCTCGAACACGACAGGCAGTTTGCCGCCGCACGCGGCGTCCGCCAGATGCCCGTAGCGCAGGAGTTCGCGCGAGGTCGAACCGATTGGGCTCAGACTCGGCACCACGGCCAGTTTGCCGCCGGAAGGAAGCGTCACGAGACGCGAATGCCGTTCCGTGGAATCGCTCAGTTCCGTCTTGGCGAGCTCGGCCGCGTCGGCGGGAACAAGCTTGCGATCGACGAGATGCTGCACGGACGCGCGATCCGCCACCACGGCGCCGCGGAGAATTTCCTTCAGCGCGTCGTCGGACACGGCGCGGAACGCGTCGCAATTCCACAGCACCGTGCCGAGCGTGCGGCCGATGCCGAAGTTGTAGGGAATGCAGGAGGCGGACGCCCAGGCGTCCATGCCGGGCGTCCACTGGCCGATCGCGTGCGGGAACGCGCCGAAACCGACGGGGGCGGCGCCGCGGTTGCGCGCGACATATTCGCGGTAGAGCCACATGTTTTCGCGCGGCGCCTTGAACACGTTGCGCTCGTACCAGTCGCACGGTTCGGCGTTCCCGGCGATGTACCAGGTGAGCGAATCCATGCCCGTGGCAAGATGCATCAGCGCCTCGAAACCGAGCGAACGCGCGGTGCGCTGCGTGAAGTTGCGCGGGTACGTCTCGATCTCCGGGCAGAGCCGGTCGAACAGGTCGAAACGCGGCGCGAGCGTCTTCATCTGCTCCTGCATGCGATAGGTCTTGTCGATCAGTCCATACGCGTTCCAGTCGTGGTAATGGCAACTACCCGGGCGCATCGCGATCTTTTCGCCGGCCGCCTTGGCCATGGCCTCGAGGATGAAGAGCTGTCCTTCGTCCGCCCACGGATACTGGAAACCGACGCGCGTTGCGGGCGAGAACTCCTTCACCGCCTTGCAGAACGCGTAGGCGAATTCGCCGAGGCCTCTGAAGCAGTGCGCCCGCCAACGCGCGGCGAGCGCCTTGTCCTCCTTCATCGCCGCCACCAGGGTCTCGCGCGTCCACGCCTTGCCTTCGACCTTGGAGAACGCGTCCACGCAGCGCCGGCAGTAGCAGCCGTTCTGGTTTTTGCCGTGGTTTTCCACGCGCACGTCGTCGTCGAGCCAGATGACGGTTGGCTCCACGCGCAGTAGTGCTTGAGCTGTTCGCGGAAATACGCATGGAACTTCGGGTCGCGCGGACAGTTGCAGCGGATGCCCTCCCAGCCGTCCGGACCGGTGAAGCCCGTCCAGTCCTTGAACGGCAGCCGTTCGCTGTCGGGATAATCGCCGTTGCCGATCGTGATTTCGAATTCGAGCGACGCGACATAGCCCATCGCGCGGATGTCGCGCGCGGCCTCGGCGAGCCACTTCGCGCGCGCTTCGTTTTCCGCGAGCGACTTCAGGTTGCAGGCCGAGAACCACACTTCGTCGAAACAGTCGCGGCTGTGCGAAAGCATTTCCCGTTGCGCCGGCCAATTTTCGGGCGTGGCCGGCAGACGGATGGTCGAGAACGCATGCGCCCCGACCGGCAACGGGGCGCCCTGGGCGTCCGCCGCCGCGCAAACGGCGGCGCCTGCGAAAACGATTGCGACGATGCGTTTCATGTTCATTCCTTGCCTATGAGATGTAATCAATTGTTGCACATTCTCGAACAGGTAGGGCGGTGAGTCCCCTCGCCGCCGTCACTTGAAAAGCCCGATCTTCAGATACGGCAAGACGTCGTTCACGAGCACGTAGTCGAGATCGAAGAACGCCACGCCGGCGGCGCCGCACTTGCGCGCGACGCGCACCTGGTCGATCACCTGGCGCGGCGAAAGCCGCGATTCGTTCGCCGTGACGCCGATGCCGGAGATCACCTTGCGCGCGTGCGCCGGCGTGCGGCACTGCTGGGCCACGAACAACGCGTACTTCACGTCATCCTCGAGATAGTTCATGGGCACCACGTAGTCGACGAAATCGCCGTCCAGCCAGCTTTCCCAGTCCTGTCCCACGGACGTGACGCAGCTCGGATACTTGCCGAACACCGCCGCCGTGAGCCAGGCGTCGCGCCGCGTCGCGCGGAGCCGCGCGCGCGCGGCGGCCACGAATCCGCCGATCGTCGAGGCCGCGTTCGCCGGCAGCGTCGCGCCCTCGTACCACCGCACGAAGTCAAGATGCACGCCCGCGACGGCGTATTTGGAGGCCATCTCGGCGATGGCGTCCAGAATCGTCCGCTGCAGATCCGCCTTCGACGGATCGAGGTATTCAGTGAGCTTGCCCTTCTTGTCCTTCAGCCGCCAGCCCTTCTGCGCGAACGCGTTCAGGCGGTTCGGCGTCGACCGCGTGCCGTTGAAGCACAGGATCCAGGCGTGCACGCGGATGCCCGATCCGGCCGCGGCCTTGAGGCACGCCGCGAGCTGGTCGCCCTGCTCCGTGCACACGGCGCTCACGGGCAGCACCTTCGAACGGTAATGCGCGAAACCCGCACCGGCGACGTTCACGAAAAGGTCCGTGATGCCCCAACGTTTCAGTTCGCGGATCGTACGCGGCCAGTCCCCGGGATACAGCCCCTGCCCGGAATGGTCCCATGTGGCGCGGATCTCACCGGCGCGGGGTTGCTGCGATGCGGCGTACGCGCGAAGCTGGCCGAGTTCGGCCTGGCGCCTGGCCGCGAACGTCTCGTAGCTCCACGCGCCGGGCACGCACTGCCCGACCACGCTCGCCAGGAACTGCGCCTTGGCACCTTCGTCGCCGTCCGCCAGCATCACGTGCGTCATCCACCAACCCTGCCCGGAGGACAGAATCGCGGCGTCGCCCGTGTTGCGTCCCGCGCGATCGAGCCACGAGGCGATCACGCGCGATCTGCCCTGCACGGGCGAAACCGTGAACACGTTGGCGGAGGACTGCAGGATCGCATGCGGCGCGCCGCGCGGGGCGGAATCGGCCATCTGCATTTTCGCGTATGTGCCCGCGGCCGGCTTTCTGTACGCGCCGAGCTTGAAGCCCATCGCCGCCGCCAGCGGCGCCGACGTGCTGTAGAAGACGAACGCACGGCCGCCGCGCGCGAAAAACGCCTTGAGTGCGGCGACTTGCGCGGCGTCGCCTTTCGGCGTCACCAGAAACGCCAGTTTCTTGCCGTCCAGACCCGTCGCGAGCGAGCCCTCGGAAAGGAGGTCGCTTTCAACCGATTGCGACTTGAGCCAGCGCGCGACGTGCTTGCCCAGGCTCGTGCCGTAGGCGTCCGACGGCACCACCACGGCCACGTCGGCGGCGAACGCCGACACCGCGCCGAGCAGCGCAACCACCAAAAAACATTTCCGAAAAAAACGAACCACAGACCCTCAAACTTCAGACTTCAAACTTCAGACTTCAAACTTCCCCAACCGCGTACGTCCCGCCGATTTCCAGCAGATCGGGACGGTTTCGGCTCGTCAGATCGAACGCCTGGCGCTTGCGCCACGCGGCCACTTTCGCATGGTCGCCCTGCACGAGCACGTCGGGAACCTTCATGCCGCGGAATTCGGGCGGACGCGTGTACTGCGGCGCCTCCAGAAGGCCTTCGTCGCCGAAACTCTCGTTCGCCGTCGCGGCCGCGCCGCCGCCCAGAACCCCCGGCAGGAGGCGCACGACGCTGTCGATGATCGCGGCAGCCGGTATCTCGCCGCCCGTCAGGACGAAATCGCCCATCGAAACCTGATCCGTCACGAGCCGCATCACCCGCGCGTCGATGCCTTCGTAATGGCCGCACAGCAGGATCAGATGCTCCGCCTTGGCGAATTCCTCCGCCTTGCGCTGCGTGTAGGGCGCGCCCGCGGGCGTGGTGAGCACCACGCGCGCCGCGTCGCCCGCGCCGGCCGCCCGACACGTCTCGATCGCCTCGAACCAGACCTCGGGCTTCATCAGCATGCCGGGACCGCCCGAGTAGGGTTTGTCGTCCACCGTCCGGCGCTGATCGCGCGAAAAATCGCGCAGATCCACGGTGCGCAAAAAAATCTTTCCCGCGCGAGATGCACGGGAAAGAATGCTCTCACCCAGAAATCCCCTGAACATGTCGGGGAAAACGGTGATCACGTCGATGCGCATTATTTCTTGACGAGCTTGCGCACGGCCTTGTGCGAGCAGAAGGTGCGCTCGGTGTAGAGCTTGGCGCGCCAGGAGGCGGCCTGCTTCACCACGCGGATCTTCTCGATCGCCGGCGAGTTGAACGGGAAGAGCTTCTCGACGCGCACGCCGTAGCTGTCGCGCGTGACGGTGAAGTTGCCCGAAGCGTTCTTGCGGCCGTTGTCGACGGCGAGGACCTTGCCTTCGAAGTCCTGAAGGCGCGTCTTGTCGCCTTCCTTGACGCGGATGGAAACGCGGACGATGTCGCCGGCCTTGAATTCCGGGAAATTCTTTTCCGCGAGCTTCGCCGTCTGTTCGGCGTTGATCTTGTCCAGAATCTTGATGCCCATGATGGACCTTTACCTTTCTGGCCTTAGGCCTTCTTCTCTTCAGCCTTGGGCGACTTGACGGCGCGATGCGGCTTGAGGGCCGGATTCTTCGCGCGGCGGATGAGCGACGCCACCGTGGTGGAGGGCTTGGCGCCCTTGGAGAGCCACCAATCGACGCGCTCGAGGTCGAGCTTGAAGTTGTCTTCCTTGATCTGGGTGTCATACCAGCCGAGGATCTCGAGGAACTTGCCGTCACGGGGCGAACGCTCGTCCGCCGCGACAATACGATAGGTCGCGTGGTTCTTGCAGCCCGTGCGACGCATTCTGAGTTTGACCATTGTTTCTTTCTTCCCTTTGTGGCGGGCGCTGGCCCGTCCGTTCATTTGGGCGCGTAAGATACCACGTCCAAAACGCGATTGCAAGAAAAAAACACGTAAACGAGAATTTTCTTCAGGACAGCAAATGGCGGCGGAGCGCGATGGCCACGGCTTCCGTGCGGTTGGCCGCGCCGATCTTCGCGAAAAGCGCGTTGGCATGCTCCTTCACCATGTCCACGCTGATGCCGAGTTGCGTGGCGATGTCCGCGTTCGAAAGCCCGCGCACGATGGACGCCAGGATCTCCGTCTGCCGCGGCGACAAAGCCGGCACGGGCGGATTCGCCGCCAGAATGCGTTCGATTTCCGGCGACACCGCGCGTCCGCCCGCGGCGACCGTGCGAATGGCCGCGAGCAGTTCCGGAAACTCCACGTTCTTCATCACCGCGCCGCGCGCCCCCGCTTCCAGCGCGTGCGCCAATCCGTCCGCCATCGCGAACGACGTGAGAATGAGCACTTTGGCGTCGGGTTGCTTCTCCAACAGACGGCGCGTCGTCTCCGCGCCGTCCATGCCCGGCATCATCAGATCCATGACGACCACGTCGGGCTTGAGCTTGAGCGCCTTGCGGATCGCCGTCTCCCCGTCGTCCGCGTCGCCCACGACGGCGACGTCCTTCTCCGATTCGATGAGCGAGGCGAGCCCCATCCGGAGAATGGCGTGGTCGTCGACGATGAGCACTTTGATGGACATGGGATATGCCGGCAAGTTTACGCGTTCCAGGGAAATCAGGAAACCCCCACGGGCGAGGGGGTGGTGGCGGACGCGGGAAGCGTCACGGTGATCGTCGCGCCCTCTCCCGGCGCGCTTTCGACGCGCACCGATCCGCCGAATTGCTTGGCGCGCTCCTTGAGGCCCTGCAAACCGAAATGTCCCTGGAGGACGCCGGGATGGTCGTCCGGATCGAACCCCTTCCCGTCGTCCGACACGGCGAAACGCAGCGCGTCCGCATCGAGCGCGCCGGCTACGCGAATGGTTTTCGCGTCGCCGTGGCGCAACGCGTTCACCACCAGTTCGCGCACCGCGCGCAGCACGGCGTGCGCCGCGTTGTCGGAAAGCTTCGACCGCGGCACATTGAAACGCACCACGATGCGCGAGGCGTCGGACACGTGCGGCTGGAGGGTCTTGAGGATCGCCTGCGTCATGTCCGGCTCTTCGAGCGCCTGGCTGCGCAGGTCCCAGATGCAGTTCTTGAGTTCGTCGCGGCACGACTTGAGCGTGCGCTCGGCGCGGTCGAGGTGCGTGCGCATCGCGGGCGGCAGATTGTCGCCCGCCTTGTCCGCGGCGGCGATCTCCATCGAGACGCCCGTCAAGCTCTGCGACAGCGAATCGTGCAGCTCCACGGCCATGCGCGTGCGCTCGTCGATCTTGAGGTTGGCCTTCACGCCCTCGAGCTGTTCGCGCAGGAGCTGGCGCCCGCGGCGCTCCGCGAGCGCGCGCAGCGACGCGTTCCAGATGAGCACGGCGAGCATCGCGAGGCCCAGCACGCCCACCACGGCCCAGATGCGCCCGGGCGTCCACCAGGGCGGACGGGAGAGAACGCGCACGTCGTCCGCGCCGCGCACGACCACGGCGAAGCCGCTGATGTGCGGGAAGACCGTCCGCTGACTCCAGTTGTCGCATTCGAGCAGACAAACCCCCACGACCTCCACCTCGCAGCCGAGCGTGAGGGCGTTTTCGGCTTCGCGGTGCGTGCTCGTGTCCACGGGCACGAGCAGTTCGCCGCATTCGACGTTGAGCCGGCCGTCGGCGTTGCCCAGCGCGGGCAAGCTGCGCACCACGCCGCGCAACGTCACGAGCTGTCCCTGAAAATTGCTGTTGAAGTAGAGCGTGCCGTTGCGCCGCGAACAGACGCCCGCCACGGGAACGGCGGCCCCGTTCAACCGCCGAACGACCTCCTCGGGCGCCGCCGACGTCGCGGACGTGAAGCGCGCCTTGGCGAAATTGACGTGGAAAAGATCCGTTTCGGGATAGCCCGAAACCGTCACGCGGTCGCCGGGCTGCGGCAGTTCGCCGCGCTTGACGAGCTGCACCGTCATCATGCGATTCGTGTCGGTGCACAGGAGGAAATGGTCCCCGCGCCAGGTGGCGACCACCGTGCCCGTGGTGCGGCGTTTGCCGAGCCGCTGGACGTCGATGGCGCTCGCGTACGAATGGATTTCGAGCTCGGGCGCGTCGAACGGCGCGGCCGCTTCCGCGACGACGGCGACATTCGATTCCGCGTGGGCGTTCATGTAGGGCGCCGAGAGATTGCGGTTGCCGTCGGTCACCTTGTGGAACGTGCCGCGCACCGTCACCTGCGCGTCGAGCAGCGAGGCGTGGCCGTCGGGCACATGGGGCAGCGTCACGGACAAGACGGACTCGGCGTTTTTGAGCAGCAGGATGTCGTAGCGGGGATCAACTTCGTCCGGCAATGCGTCAATCACGGTGCCCTGCGTGCGCACCAGGGCCCTGTCGTGCAGCTGGGGATCGAGCCGCCCGATGCGCACGAACGGCGCTTCGGCCATCGCCGCCATCACGAGCGCCGAAAAAAAGAACATGGCCGCGAACACCTTCATGGCTCGTCATGTCCGTTGAGCCGCATCCGCGTCAGCGGTAGTACGAGAAGCGGCGCTCGAGGCGTTCCATCGTCCAGGCGACCGCGTAGTTGAACAGGTAGTAGAACACGCCCGCCGCCACCAGGGGCGTCATCGTGGTGTTCGCGGAGGAAAGCTGCTTGGCGATGGTGAACATCTCCGTCACCGCGATGGTGAACGCGAGCGAGGTGTCCTTCACCAGCGTGATCACCTCGTTTCCGATGGCGGGAATGACGCGCTTGACCGTCTGCGGGAGGATGATCCGCATGAACGTGCGCAGGGGCGAAAGCCCGAGCGCCTTGGCCGCCTCCCACTGGCCCGCGTCTATGGACAGAATGCCGCCGCGGTATATCTCGCCGAAATAGGCGGCGTAGTTGAGGCCGAACGCGAGCACCGTCGCCACGATGCGCGGATATTTCGCGAGCGGCATGCCGAAGAAGATGTACGGCGAGAAATACACGAAGATGATCTGGAGCATGAGCGGCGTTCCGCGCACCACGGAGATGAACAGACGGAACAGCGCGGAAACGACCTTCACGCGCGACATCCGGCCGAACGCCACCGCGAAACCGAGCGGCAGCGCGAGCAACAGCGTGAAAACGAAGATCTCCACGGAAACCACGAGGCCTCCGCAGAGATCCGACAGCATGCTCCAGAACGTCAAGGGATGTTCCGTTTATTTCAGAAGAAGCGCGTTCTTCTCGATCTTGTATTCGTCGGCGACCTTCGCCATCGTGCCGTCCTTCGCGAGCTCGCGCAGAACCGCCTCGACTTCGTCCTTGAGCGCGACGTTGCCCTTCTTGAAGCCGATGCCGTACGTTTCGGTCATCACGACTTCGGCGAGCAGCTCGAACTTGCCGGGCAAATCGGCCATTTTCTTCTTGGCGACGCCCACGTCCATCGCCACCGCGTCCACGCCGCCCATGTTGAGCTCGTTCACGGCCTGGTTGTAGTTGGGCATCACGACGAGCTGCTTGAACGTCTTGCCGAGTTCGCCGACCTTCTTGTTGTCGTCGTCCTTGCCGGCGAGCGCCTTCTGCACGGGCGTGTCCGTCTGGACGCCGACGTTCTTGCCGGCGAGATCCTTGAGCGACTTGATGGCCGAGCCCGCCTTCACGAGGACGACCTGCGAGTTGTCCACATAGGGCATGGACCACGTGTAGCCGTCTTCGCGGCCCTGCATGGTGAAGCCGTTCCAGATGCAGTCGATCGCGCCGGAATTGAGCTCCATGTCCTTGGAATCCCAGTTGATCGGATTGGGGACGAACGTCCAGCCCTTCTTCGCGCACACCGCGCGGGCGAGATCGAGATCGAAACCCTTGTAGGTGTCGCCTTCCTTGAACCCGTAGGGCGGAAAATCGGCGTCGAACCCGACGACGAACTTCTTCTCGGCGGACGCCTTCGCGTCCCCGGCCTTGTCGCAACCCGCAAACACCGCCGCCGCGGCGGCCAACACGATCATCAACTTTTTCATTTCACGTTACCTTTCAACTTACTGACCGCGCACGCGGCGAGCGAAACGGCCGCGAACGCGAACGACGACAACCGATGCGCCCACAGAAGGAACAGCTGTCCCTCCGACCCGAACACCGTCATCATCGGCATCACCGCGGTGAACACCGTGGCCGCGCCCAGCACGAGCCAGAGGACACGCAGCACGCCAGTGCACGGACGCCCGAGCAGCACGAGCACGAACGCCGCCGACGCGAGCGCGCCGCCCGCCACCATGTGGAGCATCAGCGCCCAACCCGTCATGCCGCCCGCGCACCACCCCCACGCGCCGCTGAGCGCGAGATACAGAACCGCCGCCGCGAAACCGAAGACCACGAGCGCCGTAAACCAGTTCCTGCGCGTCTCGATGCGGCCGAACGCCGCGCCGGCCGCGGCCGCGGCCGCGAGGCACAGGAACCCGAACACGAACCACAGGACGACCTTGAAGACGGGCCGGCCCAAAAACGCCAGATTGAACGCGGAGAAGTAAACGGGATTCTCCCAGTCCTCGAAGAAGGCGTTGCCGTACGTGTGGCACGCCGCGCACTTTTCCGGCGCCGCGCCGCGGGCCTGGCGCGCGGGACGCACGTCGTGGTGGAACGGCCAGCACACCTCGCCGTCGGTCGTCGTCGCGCGGCGGCAGATCTGCACGATGCCGTCCGCGTCCTTGCGGAAGAACGGTTCTTCGACGAACGGCGCGTCCGTCGCCCACTGCGCCTTGCCGTAGAGCCCGATGCGGTTCGCGCGCGCCGTCATCACCTGCGAACGCCTGCCGCGCGTCGTGACGCCCGCGTGGCACACGGCGCACGAAAGCTTCTCGAAATGAACGAGCGGGAATCCGACGTGTTTCGGCTTCGGGCCTTCGCCGTTCGGATCCAGGTGGCAGGCGGCGCAGGTCTTCGTCTGGACCTTGTGCTTCATGCCGTTGCGATGGCAGTCGACGCAGGCCATGCCGCGCTTGAGGTGCACGTCCGTCGTGACCTGGCGCATCTTGGCGGGCACCTGGCACGCCGCGTGGCAGGCGAGGCAGTTTTCGTTCTTCGGCTTCCCGACGCGGAAGAGGAACCGGCCCTTGTCGTCGAACGACGCGGGGTTGTACACGATCTTCTGCGGAACCTTGAAGAGGTGATCGTCTGGATTTTCGGCGACGGACGGATCCCAGGCGGCGTTCAGGCGGGCGTTCATGCCCTCCACGCGCGCCAATCCCGAGGCCGCCAGCGGCGCGCCGCTCCAGTTCTCGCGCAGCGTCTGCTTCGCCCATTCGCTGGGATCGTACAGGCCGTCCGTCTGATGGCAGGCCATGCAGTTCTTCTCGATCGGCCCCGTCACGAACCAGCGCTGGCGCTCGCCGGCGGCTTCCGCCATGGCGTTGGTGTCGCTCGCCAATCCGCCGCCGGGAAACGCGCGCGCGAAGTTCTTGGACCATTCCCACGCGCTCATGCCGACCATCGCGGGATTCTGGGCGATCCGGCACACGTCGTTGGTGTCGCACGAGAACCACGGTTCGCGGGCGAACCAGTTTTCCTTTTCCGGCACGGCGGCCGTCTTCGCGCGGCCGGCGGCGAAATGCGTGCCCTTCGCCATCTTGGCGACGTTGTGGCACTGCGCGCATGTTTTCTCGAACGAAATGGCGCGCGGGAGCCGTTCGGACGGATTCACCACATCGCCGTTCGCGTCCAGCGCCGGCAGACGGTGCACGGGCACGACGCGGCCGCCGTTGAACGATCCGGCGTGAAGCGCCGAAACCGCCGCGAACAGGACGCCGAGCACGAACGGCAAACGCGACATGGATTTCACTTCTCCTCCTCGTCCTTGGTGGCCAACGAGAAATTCCACACATCCGCCGCGCGGCAGGCGTCGATCACCGACACGAGATGCTCGTAGGCCGTTTCGCGGTCGGCGCGGATCACGACGGGCTGACCGGGATAGTTCTTGGCGATGATCGCGAGCCGTTTGGTGAGCTCGGGACGCGTCAGGAGCTGGCCGTTCACCGTCACATCGCCGTGCGCGGACACGTTCAGGATGATTTCGCCGGGCATGCGGTTCGGCACCGTGGCCGTGGTCGCCGTGGGAAGCGAAATCGAGACCTCCGTCTCCCACTGCGAGAACACGCTCGTCGTCACGAAAAAACACAGCAAAAGGAAGATCACGTCCATCAGGGACGTCATCTGCAGACCCGCGGGCCGGCCTTGTCCTTCACGGAGGAATTTCACTTACAGCAGCCCTTCGATTTGCTGGGTGAGCGTTTCGAGCTCCGCGATGCGGCGCATCGCGCGCCGGCGGAACCAGGCGTGCGCCACCAAACAGGGAATGGCGATCGCCAGGCCGAAGATCGTCGTGACGATGGCCTGGGAGACGCCCTGCGCGAGCACCATCGGCTTCGCGTTGGCGGCGACATCGGACGCGATGCCGCCGAACGCCTGGAAC
>DCIH01000053.1:5828-6995 GCA_002317575.1 Verrucomicrobia bacterium UBA1731 | reverse complement strand
ACATGCCGAGCACCGTGCCCAGAAGCCCCACGAGCGGCGCGATCGCCGCCAGGTCGGAAAGGTAGTCCACCGTGGCCATCATGCCCTGCGCGACGTGCGCGCCGGCCGTTTCGATCGCCTCGGCGGCGTTCGGCGTGCGGCCCGCCAACCTCTCGCGGCGCATGTCGAGCGCCGTCAGCGCCACCGCGCAGAACGGCACGGGACGGCGCTCGCACAGACGGCGCGCCTCGCCGTCTTCGCCGGCCGCGAAGCATTTCAGGACGTCGCTCGCCAGATCGCGCGGGCAAATCGCGCCGCGGCGATGGGCGAAGAGCAGGTAGACCGAAATCGTGAAGGCGATCACCGAAATGCCCGCCAGCACCCACATGAGCGGCCCGCCGAAATTCCAGGCCTGCAGCAACGTCATACCCGCGTCGTTCATCAGATGAGCTCCTTCATTTTCGCGTCGAACGCCGCCTGGCGCTTTGCCACGTCCTTGCGCACGGACGCCACGCGCCGCGCATACGTTTTCCAGTCGAGTCCCGCCGTCGCGCCCAGATGGCGCTTCGCGGCGACGGCCGCGTCGGCGTCTTCGGTCTCCAGACGTTCGAGATGGTCGCGCACATCGTGGTACGCCTCGCGCCACGGAACGCCCGCCGCCACCTGCCGGAGCGCCGCGTCCGTCGCGAACACGCCGGGGATGAATCCCGCGCGCAGCTTCGCTTCGTCCACGTCCATGCCCGCGACGATCTTCGCGAGGATGCGCAGCGTCGTGCGCGCGATCGAGAGGCCCTTCATGTACAGGCCCTTCGAATCCTGGAGATCGCGGTTGTAGCCGCCGGGCATCGCGTGCAGCTGCGACAGGGCCGCGGTCTGCAGACCGAGCACCGTGGCCGTCTTCGCGCGAACGAGTTCGAGCACATCGGGATTGTACTTCTGCGGCATGATCGAAGAACCGGTGCAGTACGCGCGCGGCAGCTTGAAGTAGCCGAACTCGGGCATCGAGAAGATGATCACATCCTGCGCCAGACGCGAAAGCACCGCCATCAGCTGCGCCAGCGCCGACAAGACGGCCGCCTCGTCTTCGCCGCGCGCCATGGAGGCGCCGAACACGTTGTGGAGCGGACGCGCGAAGCCCAGGAGATCGCTCGTCATCTTGCGGTCGAGCGGCAACGGCACGCCGTAGCC
>DCIH01000053.1:469-5701 GCA_002317575.1 Verrucomicrobia bacterium UBA1731 | reverse complement strand
TCGCGGGCTGCAGATGCGTGCGCCCCACCATCGGCACGCGGTCGTGGCGCTTGCCGAACGCGCACAGCTCGGCCGCCAGCGCCGCAAGCTCGTCTTCGAGCCCGAGGAGCTCGTCCTTCACGTGCAACCGCACGTCCACCGCCACCTGGTCGTTGCGACTGCGGCCCGTGTGGATCTTCTTGCCCAAGTCACCGAGTTTTTCGGTGAGGCGGCGCTCGACCGCCATGTGGACGTCCTGGTCGGACTCGAGGATCCGGAACGTGCCGGCGCGGAATTCGGCGACGACGTCACCGAGCGCCTTGCGGACCTTGCGCGACTCGGCCTGCGTCACCACGCCGATTTTCGCGAGCTGCATCACGTGCGCGGCCGTGCCCGTACAGTCCCACTTCACCAGCGCGCGATCCAGCACGGGATCATCGCCGACCGTAAAATCAAGCACGTCGGGATCAACGTTGCCCGTTATCGTCTTTTCGACTTTTTTCATATGTCTCTTCGTGGACCTTTTCGGCCTCCTCCAACAGCTCCAAAAGCTTCTTCTCGTCCCACCCGGCCGCCACGGCGAACAGAAACCGCGCGTACGTCTTCACGACGCGCAGCATGTCATCGCCGTGCCCCAAAGCCAGATAGGGCATGGCCGTCGCCTTCTTCGCGCACGCGAGACGCACGTGCACGTCATCCTTGGAAAGACCGATTGCCTCGCGAAACGTGCAGAAGGCGCGGTTGCAAGGGAACTTTTTATCAAAAAACAGCGGATAAATCAAGAGCCGAGAGTTGAAAACGGACCAGTCCCACGGCTCGATCCGCCCCGGCGTGAACACCCGGCGCATCAACAGCGCGAACCGCTCGTCACAGGCGCGATCCTGCAGAACGGGATCCGTCTCGCCCGTGAGCGATTCCGCCAGCCGCGATCCATCCCACGCCTCGCCGGCGTCCATCGCGGCAAACGCCTTCTTGACGAGCCGCTTTTCGCGCATCCAGGACACGAGAAAACCCGGCAACGCCGCCGCGGGGCCGCTGCATTTGCGCAGATCCGTGCAGAGCGCCGGAAAGAAAGGGAATTTCCCGTCACGCCACAATTCCGCCACGAAACATGTGTCCAGCCGCGCCTGCTCGGAATCGGCCGCGCGCAGCGCGCCCTGCACGAGCCACGGCGGCGTCGATGTCGGGAAAAGCGCGGCGGCGATCTGGTAGCGGAGCTCGTCCAGATCGGAATAGCCGGGACTCGGCAGGACGATCCGCGTCAGGCGCGTGCCGTCCCGACGGCGTTCGCGCCGCACCACGACGCGCACGTCGTTCGTTGCGCCGCCCTGTTCGGCGTGGATCACCAGGCCCGGCTGGGACCGCTTCGGATGCGGCAGATCGTACGCCTGAACGAGCAGTCGCACTTCATCGGCGGCGAACCGCAGAATCGGCAGACGGAACCCCACGGGATCGGCGGGATCGTCCACGGCGACCACCATCACGAAACCGTCCGCGGAACGCGCGACGTCCGGGATCTTCGACACGTCGACGCCGGCGTGCGCGAAGGCAGCCATCAGCATCGGCAGAAGAAAGGAGACGGCTTTTTTCATCGCGCGAAAACGGAAACGGTCAGTGGACGCGATTGACGAAGTACACGGCGCCGACCATGCAGAGAAGCGCCCAGAGGTAGTCCCACCGCCACTTCTCGCCCATGAAGAAGATCACGAACGGGATGAATACGCCCACCGTGACCACTTCCTGGATGATCTTGAGCTGGCCCACCGTGAGCCCCGCGCTGCCGCCGAGCCGGTTTGCGGGAATCATCACGCTGTACTCGAAGAACGCGATACCCCAGCTGAGCAGGATCACGCCCCAGAGCGGCAATCGGCCGATGAGACTGCCGGGTTTCATGTGCCAGTACCAGGCCGTGAGCATGAAAAGGTTGCTCACGACCAGCATGCCGACGGTGCCGGCGACGGTCAGTGCGTGGTGCGGCATGCCGACTCCAGCGTGTTCCACAGGAGCATCGTGATCGTCATCGGGCCGACGCCGCCGGGAACGGGCGTGATGGCCGACGCGACCTGCGCGCAGCTTTCGAAGTCCGCGTCGCCGCACAGACGGTACCCTTTCGGCTTCGTCGCGTCGGGGACGCGGTTGACGCCCACGTCGATCACCACGGCGCCGGGCTTGAGCATGTCGCCCGTGAGCGTGTTGGGACGTCCCGCCGCCACCACAACCACGTCGGCCGTCTTCGTGAACGCGGCAACGTCCTTGGTGCCCGTATGGCACATCGTCACCGTGGCGTTCACGTCCTTGCGCGAGAGCAGCACGGCGACGGGCTTGCCCACGATGTTCGAGCGGCCGATCACCACGGCGTGCTTGCCCTTGAGGTCCATGCCCGTGACCTGGATGAGCTTGATGATGCCGTGCGGCGTGCACGGCAGGAAGCACGCTTCGCCGATGAGCATCTTGCCCACATTCACGGGCGTGAAGCCGTCCACGTCCTTCTCGGCGGCGATGGCGTCGATCACGCGCTTTTCGGAAATGCCCTTGGGGAGCGGCAACTGCACGAGAATGCCGTGGATCGCCGGATCGGCGTTCAAGTCGCCGATGAGCTTCAGCACATCCGCCTCGGGCGTTTCCGCCGGCAGACGGATCTCGCGCGAGTACATGCCCGCTTCCGCGCACGCCTTTTCCTTGGCCGTCACGTACGAGACGCTCGCGGGGTTGTCGCCCACGAGAATCACCGCGAGTCCGGGCGTGACGCCCTTTTCCGCCTTCAGTTTCGCGACGCCCGCCGCGATTTCCGCGCGCAGGTCCGCCGCCAGTTTCTTGCCGTCAATCAATTCCGCCGCCATTGTCCGTCTCCTTCAAAAACTTCAAACTTCAAACTTTCTCACGACCACCGACGGTCGTTCGCCCACTCGTGGTCCCACTCCGTCGTGGGGGCCCACGCCGGCGGGAAGTCCTTGCACAGATGTTTTTCGATGAGTTTCTCGTTCAGCGCGTCGATGCCGAGACCGGGCTTGTCCGGCACGGAGATGAACCCGCCTCGGTACGAGAGCGCCGGCTTCACGAGATCGCCCCACCACGGCACGTCCACGCTGTGGAGTTCGAGCGCCATGAAGTTGCGCGTCGCCGCCGCCACGTGCACGGCCGCCATGCAGGCGATCGGGCTCTCGGCCATGTGCAGGTTCATCTGAACGCCGTACTCCTCGGCCATGTCGCCGACCTTCTTCGTCTCCAGTACGCCGCCGCATGTGAGCAGATCGGGATGCACCACCGCGAGCGCGTGGGATTCGAGAAGCGGCTTGAAATCTTCCTTGAGGTAGATGTCTTCGCCCGTCCCGAGCGGGGTCGTCGTTGCCGCGTGGAGTTGCTTCCACTGCTCGACATTGCGCCACGGCAGCACGTCCTCGGCCCACGAGAGGTGGTACTTCTCAAGGCGGCGCAGCAGCTGCACGCAGTCCTCGTACGGAATGTGCCCGAGGTGGTCGATCGCGATCGGCACGTCCCAGCCAATCACCTTGCGGACGTCGGCCATGTACTTTTCGAGCACGTCGAGGCCCTTCTCGGTAATGTGGATGCCGGTGAAGCCGTGCGCCGTGTTGAACAGGTCGTACGCCTCGCCGCGCATGCACTTGGGATCGATGGAGCCGTGCGGCGTCTTGATCACATGCTTCATCTTCTTCATGTAGTCGAGATAACCCAAGGGCGCGATGAGTGCGCCTTTCACGTCCATCAGAAGCTCGATGCCGAGATCCATCTTGAGGAACGTGAAGCCCATCTTCATGCGCTCCTTGAGCGCCTGCCCCATGTCGCGACCGCCACCTTCGGAGTCGGTGTCGCAGTAGCAGCGGATTTCGTCCCGCCACTTGCCGCCCAGAAGCTGCCACACGGGAACGCCCCACGCCTTGCCGCACAGGTCCCAGCACGCGAGCTCCACGCCGCACACGCCGCCGGCCTGTCGCGAATCGCCGCCGAACTGCTTGATGCGCCGGAAGATCTTCTCCACGTTGCACGGATTCTCGCCGAGAATGCGGCTCTTGAGCATCGCCGCGTAGGTGCGGCTCGACGCGTCGCGTACTTCGCCGTAGCCGACGAGTCCCTGGTTCGTGTAGAGCTTGAGGAGCGTGCAACGCTTGGGCGCGCCGTCGATGTCCGCAAACCGCATGTCCGTGATCTTAAGCGTGGACGGATTGATTTTGTTGAGGTTCATGGGTGGAAGTTCGAAGTTTGAAGTTTGAAGTTTGAAGTTTGAAGCCGATGGCGTTCAGTCACCTCTTGTTTCGCATCTCGCGTCTCATGTCGATTACCTGAATTCGATCGCACGGCGGCAGCCGTCGGCGCTGTCGAGATGGGTGAACGTGACGTGCTTGGCCGTGGGCGGAATCAGTTCGCCGGCGCGGTCGGACCATTCCACCACGAGCACGGCGCCCTGCGCGAGGTAGTCCTCCCAGCCGATCGCCAGCACATCGTCCGGACCGTGCAGACGGTAGAGATCCATGTGCACGAGCAGGAAATCCTTGGCGGGGTGCTCGGAAACGAGGCAGAATGTGGGGCTTGTCACGGCACGTTTGGCGCCAAGCGCAGCCGCAAGACCCTGGGTGAAGGTCGTCTTGCCGGCGCCCAGGTCGCCTTCAAGGCACACCACATCGCCGGACTTGAGTTCCGCCGCGAACGCGCACGCGACGCCCCAGGTCTCCTCCTCGTTTTCCGTTACGAAACATTTTTGTTCCATGGCGAAAAATTATAGCACATTTCACCCGCCCTGTCGCACCATACTCGTCCAACCGGAAAGTACAGACTCGTCCAACAACAAATTCAAGTAACAGGAATTATATTTCATCGGCATTAAATCAAATTTCTTCTTGCCATGCGTTTCGGGGCGTGATATCTTATGCGGCGTGGGAATGGAAAACGGCAAATACGGCGCGAAAAAGGCGCGGAAACCGACTGTGAAGGCGGTCGCCAAGCGCAAGTCGACAGCTGGGTTGGCGGCAAAATCGGCGGCGAAAGCGGCCGCAAAACCGGCGAAAGCGACGAGGCCCAAGGCCGCGCGGCCGAAGGCGGTGATCGCGGGAATCGCCACCGGCGCGGAGCTGTACGAGAAGCTCGAGGCCTGGCGTACGCCCGAGGAACGCGCCGCTTGGGAAAAGCGCCGCAAAGAAGCCGAGGCGTTCCACCGCAGGCGCCGAAAAGAAGAAGCGCGCAAACGCCGCCGCAAATGGGAACGTGAGTTCGAACGCGACCTCAAGACGCCCCACTCCC
>DCIH01000053.1:236-430 GCA_002317575.1 Verrucomicrobia bacterium UBA1731 | reverse complement strand
CGCGAACAAGTACGGCTACACCATGGCACCCGGCACGTTCACGCCTCTCTACGAGGGCGAAGACGACGTCTTCGCGAACAAGCCTCCCGACCACCCCGTCTTCCGTGGCGGGCTGATTTTGCGCGGGCTGCTGGAAATGGGCGCTTTGGCGTTCCTGTTGGCGCTCCACGTCGTCGCGCGGGACATGTTCAACC
>DCIH01000053.1:0-121 GCA_002317575.1 Verrucomicrobia bacterium UBA1731 | reverse complement strand
CCACGCGCGAGCAGTTCCTCGACGCTTGGGCGCACCGCAAGGATTCGCCCGAAGCGATCGTGCGCCTCGGCGCGCTTCTCGAGGACCTCGAGTGCTATGTGGACAATTCGCTCATCTGGGA
>DCIH01000043.1:50671-52148 GCA_002317575.1 Verrucomicrobia bacterium UBA1731 | reverse complement strand
AGACCAAGGGCCGCACGCTCGAGGAAGTCGAGCAGTACTTCACCACGGGCAAGATGCCCGAAAAGAAGTGAAACTGAGGTTTCTCGGAACGGGCACGAGCGTGGGTGTGCCGCAAATCGGCTGCACCTGCGCCACATGCACGAGCAAGGATCCGAGAGACCGCCGTCGCCGGACCGGTTGCTATGTGACCGCCGGCGACGTCGCTTTCGTGATCGACACGCCTCCGGAGTTTCGCGAGGCGTGTCTGCAGTACGGCGTCAGCAAGGTGGACGCCGTGCTGATTTCGCATTGTCACATGGACCACGTCGCCGGGTTTGACGACGTGCGCCGTTTCAATACGATCAACGGGACGAAGGTGGCGTGCGATCCGAATTCGCCCGGCGCCAACGGCCGCACGTGGAAGATCATTGGCAAGCCGATGAACTGCTACGCCGCCGCCGAGACGATTGCGGACATGCAGCATGTGTTTCCGTACATTTCCACGAAGCCGAACGCCAAGGGGCTATTCCGCCCCCTGATCCAGTTCAAGGCCGTTCAGCGTCCGTTCCGGATCGGGTCCGTGAAGGTGACACCGCTGGATGTGCCGCACGGACCGAAGACGTTCGGATTTCTGCTCGAGGAGGATGGCGGCGGACGCATTGGCTGGGTGAGCGACTGCAGCGCGTTGCCGCCGAAGGTCCTCGGAAAGCTCAGGGGCGTGGACGCGATGGTGTTGAACTGCCTGCGCGAGAGGCCTCATCCGACGCATCTCAACCTGGCGCAGAGTCTCGCCTACGCGAAGGCGATCGGCGCGAAGAAGACATGGCTCATCCACATGTGCCACGATGTGAAGCACGCCGAATTCGAGCGTCTGTTGCCGCGTGGCGTACGACTTGCATACGACGGACTGACGATTTCCGTTTGAGTGTGGTATAATCGCCACATGAAGACCAAACCGCTTTTGATGTCCTTGTTTTGCGCATTCGCCGTTCAGGCCGCCGTCGCGGCGCGGAAGTGAGAAACGCCGTGGCGCCGTTCCGACTGGGCCTTTTCGGGGGTAGCTTCAACCCCATCCACGCGGGGCATGTCCGCGTGGCCGAAACCGCCGCCGCGGCGTGCGGCCTCGAGAAGGTCCTGGTGATCCCCGCCAAGGTGAGTCCGTTCAAGACGGACGGCCGGACGGCGTGTTTTTCCGATGCGGCGCGGTGGCGGCTCGTGTGTGCGGCGTGCGAAGGCCATTCGCTTCTGGAGCCGTGCGACGTGGAGCTCAAGCGCGGCGGCGTTTCGTACGCGATCGACACCGTCAAGTGGGCGCTTGAACGCCATCCGGGGTGCGATCTCCATTTCATCGTGGGCGAGGATTCCGTGGCGGGGCTTCCGCGTTGGCGCGATTGGGACGAGCTTCGGCGGCTGGCGAAATTCGTGCCGTTTCCGCGCACGCCCGAGTCGTCCACGGAAATCCGCCGCCGGCTCGCGGCGGGCGAGGATTTAGGCGACT
>DCIH01000043.1:34062-50606 GCA_002317575.1 Verrucomicrobia bacterium UBA1731 | reverse complement strand
GCGTGCTGATGGCGGCGGCGGGCGAACGCGGTTCCGTGCTCGTCACGGGCGGATGCCGGCGCATCGGCGCGGCCATCGTCGCGCGTCTGCGCGCCGATGGCTGGAACGTGCTCGTGCACGGCCGCACGCCCGCGCTGGGCGTTCTGGCGTGCGATTTGCGCGAGCCGTGCGCGGCGGAGCGGCTTTTCGCCGCGGCGCTGGCCGCGGCGCCGGATCTTCGCGCCATCGTGAACAACGCGTCCGTCTTTTCGCCGGACGCGACGTTGCCGAAGGAAAAGGCCGACGAGCTCGCGACCGTCAATCTGGCCGTTCCCCAGGCGTTGACGGAGCGGTTGGCGGGAATCGGCGGAGACGGATCGGCGTGCGTCGTGAACCTGGTGGACGCGGCGGTGCTGGGCGCGGTCCCCGACGACGCGGTGGCGATGTCGCCTTATGCGCTCACGAAGGCGGCACTTGTCCAATGGACGCGCACGGCGGCGGTGCGCTTCGCGCGGACGCTGCGCGTGAACGCGGTGGCGCCCGGCCCCGTGCTGGCGCCGGAAGGCGTGCACGTTTCCGGCGGCGAAACGGCGCTCGCGCGGCGGCCGACGCCCGGAGACGTCGCGGACGCCGTGGCGTATCTGCTGTCGGCCGAGTCCGTGACGGGCGTGGTGATTCCCGTCGATTCGGGCCGTCATTTGCTGCCCTGACGCAGATGTCCGCAGAGGTGGAGCAACATGTGCAATTTCCGAGAAGGGGTGAGATCATGACAGGCAAGACGCTCTTGCATGTCTGCTGCGGTCCGTGTGCCTCCGCGTGCGTGCCGCGAATGCGCGCCGCCGGGCGTGCGCCCGTTCTGTACTTCGCCAATTCCAATCTCGACACGGTCGCGGAGTGGCGGCGCCGGCTGGACGCGGCGCGTCGGCTCGCCGCCGCCGAAGACATTCCGCTCGAAGTCGAGCCGTACGACCACGCCGCCTGGCTGCGCGAGGTGGCCGCGGGGCGTGAAAACGATCCCGAACAGGGCGAACGCTGTATGCGCTGTTTCCGCTACAATCTCGGCAAGACGGCGGCGTTCGCCGCCGCTAACGGGTTCGACGGCTTCACCACATCGTTGACCGTGAGTCCGCACAAGCCCACGCCCGTCGTCTTCGCGGCCGGCCGCGCCGCGGGCGCGGGGTTCGTCGAATTTGACTTCAAGAAGAACGGCGGTTTCCTCGAAAGCACGCGCCGCGCGGCGGCGCTCGGGCTTTACCGGCAGAACTACTGCGGATGCGAATTTTCGCGCCGCGCGTCGATTGCCGCGCGCGCGAACGCGGTGCCGAGCGTGCGCGAAATCGCGGCGTACATGCGCATGGGTGCGGCCCAGCCCGAAGGCGAACTTCTGAAGCGCGTGGAGGCGCTGCGCGCCGAAGCGGCGGAGGCCTGGACGCCGAAGTGCGTGTTCGCGCGCTTTCCGCGCACGGATCCGGTCTGGACGAGTCCGGGACTGGCGAAGCATCTCGAAGGTTGTGGTGGCGTCTATCTCGTGTGCGCGACGCTGGGGGCCGCGTTCGACGCGTTCCTGCGGCGCAAGGCCGCGGCGTCGGGCACGGACGCCCTGATCGCACAGGCGCTGGGCGCCGCGGGCGTTGAACGTCGGCTGGACGCGGCCGAGGACGAAATCCGCCAGGAACTCGCGGACGGCGAAACGCTCGTGTCTCGCTATTCGCCCGGTTACGGCGATTTGCCGCTGGCGGCGAACGGCGACATTTTGTCCCTGTTGGACGCGACGCGGCGCGTGGGCGTGTCGATGACGGAATCGCAATTGCTGGCGCCTTCGAAATCGGTGGTGGCCGTGATCGGCGTGCGAAAGGAGTGCGCGTGAAACGAGCGAAGAACGATGTCGCCGGCGCGCTTGTGGCGTGGTATCGGGCGAACAGGCGGGACATGCCGTGGCGTACGCGGGTCGAACCGTACCGGTGCTGGCTCAGCGAGATCATGCTGCAGCAGACGACATATGAGCAGGCGCTGCCGTACTATGAACGCTTTCTGAAACGGTTCCCGTCCGTGAAGGCGCTTGCCGCCGCGGACGAACAGAATGTGCTCAAGGCCTGGGAGGGCCTCGGCTACTACGCGCGGGCGCGCAATCTGGCCAAGGCGGCGAAGCGCATCGCGGCGGAAGGGTGGCCCCGCGATTACGACGGTTGGTTGTCACTGCCGGGCGTCGGGCCCTATACGGCCGCGGCGCTGGCGAGCGTGTTGAACGGTGTCCGCGCGCCCGTGGTGGACGGCAATGTCGCGCGGGTGTTTTCCCGTTTTTGGCACCTGACGGACGATTTCAAGGATCCGAAGGCGCGCGGCGCGTTGGCGGAGCGTCTGAAGACGCTGATGGACGGCGATTTCCCGCCAGGCGACTTCAATCAGGCGATGATGGAGCTGGGCGCGCTCGTGTGCACGCCCGGCGCGCCCGATTGCGCGGCGTGTCCGTTGGCGCCGACCTGCCGCGCGCATGCGGCGGGCGACGCGGAAGCGTATCCCAAAAACGCCAGGCGCGGGCCGATCCCCGTCCGGAAGCGCACGTTTCTCGTGGTGCCGGACGGCCACGGCCGCGTGTTGCTCGTGCAGAACCGCGATGGCGGACTGCTGAAAGGCCTGTGGGAACTGCCTTCCGCCGAACCCGGCGCGCCGTATGTCCAGGCGTTTTCGCATTTCAAGCTCGACGCGTCTGTGCTCCGGTCGGCGGCGTCCGCGCAACCCCTGTTCGCGGATCCCGCGTCCGTTCCGCTCACGACGGCGACGAAGCGTATCCTGCGCGCCGCCTCTGTGCTATAATGTCAGGAATTTTTTCCGGACCGACAGATGAAGTTTTGCGTCACAAAGTTCAAAGGACTCCTTTTCGCGGCGACGCTGTCGATGTTGTCCGAGTTCCTGATGGGACTTTCCGACAGCATCGTCGCCGGCAACATGCTCGGCGAGAGCGCCTTGGCGGCGATCAATGTCCTGCAGACGCCGATGAACGCGATTTCGTTCTTCGCGTGGCTCATCGGCACGGGCACGGCCATCTGCTTCTCACTGGAAGTGGGCCGGTTCGACAAGAAGCGCGCCTCCGAGATGTTTTCGCAGGGGGCCTACAGCGCTGTCGGCGTCGGTTTGCTGCTGCTCGGCTTCATGATGTTCGGCCGGAACGCGTTCTTCGACGCGCTGGGCGCGGACGCGGAGGTGCGTTCGCTGGCGACATCCTACTGGAACTGGTTCGCGCCGTGCGCGGTGCTCGAACCGTTGGTGGTGCTGCTCAGCGCGGCCTGCTACGCCGACGGCGACAGCCGGCTGTGCGTAAAGTCGTATGTGGCGCAGTTGTCGTGCAATGTCGGTCTTTCCATTGCGTTGACCAAGGTCATGGGCGTCGGTGGATGCGGATTGGGCACCACGATCGGCAACGCCGTGACGCTGTGCGTTCTGTCGCTGCACTTCCGCAACAAGGCGAACACGCTCGCGTTCACGCGCCATTTCTCCTTCGCGGACCTGTGGGCTCTGTGCCGCAATTCGTTCGGTGACGCCTCCACGCGCCTGTGCTGGGCGGCCCTGTTCTTCTTCATCAACAAGTATGTGATCGACCATTACGGTTCGGGCATGTTGCCCGTCGCCGGCGTGGCCATTGCGCTGATTGGCGTTTCCGAGGCGTTCAACGGCATCTCGAACGCGGCGCAGCCGCTCATCGGCGTGTACATGGGCGAGAAGAACTACAGGGGCGTGCGTACGGTGATGGATGTCGCGATCAAGACGTCGCTCGTCGGCGGCCTAGCGCTGACGGCCCTGCTGCTCGTGTTCCCGTCGCTCATGCTGAAGATGCTCGGTATCGACGACCCGCATCTCGTGGCGGCCGGCAAGACGGCCGTGCGGATCGTTTCGCTCGGATTCGTGTTCTGGTCGTTCGTGACGCTGTTCAATTCCTATTACATCTTCATCGAACGCGTGGCGCTTTCCTGCGCGCTCACGATTGCCGCCAATTTCGTGGCGCCGTGGCTGTTGATTCTGGCGTTCGGCGGTTTCGGCGTTTCTGGCGCGTGGTGGGCGCTGGCGGCGGCGCCGGCGGCGTCCGTGACGGCCATCGGACTCTACACGGTCCTGCGCGAAGGAGTGGCGAGATTTCCCCTGTTGCTGGACCGCGTCCGCGACGCCAGGATATGGATTTTCGATCTGCGGGTCACGCCCGAATCGGTGTGTACCGTTTCGGAGAAGGTCGCCGCTGAAATCCAGGCGTCCGGCGGCGCGTCCGACGTGGCGGCGCGCGCGGCGCTCATCGTCGAAGAGGTGCTGATGGCTGTCAAGGACCGAAACGGCGCCCGCGAGGTGCTTGCGGAGGTGTCCCTGGACATGAACGAGGGCATATCGCTGGTGATCCGCGACGACGGCGAAATCTTCGACATCACCGACGCGGACGCCCAGATATCCTCCTTGCGCGCCTATCTCGTCGCTTCCATCATGGAAAGCCAGAAAAACCGCGGAAACCTGACCACCACTGGCTATAACCGCAACGTCTTCAAGTTCCAGTAGGCGTTTTCCGGGGCAAAAAGCGGTTCACGCGGCGGGGAACGACGTGGTATAATGTCCGCCTACACATGAAAGACGCATTGCTCGTTTTGATAACGGTGCTGGGAGGGCTCGGGGTGTTTCTCCTCGGGATGAAGCACCTTTCCGAAGGGTTGCAGGCCGTCGCCGGCCGGGGACTCCGAAAATTCATGGCGCTCGCCACCACGCATCGTCTGGCGGGCATCGGCACGGGCGTCGTTTCCACGATCCTGGTGCAGTCGTCGTCGATTATCACCGTGATGCTGGTGGGGTTCGTTTCCTCGGCGCTGATGACGCTCCCGCAGGCGTTTTCCGTTTTGATCGGCGCCAACATCGGCACCACGGCCACGGTGTGGATCATCGCGTACGCCCCCGATCCGCAGCTTCTGGGCTTCATCGGCCTCGGGCTCGGCGGCGTTCTGTATTTCTTCTTCCGCGGGGAGAAGGTGCACAACCTCGGGCTCACGGTCATCGGACTCGGGCTCGTGTTCCTGGGCCTCTACTTCATGTCCAAGGGCGTCGCGCCCATCAAGCACAACCCCGCCATTTCGTCCGTGTTCACGGCCATGTCGGCGGCGCATTTCTGGGGGGTCGTGAAAGTCGCCGTGGCGGCGACGCTGCTCACGGCGGTGATCCAGAGCTCCGCCGCCACCATCGCCATCGCGATGGCCCTGGCCCAGCAGGGGCTCATCACCTACGACGTGGCGATCGCGGTTCTCTTCGGCGCGAACGTGGGCACCACGGCGACGGGCTGGATCGCCGCGATCGGCGGCACGGCGGACGCGAAGCGCACGGCGCTGTCGCACACGCTCTCGAACCTGATCGGGTCCGTCGTGTTCCTGCCGTTCTTCCCGCTGTTCGTCAAGTTCGGGCAGGCGTTCTTCCCGGATCTGGGCGAGGCCGAGACGATCACGGTGAGCGGCCAGGCCGTGCAGGCCTACACGCATGTGATGGCGCCGATCGCGGTAACCGACACGCTCTTCGCCGTCTGCCGCGGCCTCGTGTTCCTGCCGCTCGTCAAGCCGTTCACGCGCCTCATCGAGCGTCTCGTGAAGCAGCCCGAAAACGAAAAGCCGCACTTGAGCAATCTCGTGGTGGGCGCGAAGGTCTCGCCCGTCATCGCCTGCGACCAGGCGCTGCGCGAGGTGCAGTTCATGCGCGACAGCAATCTCGACCTTTTGGTGACGGTGCGGAAAGTCCTGGACGGCACCGCGTCATCCGAGGACGAAGAGCACATACTTCACCGTGAGGACATTCTGGACAATGTGCAACGCGAAGTGACGGAGTTTTTGGGCCAGGTGATGGTGAAGCGGCTTCCCGCGGATGTGGCGGAGCGCGCGCGGCGGCTCTTGCGCCTCACGGACGAGCTGGAGTCGGTGTCGGACGAGACGCAGGCGATTCTGAAGGTGACGCGCCGGCTGCGCAAGGAAGGGCAGAAGATGTCCGCCGTGTCCGAGGCGGCGCTCCTGCGCATCCATGACCAGGTGTACGCGTTCGCCGCCAAGGTGTCGCCCTGGCTCCGGTCGCCGCGGCCGCGGATCGACATCGCCGCGGTACAGGCCGAGTCGCACGACATCCACGAGGATCTGCGCGCGGCGCGGCAGGGACAGCTCGGGCGCGTGGGGCCGGAAGACCCCACCTCGCCGATGCGCGTGTTGGTGGAGCTGGATGTGCTCAACGCCTACGAGCGCATCCGGTCGTACTATCTGAACATCGCCGAAACCCTGGCGGGCGGCAAAAATATTCGGGACGAGTGACATGAAGAAGACGACGATTCTGGCGGCGGGCGCGGCGCTCGCCGCGTGCGCCTGGGGCGCGGAACCGAAAACGGGCGAAGAAATCCTGGCGGTGGCGCGTCCCGCCACGGCGGCCCCGAAACTGCCGAAGGAGGGGATGTTCATCGGCTCCGGCGTGTATCCCTGCGAAGGCAAGCTCTACAACACGGGCTGGTGCTTCACCTACTGGAAACCGCGCAATCCGCAGCCCAAGGACACGCCGCGCCTCTGCGCCGAAGAGCGCACTGGCAACACGCTCCAGTTCTGGTTCGGTCTCACCACGCCCGAACACGTGGCGGGCGCCAAGGCGCGCGGGCTCTATTCGACGTGCATCTATTCCGACTACCTCAAGCCCGAGGTCGTGAAGAAAGTGCGCGAGGCGGCGGGCGACACGTGGCTCGGCCTCGACTACGGCGAGCGCTACACGTTCCGCATGGAGGCGGAGGAGAAGGATAAATCGCGCGGCGCGACGAACCTGAAGTCGCTGGCGGACGACCTGGTCGCCCGCGCGCACGCCCATGTGAAGAAAATGCACGAGAACGGCTGGGGTACGGTGATGTCCACGGGCGGGCATTTCTACTTCGACTACGAAGTCCTCGCCGGCACCGAGATTCCGCTCGTCGAGGATTTCCCGTTCGTCAACATGCACCGTTCGTCCGCGCTCGCGCGAGGCCTGTGCCGCCAGTACGATCTGCCGTACTGGGGATCGCATCTCGCGCACGACTGGTACAGCTACCTGCCGCGCACGAACCCGTACAAGATGGCGTGCCTCGACTGGGCGCTCAAGCTCAAGTACCTCGACGGCGCGAAGATGCTCATCAACGAGTCCGGCAACTGGACATGCCAGGGTTCGTTCGCGCCGGACGAGCCGCAGCACTTCATGCCCAAGACGCCGGGCGAGAAGCGTCTCGGGCAGAAGATGACGCCCGAACTCTACGAGCCCATCCGCAAGCAGGGCGAAAAGATGTTCGCGTACGTGGACTACCGTTCGCCCGTCGCCACGAAGTACCGCAAGATCCTGCGCGACTTCACCGACTTCTGCGGGGAGAACCCCGCGCCGCTCGGCCAGCCCGAGGCGCCGTTCGCCATCGCGAAGGGCAACTTCGACCTGTGGGGCGGGGACGATGTGCCTGGCTACGCCATCGCGAACGCATACGATCTCGCGGACAAGGACATGCAGTGGTACATGGGGCTCCCCGAGCAGAGCTGGATGATCCTCGAGAACCTCGTGTGGCCGATGCCGAAGGAAATCACCTGGCCGGACTGCAACAACCGCTTCGGCGGCACGCCGTACGGCCAGGCGGACGTCGTTTCCTTCGCCTACGACAATGTCACCGCGAAGCACCTCCTGGACAACTACAAGGCGCTCATCTTCGTGGGCTGGAACAGCTGCTCGAAGAAGCAGTACAAGATCCTGTGCGACTATGTGAAGGGCGGCGGCCGGCTCGTCATTTCCCTGCCGCACCTGTCGTGCGACCTCAACAGAAACTACACGAACTTCAAGCTCGAGGATCTCGTCAATGGCGGCGATTTCAGCGAACTGTGCGGGCTCAAGGTGACGGGCAAGGATTCCCGCTTCTACTGGGCCACGGGCAATTCGCTCGAAAAGAACTGCCTCGGTTTCGCGGCGCCGCGCCGCTGGGGCGTCATGTCCCAGCCGCTGGGCAAGTTGCAGTTCACGGGTCCGAAGGAAAACTACGAAACGCTGGCGGCGGACGACGAGCAGTTCCGTCCCGTGGTGGTGCGCTGCAAGTCTGGCAAGGGCGAGGTGTTCTTCGTGAACACGTGGGCGTATCCCGCGGCTTGCAATCGCGACTTCGGCGCCGGCTCCAACTACGTGGACAAGGGCCTCATGGGCGAACTCTACGCGTATGTGATGCGCATCTCGCACGGCAATGTGTGGATTTCCGGCCCCGACTTCGAGAAGCCCGACGCGGACTGCGACTTCATCTCGTATTCGTATTTTCCGGACGCGGGAAAGATCTGCCTGATGAACATGGATCCAAAGAATGCGCGCAAGTGCGTCCTGCACTGGTTCGGTGAAAAGGACTTCATCACATTGGAACCCAACGAGTTCCGCTTGATGGACGCGCCGAAGCTCGAACCGCAGGAGAAGCTCAACGTCCGGTAAGGAGAGGTCATGACGTTCGCATACCAATATCGCAGCCCCAGCGGCGCGCCCGCCACGGGACTCGTCGAAGCGGCCGACCGCAGCGAGGCGTCCGCGAAGCTCCGCGCGCAGGGCATCGCGCCGATTTCCATCCGCGAGGCCACGGCCGCGGACCGTGAAAAGGCGGAGCGCCCGGCGGACAGGGATCGTCCGCCCTCCGCGAAGAGGGGCCTCGTCGCCGGGTTGATCGTGGTCGCGCTCGCGTGCGGCGTGGCGTGGTATTTCGGCGGCCGGATGGGCGACAAGCCCGAGCCGCGCGCCGCGGAGAGCGTCATCGAACAGCCCAAGACGAACGCCGTGCCCAAACGCGCCGTGCCGGCGAAGCCCGTGCTGGTGACGAACGCCGTCAAGAAAGTCGTCCCGCCGCCCGCGCCGAAGGCCAACGACAAACCGCCGGAGCCGCCGAAGAAAGTGCGTCTCACGATCACGGGACGTCCCGTCCGCATGATCACGAACCATGTGGCGCGCGTGAAGGGCAAGTACGAGATCTTCAAGGCCCGCAGCGACAATCATCTTTCCACATACCTGACGGCACCGTTCGGTACCATGTTCGTGGGCGATCTCAAGTACGACGAATCGTTTCTGGAGGATTTCAAGAAGTCGCTCGAGGAGCCGATCGAAATCGAACCGGGCGATTCGGACGAGATCCGCGACGTCAAGGAACGTGTCGCGGCCGCGAAGGCCGAGTTGAAGAAGATGTACGAAAAGGGCGAGGACGTGTGCGCGGTGTTTCAGCAGACGCGCGAAGAGCTCCAGAAACTCGGCCGCTACAAGGCGACGCTCGAAAGCCAGTTGCGCGACATCCAGTCCGACAAGACGATGACCGACCAGGATGTGGCGGATTTCGTCGCGGCCGCGAACAAGATGCTCGAAGAGAACGGCATCGCGCCCATTTCGGTGAGCGATTTCACGCGCGAGGTGCTGAAGGATTCCGCCGGCATCCGCGAGGATGGGGACGAGGAATAGTTTGAAGTTTAAAGTTTGAAGGTTGAGGGGGCGTGATGAAAAAGATATTGTTGGCGGTTTGTTTGGTGGCGGTGGGCGTTGCGTTCGCGGCGGGGACGGCGAAGAAGGCGAAGCTTACGCCGGAAGAGCGTGCGGCGCGGCGGGCGGCGGCGGAACGCGAGGAGTATCTTGCCACGGGCGGCGAACTGAAGCAGCCTGGTACGCAACTGGGCGAAATTTATTATGTCAATTGCCAGAGGCGCGCGGACGCGCAGTGGATCGCCGATTCCGCTGCCGCGTTCGAGAAGGTGCTGCATGTGGGCATCGTCGTCACGAACGGACAGTTTCGCATCGTCAAGACGCAGGTCGTCGGATCCGCCTGCGTCTTCATCGTCGACGATCCGGCGCTTCCGACGTCCCTGTGCGCGCCCGAGGACAAATGGGCGATGGTGAATGTTTCAAAGCTGTACGACGCGCGGCCGCCGTTCTTCCGGGCGCGCGTCAAGAAGGAGATTGCGCGTGCGTTCGCACAGCTCTGCGGGGCGCTGTCGTCGCAGTTCAAGGGGTCGCTCATGGGACCGGTCGTGAAAGCGGCCGACCTCGACCAGTTTGAGGACGACCGTCTGCCGATCGATGTCATCGCGCGTTTCCCGCGTTATCTCGAGGCGTACGGCGTGAAGCCCTACCGTCTTTCAACCTATGACGTGGCCGTGCAGGAGGGCTGGGCGCCGGCGCCCACGAACGATGTGCAGCAGGCCGTGAAGGAGCGCGTCGAGAAGTGGATGGCCGAGCGCGCAGCGAAGAAGTCCGCCAGGTGATTTCGCGGGGCGGGGCGTGGTCTACGTCTACAAATACAAGACGTCCGACGGCGTCGAACACGTCGGCGAGCGCAATGCGCGCGACAAGGAGGCGGTGTATGCCGCGTTGCGTTCGGAAGGCATTCGCGCGTACAAGGTCGAACCCAAGGAACAGGCGTCGCTGGAACGCCGTCTGCGCGGACGCACGGTGACGGCGTTGGTGCTGGGCGCCGCGGCGCTGGCGGCGGGCACGACCTGGTTTTTCCTTGCGGCGCCCCGGAGCGTTCCGTCGCCCCGTTCCGTCGACATGTCGGAAGTGGCCACGCCGCGCGTGGGCGAGCGCGTGCCGGCGGCGCCGCGGCATCCCTTGGATGTCGCCGGGCTCGACCTGGAAGTCGTGCTGACCCATCCTGCCGAGCGCGTGCTGGCGGCGTTCGCCGTGCCAGGCGATCCGCCGCCGGAAGGTGTCGACGCGGAGATGTTCCGGGCCGACCTCGCCAGCGCCTTGGCGTCCGAACTGATGGTGTCGTCGGCGGATTCGCCTGCGGCCGTGGCGCTGAAGCGCGTGGTGGCCGGACTCAAGGAAGAGGCGGCGTTGTACCGCCGCAACGGCAATTCCGCGCGGGAAATCCTGGAGCTTTTCCTGCGCCGCCAGGAAATGGAGTGCGCTTACCGCGCGCAGCTCGTGGGTGAATTGCCCGCGGTCGACGCCGCCGACTACGCCGTACGCAAGGAAGCGCTCAACGCGCGCCTCGGCGCCCTCGGCTTCCGCCTCGAGCCGTGACGGTTTCGTGGACGGAACGGCTCAAATCTGTTATCATACATTCTGTTTTTCGCTTTGAAAGGAAATGACATGAAGAAGTTGTTCGTTTTTGCTTTGGCGTGTGTCGCCGTCGCGGCGTTCGCGGATGAAAAGGTGCCGCTCAAGATCAAGCTTCCCGCGCCCCACTCGATCGGAACGCCGAAGGAAAACAAGTCCACCAACCTCGAGCCCGATCCCGGCCCCGGCAAGCTGCGCGCGCCGATCATGGTTCCGGCCGATTGCCAGAAGATGCTCGTGAAGGAGGAAACGCCCGTTACCACCAGCGAAGAGGCGGTCACCGGCGACAACGAGTACGTCGTGGACGGGGACAAGACGCCCGATGCGACGTGCATGCTCCAGCTGCCCACCGGTTTGCAGTGGGTGCAGCTCGACCTCGAGGCCGAGCACGTCATCTCCGCCGTGTGCGTGTGGCACGACCAGGGCGACGACCGCGCGTACAAGGACGTGATCGTGCAGATCTCCAACGACAAGGACTTCAAGACGGGCGTCACGACCATCTTCAACAACGATCACGACAACTCTGCCAAGCTCGGAAAGGGCACGGACAAGGAATACCGCGAACGCAACGAGGGCCGTCCGATCGACGGTAAGCTCACCAAGGGCCGTTACGTACGCTGCTATTCCAACGGTTCCTCGTCCGAACCGGTGAACAACTACGTCGAAATCGAAGTGTTCGGCAAGTGATCGTCCCGCGATGGGCGTCAAAGAGACGGCAGAATCGTTTTTCGGACGCGGCGGCAAGAAATTGCGGCCGCGTCTCTGTCGGGCGGTCTGCGAAAAGGCGCTGGGCGGTCCCGCCCCCGCGAACCTTTCGTTCCTGTTGGACGCCGTGGAATGTTTCCACAAGGCATCGCTCATCCACGACGACATCCAGGACGGCGACGAAACGCGCTACGGCGCGCCGTCCGTCTGGAAGGAGCACGGCGTGGGCGTGGCGATCGCCGTGGGCGACTGGCTCGTCGCGCACGGGTACGAGCTCATCCTCGCGTCCGGTTTTCCGAACGCCGCCGACATGCTGCGCGCCACCGTCAAGTCCCATGTGGCGCTTTGCGAAGGCCAGGGGGACGAACTGACGGGCTCGGGCGATTACCTTTCCGTGATCGCCCGCAAAACGGGCGAGGCGTTCGCCCTCGCCGCCGAACTGGGCGCGCTCGCGGCGGGGACAGACCCCGCCAAATACCGCGCTTACGGACTTTCCTACGGTATTTTGTTTCAGATCCGGGACGATTTGCGCGACGCGGACGGCGCCCGCACGCCCGACCGGGAAGAGCTTGAACGATTGGAGAAGAAATATGCAGACGAAACCGCTGTTCATGGTGATGAGTGCGCCCTCGGGGTGTGGTAAGTCGACGCTGATCGACATGCTGCTGCAGGAGTACCCGGATCTCCAGTACTCCATCTCCTGCACGACCCGCGCGCCGCGCGGCGAGGAGGAGGATGGCATCGACTACCATTTCCTTTCGGTGGATCGTTTTCGCGAACTGATCGCTGAAAAGGCGTTTCTCGAATGGGCGGAAGTGCACGGCAACTACTACGGTACGCTGCGCGCGCCGATCGAGGAGATCCTCGCGGAAGGCAACTCCGTCATCCTCGATATCGACGTCGCGGGCGCCGCGAAGGTGCGCGCGGTGATCGCCGAACTGCCGCAGAACCATCCGCTGCGCGCGGCGTACTTTGATGTGTTCATCAATCCGCCGAGCATGGAGGAGCTGCGCGAACGCCTCGAGGGCCGCGGAACGGATTCGCCCGAGGCCATCGAGCGCCGACTCGCCAACGCCGAAGGGGAGATGGCGCGCGCCGGCGAATACATGTGCCAGGTCACGAACGACGACCTTGCCATCGCCTACAAGAAAATGTGTGACCTCGTCGACGTGCGGACGGGGAGGATGTGAGTCGAAGTTTGACGTTTGAAGTTCGAAGTTTCGGAGCATGGTTAAGCGGTTGAGGAGAACGGTGCTGGCGGCGGTCGTGCTGATCGCCGGGGCGGCGCTTGCCCGCGATTGGCATGCGGGCCCGTTCTTCGAGCGCGACACGAAGCGGGATTTCTGGGCGGTCCGGCCGTTCTATTCGCAGGAACCAGGTGCGAAGGACTTTCTGTGGCCGCTCGGCACATGGCACGCCGAGGGTGGTGACCATTATTGGTGGCGCGCGCTGCTGGCCTACGGCAACGAGCGCAGCTTCAATGTGTTTCCGCTGTGGTTTTCCGGACGGGACCGCGAAAAGGACGATGCATTCTACTGGGCGTTCTTCCCGTTTTGGGGCCATCATCCGCATTTTCTGACATTGCAGGACTGGAACTTCGCGCTTTGGCCGCTGTACATGGACTACGCGACGCCGTATCGCGACGCGGAACGGAAATCCGGCGACCGCGCGCCGACGGTGCGCTCGCATGCCGTGCTCTGGCCGTTCGTGTCTTGGAAGGACGCGCCGCGTTCCTCCGTGGGCATTTGGCCGTTCTGGGGTTACGCCGATTCGCGCGAGTCGCGTCACGACTACGTGCTATGGCCGATCGTCACGTGGGCCGAGTACCGGGCGGATCGCGACACGGCTGGCGCCGGCGACAGTTTCATGGTGTGGCCGCTGTGCGGCACGGTCCGCCGCGAGCGCGAGACGCAGGTGCTTTTCCTGCCGCCGTTCTTTTCCGTCACGACCATGCCGCAGGGGTTGCGTCTGCGCGCGCCCTGGCCGTTTTTCGACTATGAGAAGACGCGGGCACGCGAGCGGTTGTCCGTGTGGCCGTTTTGGGAGCGCATCGACAGTTTCGACTTCCGCCACCATGCCCTTGAAGAGCGCACATGGCGCGTCGGCTGGAAATTGCTGGAATCCACCGAACTGACGACATCCGCGTCGCGCGAAGAACGCTTTTCGTTCTTCCCGTTCTGGACATGGGAGAAGAACGCGCGCGGCGGCGCCGAGACATCGACCTATCGTCGGTTCTGGCCGTTTTGGTCCTGCGAAACGGAAAAGGGCAAGACGACCGTCAAGGTGCTCGATGTGCTGCCGATCAGGCACAGCGACGGGTTCGAGCGGAACTGGTCGCCGTTCTTCACCTTCTACTCGTCGCGGACGCGTAATGACGGCCGCACGCGCCATTCGCTCTTCTGGAACCTGGTGACGTGGCACACGAACTGAAAATCGGCTTGGCCGTTTCCGGCGGCGCGGATTCCACGGCGCTTCTGGTGCTGATGACGGAGCTCGCCGCCGCACATGGTTTCCGTCCCGTGGTGCTGCATGTCGACCACGGATTGCGAAAATCCGCCAAGGGCGACGCCGCGTACGTGAAGGCGCTGGCGGCAGAGCGCCATTTGCCGTGCCATGCGCTGTCCACGCGCGTGCGGCGGCGGAAGGGCGAATCCCTGGAAATGGCCGCGCGTCGCGTGCGGCTGGCGTTCTTCGAAAAGATGACGAAGACATTGGGTTTGGACGCCATCGCCACCGGCCACCAGTCGGATGATGTCGCCGAGACGTTCATCCTGCGGCTCAAGCGCGCGAGCGGCGCAGACGGTTTGGCGGGTCTCAAGCCCGTCAGCCGCGTGGGCGGCATCACGTTCATTCGCCCGTTGCTGAATGTGCGGCACGCGGATTTGTGTGTGTTTCTGGCGCGCCGCGGCATCGCGTGGCGCGAGGACGAGACGAACGCGGATGTGTCTATTCCGCGAAACTTGGTGCGGCATGAGATCTTGCCGTACCTCGCTAAGGCGTTCGACCCCAAGATCGTCGAGCATCTGTGCAAGAGCGCGGCGATTTTGCGCGGCGACAGTCAGGGTGTGACGCCGCTCCGCCGGCGTCACCAAGCTCGGGATTGGGACGGAATTGGGACGCCCATGGTCACGCCGGCGGAGCGGCGTGACCCCCTGGGGAGGCGACGTGATCCCTTAGGTTGTTTGAAAATGCCGCAATATGAGCTGGAGATTTCCGCCGACTTGGGCTTTCGGCGTGAGTCGTGCGTCATCGGCGAGCTCCCGGCGCGCGCGTGGTTTTCGCGCGCGGCCTTGGCGGGGCGCACGCTCGAGGTTCGTCCCTGGCGGGCCGGGGACCGCATCGCGCCCACGGGCATGGGCGGCAGGACGCGCAAGCTTCAGGACGTGTATGTCACGGCGAAAACGCCGCCGGCGGTGCGGCGTTCGCTGCCCGTATTGGCCGACGCCGAAACGGGTGAAATCCTGTGGGTTCCGGGTTATCGCGTGGCCGAATCCGTCAAGGTGCCGTCCGCCGACGCGCCGTCCTGGCGTTTCGAACTCATTCCCGAATTCTGACGTTCGACGACCACGCACCCGCCCGAAAATGCTTCTCGCAGGGCGGCCGTCAAACGTGTTATAATTCGCGAATCATCCAAGGAGCAAAGCACCGCATGAAAAATCTGCCGTTCACCAACGAACAGCTCGAGGCGATGGCCGCCAAATGGCCCACGCCGTTCCACGTCTACGACGCCAAGGCGATCCGCGCGAACGCGCGTCGGCTCAACGCCGCTTTCGCCTGGAACAAGGGTTTTCGCGAATACTTCGCCGTGAAGGCCGCGCCGAACCCGCATCTCATGGCCCTCCTCAAGGAAGAAGGTTTCGGCAGCGACTGCTCGTCCATGGCCGAGCTGCTCCTCGCCAAGGCCGTCGGCAATGTCGGCGAGGCCGTGATGTTCACCTCCAACGATACGCCGGACGAAGAATTCCGGAAGGCGAAGGAGTTGGGTGCAATCATCAATCTGGACGACATCTCGCACATCGCGGCCGTCGAGCGCGCGTGCGGCGCGTTGCCCGAGCTCATGTGCTGCCGCTGGAATCCCGGTCCGCTCAAGGGCGGTAACGCCATCATCGGAAAGCCCGAAGAGGCGAAATACGGCTTCACGACGGAGCAGCTGTTCACGGCGTACGCCGAGATGAAGGCGAAGGGCGTCAAGCGCTTCGGCCTCCACACGATGGTGGCGTCGAACGAACTCGATCCGCAGTACATCATCGACACGGCGACGCTGCTGTTCGACCGCGTGGTCGAGATTTCGCAGAAGGTCGGCATCACATTCGACTTCATCAACATCGGCGGCGGCATCGGCATTCCGTACAAGCCGGACCAGGTCGGCCAGGATCTCGAGCGCATCGGCGCCGGCATCGAAGCCGCGTACAAGGAGCGTCTCATTGCGAAGGGCCATCCGGACCTCAGACTCTACATGGAATGCGGCCGCTGCATCACGGGGCCTTTCGGCTACCTCGTCTCGCGCGTTCGCCATTTGAAGCGCACCTACCGCACCTACGTGGGCCTCGATGCGTGCATGAGCAACTTGATGCGTCCCGCGCTCTACGGCGCGTACCACCACATATCGGTGCCGAAGTACGGTCCCGCGGGCACGACCTACACGGAGAAGGCCGAGATGCCGCTGATGCTCTGCGACGTCACGGGATCCCTGTGTGAGAACAACGACAAGTTCGCCATCCAGCGCGAAATCCCGGAAGTCGTTCCGGGCGACCTCGTGGTGTTCCACGACGCCGGTGCGCACGGCCACGCGATGGGCTTCC
>DCIH01000043.1:30538-34052 GCA_002317575.1 Verrucomicrobia bacterium UBA1731 | reverse complement strand
AACGGCAAGCTCCGCAGCGCCGAACTGCTGGCGGAAGAGGATGGTTCCGTGAAGGAAATCCGCCGCGCGGAGACGCTCGCGGACTATTTCGCCACGCTCGACTTCCCCGGCCTCGCCGGCTGACGCGGAGACCGCGCCGGTGAAGTGGGCGATCCTTTCCGACGTGCACGCGAACGCGAAAGCGCTTCGCGCCGTGCTCGCGGAGGTTCGCGCCGACGGATGCGGCAAGATCCTGTGCCTGGGCGATGTGGTCGGATACGGTCCGTCGCCCGCGGAAGCCGTCGCGCTCGTGCGGGAGAACTGCGACGCGACGATTCTCGGCAACCACGATGCCGCCGTCGCGGGGCGGATGTGGACGGACGATTTCATCGACCGCGCGAACGACTCGGCGTCCTCGCACCGTCAGCAGCTCGACAAGGGCGCCGTCGCCTGGCTCAAGGCGCTCCCCCTCGTCCATGAAGAATCCGGCTTCGCCTGTGCGCACGGCGACTTCGCGCAGCCCGAGCGTTTCAACTATGTGAGCGACGCCGAGGACGCCGTCGCGAGCTGGAACGCGCGGTCCGAACAGCTGCTCTTCGTGGGTCACACCCACAATGCGCTCATCCATGTGGTGGGCGCGAGCGGCACGCCGCATCGCATGGTGCCGCAGGATTTCGCGATCGAGGAGGGCAAGCGGTACATCGTCAATCCCGGCAGCGTCGGTTGGCCGCGGGACGGGTCGCATCGCGCGAGCTGGGCCACCTACGATGACGCGAAGAGGGTGGTGTCGTTCCATTCTCTGGATCTTGACGCCTTGCCGCCTGAAGACGTGACGGGCGGCTCCCCTAGGGGATCACGCCGCTCCGCCGGCGTGATCATGGCGCTGGCAATCGTGCTGGCGGCGGGCGTGGGCGCATTCTTCGCGTTTTCGGGGCGCTCCCCGAACGCGCCGGACGACACCGCCGAAGCCGTGGCGCCCGTGGCCGGAACGAAACCGTGGGGCGCCGTCGTTCGGACGGAAAAGCGTTCCGTTCCCGCCAACGCGAAGAAGTTTTCGATGAGCGTGCAGTTGGCGAAGAAGTCGCCCAAGGCGTTCGTGCGCGTGGTGTTCATGAACGCCAACGGCGAAGACATGGCCGCGGGCGAGAAGTGGTGGCAGGATGTCGCGAAATCGCGCAAGGGTTCTTTTCCCGTGCCCGACGGCGCGACGGCCGCGCGCGTGGAAGTGTGCGAGCCGCGCGCGGGCGAGCCGGCGCCCGTAGTGTCGAAACTGGAAATCGGAAGGAAATGACGTCATGATGAAAACAATGGTTGCGTTGGTGGGCCTGGTCGCGGCGTGCGGGTGCGTGTCGCCCCGGAACGAACCCGTGAAGATCATTTTCGACACGGACTTCTACACGGATTACGACGACGTGGGCGCGCTGGCGTGTTTGCACGCGCTTGCGGACGCGGGCGAGGCCGAGATCGTCGCCATGGGCGCGAGCACGCGCGGCAAGGGCAACGCGGCCGTGGCCGGGTGCGAAATCGTCAACGCGTGGTACGGCCGGCCCGACATTCCCGTGGGCGTCACGCGTACGGGCGCGGTTTCCGACGCGGGCGCGGCCGCGTTCGGGTTGCGCGAGAAGCATCCTGGCAAATTCAAGCACGCGCTTTCGGACGACGCGCCGGATGTGGTGGGCGTGTACCGCAAGGCGCTCGCCGCGCAGCCGGACAAGTCGGTGACGTTCGTGACGGTGGGCTTTCTAAGCTGCGCGCGCGAACTGCTCGAATCGAGACCGGACGAATTTTCGCCTCTGAACGGCCGTGACTTGGTCGCGAAGAAGGTGAAGCTCTGGGTGGCGATGGCGTGCTACTATCCGAAAGGCAAGGAGTGCAATTCCATGCATGACGGCGTCGCCTCGCGCATCGCGCTCGACCAGTGGCCCACGCCGATCTGGTTCACCGATTTTCAGTACGGGCTCACGACATTCGCGGGCCGTGCCGTAGCGGAGCTGCCGGGGAAGGGTAATCCGATCCAGGAGGTTTTCGCGCGCCAGCTGACGCCGCGCGAAAAGTGCACGGCGACGTCATGGGACCGCGTCGCGGGCCATCCGAGCTGGGACGAGACGGCCGTCCTGATGGCGGTGCGCGGCTGGCAGCCGTACTTCGGCGCCGAGCGCGGCCGTTACCGCATGGTGAACGACCAGGGCGAGAACGAGTGGTTCCCAGACCCGAACAGCGACTGTCTGCGCATCGTGGAGACGATGCCTAAGGCCGAAGTCGGCAAGGTGATCGACGAGCTCATGTGCCGTCCGCCGAAAACGCCCGGTTGGTGACGCATCGCCTCGCCGTTTGCACTCCGCCGCGCGTTCGGCGCTATTGCAAACGTGAAAAAAATGACGTATACTGCAGGCAAGTACAAGGACAGCCATGACATCGAACGACGAATATGTTTTGCAGATTCTGACCGAACGCGGCTATCTGACGACCGAACAGGTCGAGACCGCTTCGCAAACGGTGCGCGAAGGCGACGAGACCACGCTTGACGTGCTCATCACGTCCGGCGGCATTTCGGAAGACGAAGTGCTTGGCGTGATCGGCGACCAGTTCGGCATCAAGTACTGCCACGTGGATCCCACGGCGGTGGACAACAAAATCACGCAGGAGCTCAACGCCGAGACGGCGAAGAAGTACGGCGTGGTACCCGTGCAGAGCGACGACTTCACCATCACGGTGGCGCTCGTCGATCCGATGAACTACGAGGCGGTCGATTCGCTCCGCTACGTGATCACGGACAAGGAGGTCGAAGCCGTTCTCGCGCCCGCCGCGGAAGTGACGGAAATCTCCAACAAGCTCTATCCCGTGGGCGCCGACATGATCGAAGCGCGCACGGACGACATGGGCGACGACGAGAACGCGGAAGGGGACGACTCGCCGGTCATCCGCCTGTGCTCGATGATCATCTCCAACGCGATCAAGATGAAGTGCTCCGATATTCATCTCGAGCCGATGGAGAAGTCGTTCCGCGTGCGCTACCGCATCGACGGCGCGTTGCGCGAAATGGATTCGCCGCCGAAGCGCCTGCAGGGCGCGCTCATCTCGCGCTTCAAGATCATGTCGAAGATGAAGATCTCCGAAAAGCGCATCCCGCAGGACGGCCGCATCAAGGTCAAGATGGAGAACAAGGATCTCGACTTGCGCGTCAACTCCGTTCCGACGAACCACGGCGAATCGATCGTCATGCGTATTCTCGACAAGTCGAACCTCGCGCTCGGCTTGCCGCAATTGGGCTTCCTTTCTGACGACCAGAACAAGTTCGAGCGGCTGATCCACTTGTCCGACGGCGTGGTGCTCGTGACGGGACCGACCGGTTCCGGCAAGACGACGACGCTGTACGCCTGCTTGGGCCAGATCAACCTGCCGGACCGCAAGATCATCACCGTCGAAGACCCCGTCGAATACCAGATGAGCGGCATCAACCAGGTGCAGGTGAACCGCGATGTCGGCCTCGACTTCTCGGCGGCGCTGCGCTCCATTCTGCGTCAGGCCCCGAACA
>DCIH01000043.1:26665-30496 GCA_002317575.1 Verrucomicrobia bacterium UBA1731 | reverse complement strand
TGATCGGCGAAATCCGCGACTCCGAAACCGCGGACATCGCCATGGAAGCGGCCCTCACGGGTCACTTGGTGTTCTCGACCTTGCACACGAACGACGCGCCGAGCGCGGTCACGCGTCTGACCGATATGGGCGTGAAGCCGTTCCTCGTGGCGTCCGCGCTGCGCGCGGCGATGGCCCAGCGTCTCGTGCGCGCCATCTGCGTGAATTGCAAGCAGGAGTACCAGCCCACGGAACGCGACATGAAGATGCTCGGCGCGATCGCCAAGACGGCGCCCGACCACATGTACATCGGCGCGGGCTGCCAGACGTGTTCCGGCACCGGCTACAAGGGCCGCAAGGGCATCTTCGAGATCTTCGAGATCGACGATACGATCCAGCGCCTCATCTTCGACCACGCGCCGGCCGGCGTGTTGCGTCAGCGCGCCCGCGAGATGGGCATGCGCACGCTGCGCGAGGACGGTATGCTGAAGGTGGCGAGCGGCATGACATCCCTCAAGGAAATCATCCAGACGACGATGGGCGACGCCGACTGACGGCGCGCCCCCATAAAACGTTTTCATTCCAACAAAGGAGCAGACCATGGCGACCGAAATCACGATGAAGGAACTTCTCGACGCATCCATCGAAAACGGCGGCAGCGACTTGCACATCCGCGCGCTCATGCCGCCGGAACTGCGCGTTCACGGCGAGTTGATGCCGCTGGCCGACGAATGTCTCGAACCGGAAGACACCTACAAGCTTTGCCAGGAAATTTCCACGCCCGAGCAGATGGAGGAAGTCGAGAAGAACGGCGGCGCCGACTTCGCCCTGGCCCACGAGTCCGGCACGCGTTTCCGCGTTTCCGTGTTCAAGGAGCGCAAGCGCTACGGCATGGTGCTTCGCACGATTCCCTCGAAGCTCTTCACGCTCGAAGAAATCGGTCTGCCGCCCACGGTGAAGGAACTTCTCTTCAAGCCGCGCGGCCTCATCCTCGTGACGGGCCCGACGGGCTCCGGCAAATCCACCACGCTCGCGTCGATGCTGAACGTGATCAACGAAGAGCGCGGCGTGCACATCATCACGATCGAAGACCCGATCGAATACTACCACAAGTCCAAGAAGTCGCTCGTCACGCAGCGCGAAGTCGGCGACGACGTGCCGTCCTTCGCCGAAGCCATCCGCCGCGCCCTGCGTCAGGACCCGGACGTGATTCTCGTGGGCGAAATGCGCGACCTGGAGACGATCGGCGCGGCCATCACCGCCGCCGAAACGGGCCACTTGGTGTTCGGCACGCTGCACACCACCGGCGCCGCGGAAACGGTCGACCGTATCGTGGACGCGTTCCCGACGAACCAGCAGGCGCAGGTGCGCACGCAGCTCGCCGCCGGCTTGCAGGCCGTCATTTCCCAGATCCTGCTGCCGAAGCTCGACGAGAACGGCGAGGTGCACGGCCGCGTCGCCGCGTTCGAAATCATGGTGTCCACAGACGCCATCCGTTCGCGCATCCGCGACAACAAGACGAACATGATCAAGTCCGACCTCCAGACGGGCGCCAAGTTCGGCATGGTCACGCTCGACAACTGCCTGCTCGAACACTACATGAACGGTTTCATCTCCTACGACGAGCTGATCACGAAGTCGCAGGATCCGGACACGGTGGTCGCGAAACTCAAAGAGCAGATGGGACGCTAAACGATGGACGAAGAAGCGAAGAACCAGCCCCTCGACCCGCTGCTCGACCTGCTGGTCCAGAACGGCGTGATCGACAACGATCAGGTCGAGGCGATTCTCGAGGAGCAGCGCACGGGCGGCGGCAAGCCGCTGCGGCAGATCCTGCTCGACGGCGAATATGTCGCCGAGGACGATCTTGTCGGCATGATGGCGGCGAGTCAGGGTTGCGAGGTCGTCGACCTTGCCAATCTGAACCTCGACGCCGACATGATGCAGAACTTCTCCGCTTCCGCGGCGCGTCAGTACAACGTGCTCCCCGTCGAGCAGGACGACACGAGCATCACGCTGGCGATTTCCGGTCTCCTGGATCCGCGCACGGCCGACGAACTGTCGTTCGTGCTCGGCAAGGAAGTCCGCTTCGTGATGGCGCGCGAGGAGGACCTTGCGAACCGTCTGGCGCAGTACTACGGTGACGCCTCTTCGTCGATCGCGGACATGCTCAAGTCCCTCGGCTCCGAAATGGACGAAGAGGGCGCCGACGCGAACACGAACGATGTCGCGTCGCTCGAAGGCGCGGCGAACAACAACGCCGTCGTGCGTCTCGTGAACATGATCCTGTACCAGGGCGTCGTGGACCACGCGTCCGACATTCACCTGGAGCCGTTCGAAAAGGAATTCAAGATCCGTTACCGCGTCGACGGCGCATTGTACGAAATGAAGGCGCCGGAAGTCTCGATGGCGCAGGCCATCACATCCCGCATCAAGATCATGGCCGGCCTCAACATCGCCGAACGCCGCGTCCCGCAGGACGGCCGCATCGCGATCACCGTGGCGGGCCGCCCCGTCGACCTCCGCGTGAGCTGCCTGCCGACGTCCTACGGCGAATCGGTGGTGATGCGTATTCTCGACCGCGGTTCCGTGTCGCTCGACCTCGAGAACATCGGCCTGCCGGAAGATGTGTACGAGCAGGTCACGATGGATGTCGAAAAGCCGAACGGCATCATCGTGGTGACGGGCCCTACCGGCTCCGGCAAGACGACGACGCTGTACTCGATTCTCCGCCGCATCAACACCGTTGACCTGAAGCTCCTCACGGCCGAGGAACCTGTCGAATACGACATGGACGGCATCGTGCAGGTGCCGATCAACTACGACACGGGCAACACGTTCCCGAAGGTGCTTCGCGCCTTCCTGCGTCAAGACCCGGATGTGATGATGATCGGCGAAATCCGCGACTTGGAAACGGCCGAGATCGCCATCCAGGCCGCGTTGACGGGCCACTTGGTGTTCTCCACGCTGCACACCAACGACGCCGCCGGCGCCGTGATGCGTTTCGTGGACATGAACGTGCCGCCGTACATGGTGGCATCCACCCTCGAAGCCGTGCTCGCCCAGCGTCTCTTGCGCACCTGCTGCAAGGAGTGCAAGGAAGGGTACGATCCGGACGACGAAGCGCTTGACCGCATCAAGCTTTCCCGCGAGGAGATCGGCGGCCGCCAGTTCTACTTCGGCAAGGGCTGCAAGGTGTGCAACGGCACGGGCTACAAGGGCCGAAAGGCCATCTTCGAGTACCTGCGCATCGGCAACGCCGTCCGCGAGCTCATCAACAAGCGCGCCCCCACGCTGATCATCCGCGACAAGGCCCGCGAACTCGGCATGCGCACGATGCGCGAGGATGGCGTACGCGCCATTCTCGACGGCTACACCACGATGGACGAAGTCCTGCGTTACACCTGATGCCCGAAGGAGGGCTTCCATGACGAAATTCCGCTGGGTGGTCTGCGCGATGCTGTTCGCGGCCACGACCGTGAACTATCTCGACCGCCAGGTGCTGAGCTTGATGTGGAAGGACTTCATCGCGCCGGAGTTCAACTGGACCGACGCCGACTACGGCATCATCACCGGCTACTTCGCGCTCATCTACGCCATCTGCAACCTGTTCGCCGGCAAGTTCGTCGACTGGATGGGGAACAAGAAGGGCTACCTCTGGGCGATCGCCGTGTGGTCCGCGGCCGCGTGCCTGCACGCGGCGTGCGGCGTCGCCACGGCCAAGATCGCGTCCCTTTTCGCGTTGGCCGCCACTACCGTTTCCGTGTGGCTCTTCCTCGCGTGCCGGTGCCTGCTCGCGCTGGGCGAGGCGGGCAACTTCCCGGCCGCCATCAAGGTGACGGCCGAGTACTT
>DCIH01000043.1:26274-26646 GCA_002317575.1 Verrucomicrobia bacterium UBA1731 | reverse complement strand
CGAAGAAGGACCGCGCGTTCGCGACATCCATCTTCAATTCCGGCTCGTCCGTGGGCGCGCTCGTGGCGCCCGCCACGATTCCGCTGCTGGCGAAGTTCTGGGGCTGGGAAGCGGCGTTCATCGTCATCGGCGCGCTTGGTTTCCTCTGGATGGGCTTTTGGGTGTTCCTGTACAAAAAACCGTCCGAGAATCCGCGCGTGGACGCGGCGGAGCTCGCCTACGTGTCGCAGGACGAAGCGCCGGACGCGCAGGCGTCCACCGTCCAACCCGCCGCCGAGAAGTCGCTTTCGTATCGCCAGTGTTTCGGCCTGCGCCACACGTGGTCGCTCCTCCTGGGCCGGTTCCTTACGGACGGCGTGTGGTGGTTCTTCC